>NZ_JAHZOF010000006.1:0-190023 GCF_019553625.1 Anoxybacillus sp. ST70
TTGAATGGAGTACACATATCCTCTGCCACGTTTCACTTCTGCCATGTGGTTCACCTCAATAATAGCGCAACATATATCAGAGGAGTTTTAAAGTCAATTCCTTTTAAAACAAGCATTTTAAATCAAACCATACATCGACATATGTCATTTGTTTAAAAAGCCGATTCATCTCATGACTGAAGTCACGAGTGTTCTCGGCTAAAGTCATAAAAAGAAGATTGCATCATATAGAAAATGCCACCTAGTAAAAATAAATACAATAGATGTGACCGCGAAACCTTCCAGTTTTTTTCTTTTAACCATAAGTACAGAAAAAAGAAGAGCGCAGCCAATGCAAAACGTAAAAACAACAAGGTCGTCACAGTGACACCGCTGTCGTATGCGTATAATGCAAAAATGGGAATAAACGCAAATCCTGTTGCCGATAACAATATAAGTCCATATCCTTTCCACATGTTCCTTACACCTCAAATGTAATCATTTTTCACGAGATCATATGTTCGCTCCTTTTTTGATGATGGGGAACATCGCTTTTTCTTGTTTGCTGTAAATGTTAAACAAAATACCGCTAAATACAAACGCCGCTCCAACGATATGGGTCATTGATAAATGTTCATTAAAAAAGATCGTTCCCATCACCGTAGCAGAAATAGGCATCACATTAATGAAAACCGAAGCGGTTGAAGCTCCCACCTTTTGAATACCATTATACCACCAAACGAAGCTGATAGCCGAAACGACAACAGCAACGTATAAAACGCTTAACCACACATCCCATCCACTCATTTTGACAGATGCAAAGGAAGTATAGTATAGCGCAAACGGTGCTAAAAATAACGTTCCAAAACCTGTTGCGTACGTTGTTGCTGCGAGCGGACTATATGTTTTCATTGCCACTTTTCCGATAACAGAGTATGTACTCCAGCTGAGACATGCCCCTGCTAGCACGAGATCGATCGGAGCAACACCAATTTCGATAAGTACGGACGGATGACCATTTGTAATAATATATACCGCTCCAAATACAGCGAGCAACATACCAAATATACTTCTTCCGTTCAATTTTTCCTTCAAAAATAGTGCAGACAACAATGTAATCAACGGAGCATTGACTGCAATGACTAATGAGCTTTTAACAATTGGTGCATATTTTGTAGCTATAAAAAAGAAAATGTTGTATAAAAACACTCCCGTTAAACCGAGGAGCGCTAACACGATCCAATCTTTTCTCGTCGGAGTTGGTCTATTCGGTTCTTTCCAGTACAGTAATGGAAACAAAATCAAACTAGCACCGAAAAAGCGAAAAAAAGCAACTGACACAGGATGTAAAGTCGTCGTTGCTACTTTTCCAGCAACAAAGGCACCACCCCAAATCGTAGCAGTTAAAAACAAAAGAATATACGTTTTTATATTTTTTACTGACACAAAAACATCTCTCCCTTATTCGTAAAATATATATCTTTTAGGGTGGATAAAAGGAAAACTATACTTTAATCATTTTATGCTCTTTTTTATCTGAAAACAATATATTTTCGTTATATTAAGAAAAGAAGCCGGGACGTTTCCTTCCGGCTTCTTGTTTTTCCTCTTATTCTCCTGTTTCGGCAAATCGTTTAATTCGTGCACCAATTTCATCACGGACGCGTTGGAAGACAGCCCATTTTTCTTCTTCTGTTCCTTCTGCTTTTGCAGGATCGTCAAACCCCCAATGAACACGTTTGACATGCGGTGGTGTGACTGGACAATGATCAGCCGCATGTCCACATAATGTAACGACTAAATCGGCTCTGTTTAAAATATCTTCATTGATAACGTCTGATGTTTGATTTGAAATATCGATCCCTACTTCTTTCATCGCTTTGACTGCGTTCGGATTTAAACCGTGGGCCTCAATGCCAGCACTATATACTTCCCATTCATCGCCGAGATATTTTTTTGCCCATCCTTCTGCCATTTGGCTACGGCAAGAGTTCCCTGTACATAAGAAATAAATTACTTTTTTCATCTCAATCGACTCCTTTTAATGAATAATAAGTAACCATATATATAACCCAACGAGAGTAATAAATAACGTTGGGATGGTTAAAATTAAACCATTTTTAAAATAAGTGCCCCACGTGATTTTTACTCCTTTTGTTGAAAGCACATGTAACCAAAGAAGTGTGGCGAGCGAACCGATCGGTGTAATTTTCGGTCCTAAGTCTGAGCCAATCACATTTGCATAAATCAGCGCTTCCCGAATGATTCCCGTCGTATTCGTATCAGCTATCGCTAGCGCATCAATCATGACGGTTGGCATATTATTCATGACAGATGATAAGATAGCTGCGATAAATCCCATGGCAATCGTCGCCATAAACAGCCCTTGATTCGCAGCCGCTTCGATCATATCAGCTAGAATGTTCGTTAATCCGACGTTACGTAATCCGTAGACAACAACATACATCCCGATCGAGAAAAAGACGACAGCCCATGGCGCCCCCTTTAATATTTGTTTCACATGTACAGCCGGACTACGTCTTCCCATCCATAAAAACAATAACGCGACAGCACCAGCAATAAACGAAACAGGGATATTTACAAATTCACCGACAAAATAACCGACTAATAAAACCGCAAGAACGATCCAAGACAATCGAAACATGCGCACGTCTTTAATCGCTTCGTATGGTTGTTTGACATGCGATAAATCATAACGTTTCGGAATGTCTTTTCGAAAATATAAGTAAAGTACCCCGATGCTCGCTGCGAGCGAGAAAAAGTTTGGTACAATCATACGCGATGCGTACTCAGCAAAGCTAATATGGAAGAAGTCCGCAGAGACAATATTGACAAGATTGCTTACAATAAGTGGCAAAGATGTTGTGTCTGCAATAAATCCACTTGCTAAGATGAATGGCAATACGTTTCGTTCATCAAACTGCAATGCACGTACCATGGCTAATACAATCGGTGTTAAGATGAGTGCAGCGCCGTCGTTTGCGAAAAACGCTGCCACAAGTGCGCCGAGAATAGAGACGAATATAAACATGTTCATCCCATTTCCTTTAGCCGCACGCGCCATATGTAACGCTGCCCATTCGAAAAAACCAATTTCATCTAAAATTAAAGAAATGATAATGATCGCAATAAAAGCAAGCGTCGCATTCCAAACAATGTTTGTTACATCTATAACATCTTGGAAATCAACGACTCCAACAAGCAACGCTAATAAGGCGCCCCCGCAGGCAGACCAACCAATGGATAAATTGCGCGGTTGCCAAATGACAAAAACGAGGGTAATAAGAAAAATCAGTGATGCAAGAATAACGGAAAGCAAAAAACCACTCCTCTCTTTTTATTCACACTGCATACGCATTCCTTTTTCCTCAAGTGGACGAATGCGCTCTTTTGGATCTGGCAAATAAGCAAAAATGCTTTGCATCATTGGATAAAACTCATGTTTTTTATTTAGTGAATAAAATACCCACTGCGCTTTTTTTGATTCTTTTACTAAACCGTTGTCTTTTAATTTTCGTAAATGTTGACTAATGGCTGGCTGGCTCATTTGTAACATGTCAACAAGCTCACATACACAGCAGTCTGTTTCGTTCAATATACTGATAATCATCAGTCTAGTCTTATCGCCTAGTAACTTTAACATATTTGCAACTTCTTCGTGATACATATACCTCCCTCCTTCATCCGTTAATCATTATATAATCATATACTTATATGAACAAGTAAAGATTTTGTAAAGAAAAAAGAGCTGATCTATAAGAGATCAACTCTTGTCGCGTAAAACTAATCGTCATCTACCGTCCAAGTCACATTTGTTTTCGAGCGTTGTTGTTTCATTTTTCATTCCCCCTTCAACATGTGTTTGTTTTCCAAATTAAAACAATTGGTACATTGAACATTTTCGATCCATCATCTCTTCTTCAAGTTGATGAATGAGCTGTTCTTGCTTTATTTCTTCAGCCGTCCATATTCGTCGTTGAATAGAAATCGTTAAGAAAAATAAATGAAACTTCATCGCTTGCTCACCTCCTTTCAATAAAAAATCCGCAAGAGAAGATCCCTTTGCGGACTGAAAATAAAAGCCGCAAGGAACAGTACCTTCCTTGCGGCATGTGAGCGCTTATGAAAAGATCAATGATCTTCACACGGGAAGGTTGGACCAGTCTTTCTTTGTTCGATTGTGCAATATGCTACTGTCATTGTCGTCATGGTCCTTCCCTCCTTTTCAAATGATTGGATATAGTAAATTATATACATGATAAGATAAGTTTGTAAATAGATGATAAAAATTTTTCCAAAAAGATTACAAAGATATGTATATGAAAGAAAACAAAAGGTATGCAAGGACAGATGCATCATTTTTTCTCTTTTAAGCAAATTGCCCATCGATGCACGATATATTTTTCTTGTGCTATGCATTACTTTTGACTATGATCAAAAAAGAACATGTAGAAAGGAGAACTTTATGAAACATACAGACATATACATCTTATCTGGATTTCTCGGAAGTGGTAAAACGACATTATTAAAGCGACTACTACAAAATGAAAACGAGCGTGGACGGAAAGTGGCTGTGGTAATGAATGAAATCGGTCAAGTATCTATTGATTCGCATGCCGTTTTAGAAGATGCTGTGTTAAGCGAATTATTAAGCGGCTGTGTATGTTGCACCATTCAAGATCAATTTGAAGTAGAGCTTTATTCCCTCCTTCAAAAACATGAGTTAGATGTCATTTATATTGAAACGACAGGGGTAGCACATCCTGTTGAAGTACTCGATGCGTGTATGTCGCCATTGTTTGCTGGTCGCATTCAAATGGGGGGGATTATTACGACAATCGACGCAACACGTTGGATGAATCGTCAACAACTCTCCATTCCCCTGCAAATGTTGTTAAAAGAACAAGTTCGTCACGCGGATGTATTAATTGTCAATAAGACAGATATATTACGTCCGGATGAACAAGCGAAATTATCGTTTGAATTACAAACGATCAACAGCGAGGCGCGCACAATTTTCACAACGTTTTCTAATGTGCGAATGGAAGATATTCATTTGTTATCGAAGCGGATGAGAAACGAGCATGAGCGAATGAATATCGAAAGACTACGCATTCAAACATACGTACATACATTTACAAGTCCAATTGATTTAGACGTGTTCGAACACTGGGTACGACAACTTCCTGATACTATTTACCGCATGAAAGGATTTTTACGCTTTACTCATACAAGTGGAGTTTATTCCTTTCAGTATGCATACGGCACACCGCTTTATATGAAAGAGGAAATGAATGTCCCGTTACATTTTGTCATGATCGGTGAACAATTGGATAAACAAAAATTAAAACAACAACTCGATGACATGCAAAAAGGAGAAGGTTAATATCCCTCTCCTTTTACTTTCGTCCAAAGTCTGCTTTAATTTCTCCCCATTGCTCGGTTTCCCATTTCATAATTTCATTTGTATAATGGTGCGTGCGCAGCCACGCTTCAGCACGTTCAACAAGTTGCCAGACACGTTCTGTTTCAGCGTTGCGAACGAGCGTTGTATTTGCTTTTTTTCCTTTTACCCATTTTATAGCTGTTGCCGAATCAGAATAAATCGGCAAACTTTTGTTTTGTTGTTGTAACCATGCTAATGCGTGGACAATGGCTAAAAACTCCCCAATGTTATTTGTTCCGATCATCGGTCCAACATGAAACAACTCTTTCCCTGTTTTCGTATGTACTCCTCGATACTCCATCCATCCTGGATTTCCGCTACATGCCGCATCTACGCAAATACTTTCCTCTACATAGTTCGTTGCAAGCACTTTATTTTTTTTCGTTCGGTTTACAAACGGACCAGACGCAAATGCTTGTTCTGCTTCTTCTTTCGATGAAAATGAGCGATATTTTGCCCCTGGAACGCCAATGACGTACGGTTTACACTCGTCCCAAGAAGAAAAAATGCCTGTTTTCGTCCCTTCCCAAACGACATAATATTTTTTCAAATTGTCACATCCTCGCAATTGAAATAAAGAAACAAAGTTGAAGATTACAAAGAAGGAATAAAAGAGGAGATATGGCGGAGGAGGGGGGATTCGAACCCCCGCGGGCTTTGACACCCCTATCGGTTTTCGAGACCGACCCCTTCAGCCGGACTTGGGTACTCCTCCGTATCAGTGGGGTGCCAAAGAAATTATAGCGAAAACATGATTTTTCGTCAATTACCTTTTTTGTTTCTCCATATAGTCAACAAGACCCATTGCACACACTTGTAAATCGAGTTGAAGTATTTTATATACATCAGCATCATCAGGTACTTGCTGTTTGCGCAAAAATGTTTGGATATGATCAAATAAACGATTGGAAACAGCCTCTGTTTTTTCTGTAAACGATTGATTCATTTGCTCATTTACAATCTCATGACCGATTTGTACAAAGAGCGGTAACCAGTAATGAAGTTGATCCCAAACTACTTGTGTATGTGTTGACATACCAAAATGACCAAAATATATTCGCTCTGGACGCAACGTCATAAATCTTTCAATCGATGCGCGCATCGCCTCGGGATCAAATTGATTTGGCGATGTAGACGGCAGGTATAACTCTACACCATACGAAAGCAATTGAGGATAAAAGACACCGGCTGTATCGCCTGTAAAAATGCCGTTACTTTTTTGATCATAAATAGAGAAATGGTGATTTGCATGCCCTGGTGTATGAAGAAACGTTAATGTACGATTTTTTCCGATTTGTAACGTTTCCCCATCTTCTTTTACAATTAATCGCTCTTCAGGAATGGGAACAATCGGGTCAAATAAAGCATCAAACGATTCACCATAAACGGCTTTTGCCCCTTCAATGAGACGAGATGGATCGACCAAATGGCGCATCCCCTTTGGATGAACAAATACGCGAGCATTTGGACAATGTTTTAATAATAATCCAGCTCCACCAGCATGATCTAAATGAATATGTGTAACGATAATATTTTTTACATCGTGTAAATCAATAGAGAGTGCCTCTAGTCCTTTAAGTAAATGCGGGATAGACGGGCTCGCACTTGTTTCAATAATTGTCACTTCTTCTTCATGAAAAACATACGCTCCTGTTCGTTGGGCAGTTTGTAGATCATATAAATCAATAAGTGAAATGCCAAATCCTAAATCAACAGGTTGTCCCATACTTATTCTCCCCTCGTCTGTTCAATAAGTCTAGCGAAATGATAAACAATTTTTGCGGTTAATCCCCAAATGACTTTGTCTTTGTAGTAATAAAAATGTTCTTCTATTTGCCTTGGTCGCCAATTATACTGTCTTCCTCCAGGAATATCGTCAAATGGAAAATCGTCTTCAGGCTTTGGTTCGAATTGAACACGATATATTTGTGGCTTCGTTTCAATAAAAAAAGATAACGGGACGGTAAATACATCTTCCACTTCTTTTTTATTAATTTGCATGTGTGCGTTATTCACAAATGCAACAAACGGATAAATGACCATCCCAAATGGTGAAAGCACATAATCAAGTGGAACGACATGTGTAATATGTTCTGTTTCAATCCCCAACTCTTCACATGTTTCCCGAATGGCTGTTTCTTGTGGATTTTGATCACACGGATCCATTTTTCCACCCGGAAAACAAATTTCACCGGGCTGTCGACGCAATTGAAATGAACGTACTTCAAATAAAACAAACACGTCATCGTGTTGACGGATAAGTGGAAGAAGAACAGCATATGTAGCAAATTTGTCGAAATCCATAATTGTTGGTGTTCGGTGTCGTAATGCATCCATTGCCGTATAAATCATTTTTTCCATTAGTAAACATCCCTTTTCGTAAATACGTAAAACGAAACGATTAGTGCACCAAGCGCCCAAATGGCGAGTACAGTCATTGAAAAAGAAAGTGTCATCCCATCAATCGGTGGCGCCATTCCACTAATGTAACTTGTGAGTCGTAAATTTACCATAAACAAATATTTTGCAGACTCCCACGATGATACCATACTTGATAAAATTGCACCTGAAATAAGAGCAGCTAGCATAATTCCCATCACTGCGGCTGTACTACGTATTAACACGGATAACATAAACGTAAGTGTACCGACGACGAGCGAAACAAAAAAAGCGAGCCCGAATTCAATAAGCAAGTATTTCCATTGGGCAATAAGATGAACAGTTGTTGTATTTAATTCTTCGCCTTGAATCGAAAATCCTGTTAAAAGCGGCAAATTCCATCCACCATATCCAAATACAATGCCAGAGATAGCGTATGATAATAGAGCGACAGAAAATACGATAAACGACGTAGATAAAATCAACGCTATATATTTGCTCATTAAAACTTTCCATCGTTTCACTGGACGTGTCAACAGCAGCTTGATTGTTCCGCCGCTTGCTTCTGACGAAACGAGATCAGCTGCAATGACCATAACGAGAAGCGGTAAAAATAACTCAATGGAGTTTTCAATAAACATGCGCATAAATGTTGGAGCACCGGGTGCCATTGGATTAATATTGTTGTCTAAATAATATTGTTGTTGCTGTAAACGGATTTTAAGAAACTTTTTCCACTCCTCAGAAATTCCTGTTGAGTTTAAGCGGTTTTGTGTGTCGATGATTTGTTGTTGTAGCTGTGTACGCCAATCTGTCGTTCCGATCCGTTCTCGAATCGTTTCGATTTGTTTAAATTGCGCGTATGTAAATAAGCTAACAAGAACAGCAACGATCGCTGCGATAATAAACAAGCGTTTTTTACGAACAATTTTTAACATTTCATTGTATACAAGATTAATCAATCGTTTCCCCTCCCGTTAATTCAATAAATAAGTCTTCTAGTGTTGGAAGTTTGCGTTCAATTCCACTGACATATACTCCTGCTTCAATTAAACGAGCATTGCAACGCGCAATCGTTTCGTTTGATTCATACATTGTCACGAGCGCTCCATCTTTTTCACCAAGCACAGTCGTTTCATTTTGTAGTATTTGTTTTGCTTTATCTACCGGATCAACGCTCCAATATGTCCGAGCTTGTTCTTGTAGCAAATGTTCGACCGTATCAATACGAATAATCTCTCCTTTAGACATAATCGCCACACGGTCACACATGAGTTGTATTTCACTCAATAAATGCGATGAGACGAGCACACTTAACTGTTCTTTTTCAGCAAGCGAGCGAATAAACTGTCTCATTTCACGAATGCCGACAGGATCTAAACCGTTTGTTGGTTCGTCTAAAATAAGCACCGTCGGTTTTCCAAGTAGCGCTTGCGCAATACCGAGGCGTTGACGCATGCCGAGCGAATACGTACGAACAAGATCATGGATCCGATTTTGTAGACCGACGAGTTCAACCACTTCTTGAATGCGATGAGCTGTAATTCCTGGAACCATTCTTGCGAAGTGTTCAAGATTTTCCCAACCGCTTAAATACGGATAAAGTTCAGGGTTTTCAACGATACACCCTATATGTTGGATCGCTTTTGTAAATTGTTTTTGTAAATCATAGCCGCAAATTGAAATCGTTCCAGCTGTCGGTCGAATTAATCCGACGAGCATGCGAATAGTCGTTGTTTTTCCTGCGCCGTTTGGACCTAAGAAGCCGAACACTTCCCCTTTTTTTAACGAAAACGAAAGTCCTTTAATAATTTCTTTTTTTCCGATTGTTTTTCGTACATGTTGTACAACTAACGTTTCTTCCATTATTCTTCTCCTTTCGTTAACGTAATAAGTGAGGCAACACGTTCACCGATTCGTTTATATCCTTCTTTATTAGGATGAAATTTATCTGTATATAAATAGTCGTTTACTTGCAGTTCAAACAAGTCATATGTCGGCACACAAATAATGGATTGATAGTCGGCTGCTACTTCAGATGCTGCATAATTCCAACTACGTACAACGGCAGATGTTTCTTTCCCATTATCTAAATCATTGAACGGATTATATAAAGCAATATAAAATACGGGCGCATCGTTGTTTACTGTGCGAACAAGCTGAAAAATCGTACGTAGCTGCTGGACAAATTTCTCTTTTTCTTTTTCTAATTGCGTAGTGGATAAGTCTCTCAATGCTTCACCACCGCGAAATAAGTCGTTTCCTCCGATCGTCATTAAAATCATGTCAGCTGCTTTTAATTGCCGCTGCACTTCTTTTTGTTTCAGTTGGCTAATCAATTGCGCAGATCGTTGCCCTTTAATGGCTAAATTGGTGAATTGGACATGTTGATTTGTCCGTTTTTTTAGTTCATCTACAACATAGCCAACATATCCTTTTCCTGTCTCATCTCCCGTCCCGCGCGTTAATGAATCGCCAAGTGCGACAATGAAAAGCGCATCGTTTTTCTTTGTGTTTGCCGTTGTTTGCTTTGGTTGTTTTATTGAGGAGGCTTCGTAAAAAAATTGATCTTGAATAGTGACGATTAAACCGATCGTCCATAGCACTGTTGTTGCGGCACAAATCGTTACAATCATTCCGATGATTCGTTTAGACACAATACCACCCTTTCGTTATGTTCTATGTATCATCATAAACGATTTGTTGTTTAAACACATAATGAAAACATGCAAAAAAGCGAGCACAATCGCCCGCTTTTAAAATTTTGCTTGATAATGTTCAATCTCCCAAGCATGAACAGCTGTCCGATAGCTATCCCATTCGTTCTTTTTCATTGCGATATATTCGTTAAATACATGGTCACCTAATGTATGACGTCCAATCGTTCCGTTTTCTAATTCTTCAATCGCTTTCCCTAAACTACCTGGAAGGTTTTCAATACGAAGCTCTTTACGACGTTCATTCGTCATATGGAAAATATCTTCGTCGATTGGTGCTGGGCAAGTGAGCTCTTTTTCTACTCCATCAAGCCCTGCCTCAGCAATAACTGCAAATGCTAAATACGGATTGGCAGATGGATCTGGACAACGAAGCTCAACGCGTGTTGCCAATCCTCGTTTTGCAGGGATGCGAATTAATGCGGAGCGGTTCGATGCCGACCACGCAATATAACAAGGCGCTTCATATCCCGGGACGAGACGTTTATACGAGTTGACTAATGGATTCGTAATGGCTGCGAAACTTTTTACGTTGTGCAATAAACCGGCAATAAATTGATATGCCGTTTCAGATAATTGATTGTCATCCGCTGGATCAAAAAACGCATTTTCTCCATCTTTAAATAGCGAAATGTTTACGTGCATACCTGAACCGTTAATACCGAAAATCGGTTTTGGCATAAATGTGGCATGCAATCCGTATTTTTTAGCAATCGTTTTTACAACCCATTTATATGTTGTGGCATTGTCAGCGGAACTGAGCGCATCTGCATATTTAAAGTTAATTTCATGTTGACCTTCAGCCACTTCATGATGCGAAGCCTCAATCGTAAATCCCATTGCTTTTAATGCACGATAAATGTCTAAGCGAACTCGTTCCCCGAGATCTTTTGGTGATGGCTCAAAATAGCCGCCGTTATCTTGTGGTGTTGTTGTCGGATTCCCATTTTCATCCGTTTTAAACAAGAAAAACTCTAATTCAGGGCCAACGGAGATCGTATATCCTTTTTGTTTCGCTCGTTCAACTGTTTTTTTCAATACGTTACGTGGATCGCCGTCAAATAACGTTCCGTCTGGATTCATCACAGAGCAAAGAAAACGTGCTTCTGCATACCCCTCTTCTACTGTCCATGGTAGTACTGCAAATGTTTGTAAATCAGGGAGTAAATATAAGTCTGAGCGATTGATTGGGGAAAAACCTTTAATAGAAGATCCATCAAACATTATTTTTCCTTCTACTACATCATCTAGTTGTTCTGCTGTCACTGTGACGTGCTTTAAAACACCTTCAAGATCAACAAATTGTAAATGTAATAGTTCCACATGTTTTTGTTTGATGATTTCTTTAATTTGTTCAAGCGTCGAAGTGTTTGTTTGTTCAGAGACGAGAAGTTCACTCATGTTACATTACCTCACATTCTTATGTATAGTTTTATAACATGAGTTTATTATATGGAATCATTCATCATTTTTCAATAGTTTTTTTATCAAATTTTCTGTATTTTTATTTAAAAAAATACACGCTCATCAAGAGCGTGTTGAACAAACAAAAACGACGGAAACCCTACCTCTCTTCCGTCCTTGCAGCTCCGAAGCTGCGCCAGTGAGAATTTGTTTCGTTGCATATAAAAACGGGATCTCACGAAAAGCGAGACCCCGTACGTTTGACTATTTATGCTTTTTGGACGTTTGCCGCTTGCGGCCCACGGTTGCCATTCACGATGTCAAATGTTACTTTTTCGCCTTCTTCCAACGTTTTGAATCCAGTACCTTGGATCGCTGTGAAGTGAACGAATACGTCTGTACCTCCGTCCGTCTCAATGAATCCAAAACCTTTTTCTGCGTTAAACCATTTTACTTTACCTGTGTTCATGTGAAATTCCTCCAAAACAATTTTAAAAATTGACCACCGTTTCATTACTCATAAAACAAAAGCTACACTTTCGCCAAGTCCTTATAAGATGAACCTGACAAAGGTGCAGCTTATAACGATCATTGATATAACGAACGAAATGGTACTTCTTAAGTATATAGGCTTGAAATAAAAATGTCAAATGTTTTTTTATTTTTCTTTCCATTTGATGCTGCAACCGATGCTTGGCTTCTGTTCTTTCGGAACAGGTTTCCCTAAAAGCAATGCATCTAAAGCGGTACGAACAGAAGATCCAGTAACTGGGATTCCGTTACTTGGTCGTGAATCATCGAGTTGACCACGGTAAACACATTGTAATGCACCGTTGAATATGTAAAAGTCTGGCGTGCATGCAGCTTGATATGCTTTTGCTACTTCTTGTGTTTCGTCAAATAAATACGGAAACGGATATCCAAACTGTTCGGCTACCTCTTTCATTTTTTCTGGCGAATCATCTGGATATTTTTCTACATCATTTGAGTTAATGGCAATAAATGAAATCCCTTTTGGTTGATAATCGTTGGCGAGACGGACAAGCTCCTCTTGAACATGTTTAACAAATGGGCAATGATTGCAAATGAACATGATTACTGTTGCAATATCCGATTTGACGTCTTCTAATCGAACGATTTGTCCGTTGATCACGTTGACAAGTTCAAACGATGGAGCTTTCTCTCCTAGTGGAAACATATTTGATTCAACAGCTGGCATACAAATCACCCTTTCTTTTTTCGTTCATTTACTATTATAGCAAAATGTACAAATAACAAAAAATAAGCGAGCTTGAGCCCGCTTATTTTTTGATTAGCTGTCCTCGTGTAACGCCGAGTTGATTAATGGCTTTTAATGTGCGCCATACGCTTGTTCCGCTCCGTTCGCCTTCGAGCGCTTCGCGATATAATGTGATGACTTCTTCTACTTTTTTCGCTGACTCTTCCAAAAACTCGACACGATACGAGCGAACACCAAGGGATAAAAAGTGTGGAATATATTCTGCCCCAGATTGTTCAATGGCATTGTACACTGTATTTCGGCAGCCGATATCCACACGAACAGGATGAAGCATGTCAATACGGTCACGCAACGATACGCGATGTTTTTCACATGGTCGTCCGCAGTTCGTAAAATCGGTTCCTTCACTTAAAAATGTACAGTATACACAATGTTCAGTGTGAAACATCGGTAAATGTTGATGAATAACAATTTCCATATGTTCTGTTGGTGCTGCTTCAAGTAAATCAATCATTTGTTGAATATTTAAATCGTATGAAGGAGTAATCCGATCGAGCCCTCGAGATAAAAACAACTGTGCAGCTAGATGATTTGAGATGTTAAGCGAAAAATCTCCAATTAACGTTTGTTCTATTGATTGATCCGTATAATACTGCACCGCTCCTAAACTACGAACTAAAATGGCATCTGGTTCAGCTTTTAAAATCCCTCTTAAAATTCCATTTTCCCCAGGCATATGAATGCGCGTGGTAGCTAAAGCGATCGGTTTGTTTGTTGCTCGTGCAATCTGCACAGCTTTCGGATAATCGGTTGTAAATTCGAAATCCGCATACACCATTTCTACATCTGTATCACATGCCGCTTCGACTTGTTCGAGCGTACGACAAAGCGCCATTAAAGAAGGGTTCTCTGCTCGTTGTTTTTGTCGATAAGAAGATGTTAAATCAACGGCTTGCTTGATGTATAGCCGCGGACGTTGTCGCTTTTCAATAAGCTGTTCAACGGCTTGTCTTCTTATTCGGTTTAATTCTTTAACCGGAAGAATAACATTACCTGTGATATGCATATAAACGTCTTGTAATTCAAAAATTGTTCCGCCTAATCTCCCGAATTGCTCTTTTATAAAATCTAATGTGAGCGGACGCTTTTGCGCAACATCTAACATTTGCTCTGATTGAACGATTACTTCATTTCCTGTCGTTTCATCGCGCCAAGTTGAAATGAGCGGTTTTCCTGTTTCACCGTACACATGCACAGTTAGAGGAAACAACTGATATGGCCGCTCGGTTTCAAATGTTTTACGCAAACGACGATCAAGCTCTTGATCGCTCGTTTTCCAAATGCGATCTCCGACACGCACGCGCGTTAAATTGACGTCATGTCGACCAGGGACAATTTCAACAAGACCTTTTTCCACTTCCCCCTCCACTTTTTTCCCGTGTTTTCGTAAATCGTATACGCGGCCGCCTTCTTCTTTTTCTTCTGGACGGCCTGCATCAAATACGATGCCATCCCCACGTTTTAATGGGGCTTGCAGTTCACATAAAACACCGTCTTTTAATACTTTTTTGACCGTTCCAAGAAATACACCACGGCTTTTCGGGAATGTTCCATCAACAAGCTGTTTGTTGTTTGTTCCTTTTAAAAAGCCATGTGTAAATCCTCGACTAAAGCTTTGTTGTAGCTCACGTATTTCTTCTGTTGAAGGAGTATAATGGCGTCCTGCTAAATATTCATCAATAGCTTTTCGGTATTTGCTGACAACATTCGCTACATATTCTGGTGACTTTAATCGCCCTTCGATTTTAAACGTACTTACTCCTGCTTCAATGAGTTCTGGAACGAGATCAAGAGCAGCTAAATCTTTTGGCGAAAGTAAATAAGCCACGTTTCCCATTTCTTTTTGCTCGCCATCAACGATTAAATCGTATGGAAGACGACAAGCTTGAGCGCATTCTCCGCGATTCGCTGAACGCCCACCCCACATTTCTGACGTTAAACATTGCCCGGAATATGATACACAAAGTGCTCCGTGAACAAATACCTCTAAAGGAACGTTCGTTTTCTCAGCAATTTTTTGAATATGTGTTAAATTATTTTCACGACCAAGTACAACGACTTCTAAATGGTAAGGCTTTAGAAATTCAACAGCTTCTGGAGATGTAACGGTCATTTGTGTTGATCCGTGAATCGGAAAATCAGGCGACAAATCGCGGATGAGTTTCACAAGTCCTAAATCTTGGACGATCAGTGCATCTACTCCTGCATCTATACATGCTTCAACGAGCTGTTTTGCTTCTTCTAGCTCATTTTCAAACACTAAAATATTAAAAGTAACATATCCACGAACATTGTATTTATGCAAATAAGCCATCACATCTTTTAATTCTTCCATACGAAAGTTTTTCGCCCGTACACGTGCATTATATTTATCCACACCAAAATAAACGGCGTCTGCTCCATTGGCAACAGCGGCACGAAGACAATCCCAATCTCCCGCTGGCGCTAACAGTTCAATTTTTCTCACAGCTAGTCAACCTCTCTATTTTTTATCATGAACAACAATATATTACCGAATATCCTCCTCGTTTGCCAACAAAGAAAAAAAGACCTGAACGTACAGGTCTTTTAATGAACAAATGGAGGAACAAAATCTTTTGAAAACGCTTGAATGTCAATACGACCATTTTTATAGTAAATACCTAAAATATAATCTCCTTCTCTCCAAGTAGCCATTTGTAAGCATTGTTCAATCTTTTCTTTATCGTGAATGACCATTGTTGCTTTTTCTCTCTCAATCATTTCAGGTGTCCAGTCATACTGTGGAACTTGTTTTGTGTTTTTAATAATTTTGATTTCAGCAATATCATCAGCTGTCACTCTCGCTTGTTGTAATAAACCGCGATCTTGTAGCCATTGTTCAATCAGATGGTACGATTTTCTCCATTCTATTCCTTGTTCTTCGTATTTTTCATACAAAATACTAATTGTACCCCAACTGCGATTTATTGTTGTTTCATCAAACGTTTCGTGTAAAAGTTGTTGTTGTAAGACTGCTAAAAATGATTCAATATCAGCACGATCTTGCAAGCGAACGACTTTATCTTCTGAACCAACTCTGATTTGTAAGACATCTTTAAAATTCGTCTTACGTAAAATCGGATAATGATTCTTTTTGAACTCAATGGAATTAAAAATCGGCTTATAAAATTGATTGTATAAATTCGTTGGAACAGTATATTCGCGAACGATTCGTTTTCCATTTTTTAAGTCATAGCCGATAACAACATTACGTCTATCGTTAACTGGATATGTTCGTTGTTCAATAAGGTGTTGATGAAATAAATAAATATTTCTAATATTTTCCTTTTCGTAGTAAAAGGCGTTTTCCTCGTCTATTTCATCGTTTTCCAAAAAGTATATGTGGTCACCGAAATATGCTCGTTCAATTTCGTTTAATGACGGTTGATACGTCTTATATCCAAATAGATCAAATGTAAATAATAAACCAACGATACTGATAAATACCACATATCCGATGTATTCTTTCCAACGACTAAATACACGCCACGTTTTTGCTAAAATCATGCGGGCGATGATGTAACCAAATAATGATGAAAATACGTATCCAAAAATCACCCAACTCATCTTTTGTTGCATCTGTCCAAAATATGCTCCACCGACAAGCATGACACAAAACGTGAAACCGTATGTAAATACCGGGCGGAGTGGGCGAAAGACAATCGCATCTGTTGCCATTTCAATATGTCGTTTTTTGTACAACCATACACTAAGTCCATAAAAAATAAAAGTCAGCACAGCATATATCAATATTTCGAGCGGTTGGATTCGTTCTGTCTCCCAATTTAGTGCTTGAATAAAAGGAATCATCTCATTCAAGCTAGAAGATAAATAATATTCGTATGCAAAGCCGTACAAAAAATATTTCAAATTAAATATAAGTAAAATAAATATTCCAGCAGGGAAGAAAAAGAGAATGTAAGCAAACATGCCTTGCAAAATGGACATGCCAGTAAGCATTCCGACAAACACAGCTCCAGAAAATAATAATAAATTCATCGCGACGGTACTAACAAACCAAATAGCTACATGTTTAAATGAATATAAAGGAACCGGAAGGAACGGCTTCATGACGATTAAACATATTGCAACGATTGTGATGGGCACGATTAAAATAATCATTCCAACAACAATATGTTGAAGAAACAGCACCTCCCGTTTGATTGGCAGACTATGCATGTGGTCAGCTGATCGCTTCACTTGCATATAACGAAATAAAAAAATAGCGAGTAAAATAGGGAGTGTGAACATCAGGGCAAACTGAATGATACTTCCAATATCGAATATGCGCCCTGTTTGATGATGCATAAGCCAATCTTTGTTTTCGCTCATCATAAAAATATGAATAGGCAAAGCAAAAAGTAAACCGATGAAATAAATAAGTGAGACCCAACCGACGTTGCGAACAATTTGAGTAAATATTCCACGATTAAACAAGAATGTTTTCAATGGCATATCCTTGTTCCCCCATTTCATAAATAAATATTTCTTCTAACGTTAATGGTAATAAATCAAACAAAATTGGTTCATGCTTTTGAATATGTGCAATGATCTCTTCCTCTTTTCCACGAACAATACAAAGTAAAACGCTACCACGCTGTTCTTGATAAACAACATCCATGTGTTGAAAAAAAGAAGAAGGAGCTTGCCCATGAAATGCCACTTGGACTTTATGAATATTGGTTTTTAAATTATCTAGCTCTTTTTCAATGATGAACGAACCGTGGTGTAACATGCCAATACGGTCACATAAATCTTCTACTTCAAATAAGTTGTGCGAGGAAATAACAACAGTCATTTCCCGTTCCGCTACGTCCTGAAATAAAATGTTTTTCACTTTTTGTCTCATGACAGCATCTAGCCCATCAAGTGGTTCGTCTAAAATAAGCACATCAGGCATAGTAGAAAATGCTAACCAAAATGCAACTTGTCGCTGCATTCCTTTTGACATGCGGTGAATTTTTTTGTTTACGTCAATTGGGAATAGTTCTTGCATGTTGCGGAAACGTTCTTCGTTCCATTTTGGATATATATGACGATAAAAGTCAGCCATTTGTCGAATTGTTGTATGTGGGAAGAAATAGAGTGCATCAGGTAAAAAAATGATTCGTTCTTTTTGCTTGATGTTTTCGAAAATCGGCTCACCATCAATAGTAATCGTTCCTTTGTCTTGTTTATAAATACCTGCAATCATTTTCATCAGTGTTGTTTTTCCAGCACCATTTGATCCAAGTAATCCATAAATCGACCCTTTTGGGACGGAAAATGTCACATCTTTAATCGCCTCTAATTCTCCAAATCGCTTGCTTACATGATTAATTTGAATCAAGTTCCTCTCCTCCTCGCATCGTGCTTTGTGCACGTTCCACAATCGAAAAAATATGTTCTTTTTTTACCCCGATATAAAATGCTTCTTGACATAGTTTGAATATACTTTCTTCTAGCTGTTTTACTTTTTCATCGTAAATGGCCTTTTTTTTATTAGCGACAAAACTCCCTTTCCCGGGAATAGAGTAAATGTACCCTTCTCTTTCTAATTCTCGATATGCTTTTTGAATCGTATTTGGATTAATCGTTAATTGTTTCGCTAGCAAGCGAACAGACGGTAGTTGCTCATTTGGTTTTAACACATCATGAATGATCATTTCTTTCATTTTTTCTATAAGCTGTTCATAAATCGGTTTTCGGCTTCGTAAATCAAGATCAAACACATCGCCACCTCCTCCCTACCTGTGCTAACTGTAACAACTGTATTATATTAAATAATACAGTTGTTGTAAATAGTTTCTAAAAAAATTAAAAAGCCGCCCAAAAGGCAGCTTTTTAATTATGGCTGTGTCCATCGTTGTTCATATTTCCATCTTGATGACCATCTTGTTGCATATTGTCGCCATGACCGTGACCTTGTCCATCATTTTTATTTTGCATCATTTGTTTCTTTTTCATATAACGCTCATGAGCAACTTGATCAACATCTTCCCAAGATACAATCGTTGCATTCGGTTGTTCACTTACAAACTGTTCAGCATCTTCTTTCTTCGCAAAAAACGCATATCCATAGTTCATTGGTGTCTTAATGTCAGCTTTCACCACTGTCGCGTTTTGTAATTCAATCCATTCTAATGTGTTGTAATCGCGTACATATTTCTTTGCAGCTTCACCGTGATCGCGCTCATAGTTAAATAAACATCCGATGTCATCAAAAAACAAGACGTCACCGTTTTCTGTCGCAGATTTCGCTGTAAATTTGCCGAGTTCATGTTCTTTTGGATATACTTTCATGTTACAAAACACACATACAGTGTTTTCATCAGGTTCAGCCATTGCTGCTTTCGCAAATACATCTTCTTCATTTGACTGTTCCTTGTTTTGTTCTGTTTGTTTTTCCTCTGCTTGTTTTGTTTCTTCTTTCTTTTCCTCCGCTTGATTGTTGTTACATCCTGCTAGAGCGAAGAAAAGTGCAGCGATTAACAGTACGATCCATTTTTTCATTACTAACGATCCCCCTCATTTTCATTCAATCCGTAAGCTAGTATAGTACATAATTGTGAAATTTATTTGAGAAGGTTGTGTAGAAAATGAAAAAAAGCGGCATTACACCGCTTTTTCTGTAAAATAATGCTTATAATATCCCCCAACTTTTCCACGGTTATCAATAATAAAATAAAAATCATCCGTTTCATTTTTCACTTCATACTCTTTTCCAGGTGTTAATACGTTATGTACAATGTATTTTTCAGCATTTGTATGGTTGCACACAACCGTTTTTATCGTTGGTCTTTCATGCCAGTTTAAATGAATCATCATTGATTCCTCCTTCAAGATCCTTTATATTTATTTAAAAATTTAGCAAGTTCATGTAGCGCTTGTAATACCGCAAAATGTTTATCGTTTCCGCTCGCTTGCGCTGTCGCCACATCTTTAAACTTAGCATGCGCTTCGTATGATCCATTTTTTTTATATACATCTACTCGCACAGGTCCTCTTGGATGCGGAACGATAAAAAACTCTATTTGCTTCATTTATTCTCCCCACCTTTAGTGACAATCATTTATTTAATTTAATAATAGTAAAAAATAAATCAGTTTAAAAGCATTGTTTTACGCAAAGGAAGAAAATTTACAAATTACATGTTTAGTCTAGTCGGCGGATCATGTATCCAGATTCGATCAATACACGCTGAATTTGATCAATATGCTCGCTATTTTTTGTTTCAAGGGAAAATCGAATTTCTGCTTGCCCTGGAAGAACATTTGTGCCCATTCGTTGATGATCAATGGACATGACGTTCGCTTCTAAATCTGCGATAATTCGCAACAATTTATTTAACTGCCCTGGTTTGTCAGAAATGACTGTCGAAAATGTGACGAATCGTCCTGATTCAACGAGCCCTCGTTCAATAATTCTTGAAATGAGTGTGACATCGACATTTCCACCACTTAAAATGGCTACAACATTTTTTCCTTCAAGTGGGATTTTTTTATACAATAAGGCTGCTAGTGAGCAAGCCGCAGACCCTTCAACAAGCAATTTATTTCGCTCGAGCAAATATAACATCGTCCGTGAAATATCTGTTTCTTCTACGCAAACAATATCATCAACATATTTTTGTATGTATGAAAAAGTTAAATCTCCAATTCGTTTCACAGCAATGCCGTCCGCAATCGTATTGGATGGCGTAATGACAATCGGTTGATTATGTTGTTTAGCTGCTGTTGTGCTCGCGCAAGCAGCAGATTCCACGCCGTATACACGAATAGCTGGATTTTTTTGTTTCATCGCAATCGCTATACCAGCTAGCAATCCCCCACCTCCAACCGGGCAAATCACTGCGTCAATATCGTCTAGTTGTTCAAATAATTCTAGCCCGATTGTTCCTTGTCCAGCAATGACAGCTGGATCGTCAAAAGGATGAACAAACGTCGCTCCTGTTTTTTGTTGGAGGTTTCTGGCGTATTCTAACGACTCATCAAACACATCCCCATATAAAATCACATTTGCGCCGTAACTTTGTGTCGCTTGAATTTTACTTAATGGTGCCCCTTTAGGCATGACAATTGTGCATGGAATACCGATCATTCTACTTGAATAAGCTACCCCTTGTGCATGATTACCGGCTGAAGCAGCGATAACTCCCCGGCTTTTTTCTTCATCACTTAACAACATAATTTTGTTGTAAGATCCGCGTACTTTAAATGAACCTGTTTTCTGTAAATTTTCTAACTTCATGTATACACGATTATTCGATAAACGACTAAATGTTTGTGAAAATTCAAGGGGGGTTTTATGAACGACCGCTTTCATTCGTTGTTGAGCTTCTTGAATATGTTGTAGCGTAATCAATGGTTTTCATCCTCCTTTGTGTCCTTTTTATTATATTTGATTTGAAGAGGTGCAAGCAATTGTCTCTTGTTTCTTTCTCTTTTTTGTTTTACATTGATTATTTAGAACATAGTTTTATTATAAAAATGAACCCAAAAAAAATGCTATGCGCATAGCATAGCTTATTTTACAAACCGGCTGATTTTTGAAGGCGCTTAGCAATTTCAAGAAAGTCCTCGTATGAAATGCCGGGGGCAAATGTTTCCTCCACTGCTTCTAAATCTGGAATCGGTGCACCTGATGGCGTCCCTTGAATGACCTCGAGTTGTCCTCCATCAAGCGGATGTGTTCCTTTCCAAATTTGTTTAACATCTTGAAAATCATGTTCGCTAAACGTATATAGTCTTCTATGCCACCCTTGCGCCTCGTACTTTTTTGCCGCATCAAATTTATCGTTACTTAAATTCGGAATCGGCAACATTTTTGTGACATCCACCCCTGTAACAATTTGAAGTGCTTTGGCATAAGCGATGACGTGCACACCTCCTCGGACAAGTAAATAGCCGATCATTTCTCGTGCGACTGGATGATCGGTCATCTCATATACTCTCATTTTATGTGTACGTGCTCCACACTCTAAAAAGAAATTGTGCAATAAATCTAACACTAAATTTCCACTATTGAACACGTAGTCACCTGACCACGATTTTCCCATCGAATCTCCAGGCAATGCTGTTTGTGCCGTTGCAATAAAATGATACGTATTTCGTTGATCTACCCCGTTTTGCATGGGTGTAATATCAGGAGCGCCTTCATGTGTGGTTCCTGTTAAGCATAAGTTTATAGCTGTTGTAACGAGCTCGACATGACCTAATTCTTCTGCGGTAATACTTGCAACTAAATCGTAAAAAGGCTTCAATTTTTTCTTTTCCCGAAAATTGAATGACTGAAACAAGTAATTGTTTAACGTTGACATTTCTCCAAATTTTCCACCGAGTAACTCTTGAACGGCCGCTGCTGCATTAGCGTCTGCATACGTAGATTTTGGCAACTCAATTTGAAGCTTGTTTATTCTTGTAAACATTGAGTCCCCTCCTTTTTTTATTTCGGCATAATCCAAACGATTTGCTGAATGCGGACAAAAAAGAGGGTGTCGTTACTTTTTAATACAATATGATCAGGCTTCACATCTTGAATAATGCCTTGCACATTTCCGCGCACCGTTTCAATGATGACTTCTTTTCCTCTAATCGTTTGCAAGGTTTGATAAACATAAGGATCGATGAAAGACATAAACTGAGGTGTCATTTTCCTTCCTCCTTCTCGTTTATTCTTTCCCATCTTATTCTCATATCTTGTTGTTTATCACATTTTTCATTTAGAACATAGTTTTATAAAATTTTATTTACATACTAGCCGAGCCGTTCATTTTGCGTTAAACTTCAACATAGGAATAGTGAAATAAGGAGTTAGAAGGATGGAAAGTCATGAACAACTAAAGCAAAAAATAAATGAGCTTGAAGAAGAAATACGCTTATATAAACGCTTTGTGGAACACATTTCTTTTCCGTTTTCATACGTTGATTACGAACTTGGAAAAATAATAAAAAAAGAAAGAAATATTCCTTCCCCAACGGTTGAAACAATAGAGAAGGAAAAAAACAAAACATCTATTTTGCAATGGAATATTGATTTGCAAAAAGACTATCCATTTGAACAAGTGGAACAGTTTTTATCACCTATTTTTGATCTTGTTTCTCACCATATCGTTTTCGTGGATGCTGAAGGAAAAATTACATTATGTAATTTACAGGCAGCAAACGATGTCGGGGTAAATCGCGATGAAATGATCGGTAAACATATTCGCGAATTGTTAAACATTCCTGATGAACAAATTATGACGTTAAAAACGTTGCGGACAAAGCAACCTCTTTACAATTGTGAAGTGCTCGATCGATATTATGGCATCATTAATACGCGCATTTTATATAACGAAGATGGGTCAATTAAACGCGTAATTAGTATGTTTCAATCGCTAAATCAAATAAAAGAAGCAGAAAAACTGGCGATCGCCGGCCGGATTGCGGCAGGGATTGCCCACGAAATTCGAAATCCTTTAACGACAGTACGAGGATATTTACAGTTTTTAAAAGAACAACTGCCTAAACATATCGTTACTCTCATTGATCAACTTCTCATCCCAGAACTTGATCGAGCAAATGATATTATTACAGATTTTTTAAACGTTGCAAAACCAAGTGAAGTAAAAGCAGAATGGATTGGAATAAACGAATTTATTCGACATGATTTAGATCTTTTGTTACGAAGTGAAGCGCTTCTTCATAACGTAGAGCTTTCGTATCATTTAGATGAAAAACTACAACGATACGTTGTTAACATTGACAAAAATCAACTATTGCAAGTGTTTATTAACTTATTTCGCAATGCGATTGAAGCAAAAACGGAAAAATCGTTACGGGTAGACATTGAAACGAAATTGCACAATAATCTCGTTCAAATTTATGTGCGCGATAATGGGCCTGGTATCCCTTCTACCATTATTCATCACGTTTTCGATCCGTTTTTTTCGACAAAGCCGACGGGAACAGGTCTTGGTTTATCTTTGTCACGAAAAATTATTGAATTGCATAAAGGCTCGATGCGTGTTCAAAGCGAATTCGGGAATGGTTCATGTTTTATAATTGAATTACCCGCTTATTTAAAAAAATGAGGCTGCTTGATTGCAGCCTCATTTTTACGCCTCTTTTTTCCATTCTGTTTGTTTTTCTTTCCAACATTGCACTTGATGATCTACACCAATATTCCGTGCATAAAATACCGGATTTTTTCCTTGTTTTCGTTGCGTAATATAGTCTTGTAATGCCGCGAAAGCGACTCGACCAAGTAAGAAAATCGAAACTAAGTTCACGATAACCATAAACGCCATAAATAAATCCGCTAAGTCCCAAACAATTTGGATGCTCGATACAGAGCCCCAAATGACCATCGCTAATACCGCAAGTCGATATACGAGCAATGATGCTTTGCTTGAGCGAATAAATTCAATATTTGTTTCGCCGTAATAATAGTTTCCGATAATTGAACTATATGCAAATAAAAATACACTGACTGCAACAAATCCTTTTGCCCATTCACCAATATGCGTACTCAATGCCGTTTGTGTTAAAGTAATTCCATCAAGCCCTTCTTTCATATAATCGCCTGATAGTAAAATCATAAATGCTGTCGCACTACAAACAACTAACGTATCAACAAATACACCTAATGTTTGAATGAGACCTTGTTTTACTGGATGGGAAACTTCTGCTGTCGCTGCCGCGTTCGGGGCACTACCCATTCCAGCTTCATTCGAGAATAATCCGCGCTTAATTCCCATCATGATGGCCGCGCCAAATCCTCCACCAACTGCTTGTTCAATACCAAATGCATTTTTAAAAATTAGAGAAAATACTGCTGGCAACTCCGTCATGTTCGTTAAAACAACATAAAACGCAATCAATAAATACAAACTCGCCATCACTGGAACGATAATAGATGATGCCTTCGCTACACGATGCACACCACCAAAAATGATAAAGGCAGTTAAAATAGTAAGTACAATACCGATCACTGTACGGTCCATTTGGAACGCATGCTCAAATGCAAATGTAATCGTATTCGCTTGAACAGAGTTAAATACAAGACCGAATGAGAACGTAATTAAAATAGCAAACAGTATACCGAGCCAACGTTTTTTCAATCCTTGCTCAATATAATATGCCGGACCGCCACGATAACCGTTTCCATCTTTCACTTTATAAATTTGGGCAAGTGTGCTTTCCACAAAACTTGATGCCCCACCAATTAAAGCGATCAGCCACATCCAAAATACCGCACCAGGTCCGCCAACGGAAATCGCTAACGCAACACCTGCTAAGTTACCTGTTCCGACACGAGATGCTGTGCTCATAAAAAACGCTTGGAGCGACGAAATCGCACCTGTTTTTTCTGGTGCCTCTGTAATGACTCGAAACATTTCACCAAAATAACGAAATTGAACAAATTTTGTACGGAATGTAAAATACAATCCGACGACAATTAAAAGAGCGATAAGAACATACGACCATAATATGTTGTTTAAAAATGATACGACCGTTTGTAATAATTGCATGCTCGTCACCTCACCTGATGTTTATAATAAAAAAACGACTTTTTTAATGTAACAAAACTTAACATGAAAAGCAAGAGGATTATCCATGAATATATGAAAATGATATGTTATAATATCGTTTGTTTACATTTTTCATATGTTATTTGGAGGAACAGATGAAAGAAACATATACGGTAAAAGAAAAAATAAAGCAGTTTTTACATATATTATTTCCTATTTTTCTTACACAAATCAGTTTATATATGATGAACTTTTTTGATGTGACGATGACGGGGAAATATAGCGCAGTTGATTTAGCTGGTGTAGCGATTGGCTCAAACATTTGGATCGCTACATTTACAGGAATCGGAGGTATATTAACCGGTCTAACCCCTATTGTTGCTCAAGCTTTCGGGGCGAAAGACCACGAGCGTATTTCTCGAACCGTTGAACAAGCAATATACTTAGCGATCGTCTTTGCTTTCTTTGTGTTTACGCTCATTTATTTTTTCGTTCCTATTTTATTGGAAAACATGCCGATCGAACATAATGTTCAAATCGTTGCTTATCAATATTTACAAGCATTATGTATTGGTATCGTCCCGATTTTTATTTATCATGTTCTTCGTTCATTTATCGATGCACTTGGTCGAACGAATGTAACAATGATGTTAACGCTATGCTCGTTGCCATTAAACATTTTATTGAATGATATATTTATTTTCGGACGATGGGGTATACCTGCATTCGGTGGAGTAGGAGCAGGATACGCCACAAGCATAACGTATTGGTGCTTATTGCTATGTGCATTTTTACTCGTTCGCTTTCGTAAACCTTTCGCAACATACAATATACTAAAAAAGCTTCATCCGATATCATTTTCTATTTGGAAACAATTATTTTTCATCGGTACACCGATTGGATTAGCTATCTTTTTCGAAACGAGCATTTTCTCGGCTGTTACCTTGTTGATGAGTCAATTTGGAACAGCCACGATTGCAGCTCATCAAGCAGCGCTCAACTTCGGTTCCCTTTTATATATGATTCCATTAAGCGTTTCCCTTACTTTAACCATTATTGTTGGTTTTGAAGTAGGAGCGAAGCGGTTCGAGCACGCGAAGCGTTACTGTATCATCGGTATTTCTTCTGCTGTGATGATGGCTATTGTTGCCTCTATCGTCCTATTGCTGTTTCGAGAAGCGATTGCTTCCCTATATACGAATGATGCACTTGTTTTACAATGGACGAAGCGTTTTTTGTTATACGTTCTATTTTTCCAATTCTCTGATGCCGTTGCAGCACCTATTCAAGGGGCATTACGTGGATACAAAGACGTTCGCTTCCCATTTTTTATTGCACTCGTATCGTATTGGTTAATTGGTTTACCGGTTGGATACGTATTCACTCACTATACAGCCGCTGGGCCGTTTGGGTATTGGCTCGGCCTTATTGCTGGTTTAGCTTCCGGCGCCATATTATTATTTATACGATTAATCCAAAAATGGAAACATGCATAAAAGCAAGAGGGGGATTCCCTCTTGCTCTTTAGCACCAAGCTGCACCGACGATAATTAACAAAATAAATAATACGACGATAAGCACAAATGTTTTCCCGTATCCTGGATAACCGTAACCATATCCATAGCCATAGCCATATCCGTACATCACGTATTTCCCCCTCTATTGTTGATTAATAACCCCAGCCACCAATATAAGCACTGCCAACAATAATTAGCAAAATAAACAATACAACAATTAACGCAAAGCCACTACCATGATGATGTCCTCCACTCATCTTTTGACACCTCCTTCTTGTACTAACAACCTATTCAACCGCTAAGTAAAACGTTATCGTTTTAAAAAAAAATGGGTGAAAAAAACGCCTGTTCACGAGACAGGCGCTACATGTTCAACGATTTTTCTTTTCGCTTCTCCCATGTACTAGAAAGTGAAAATAAAAGCAAAGCCGTCCAAATACAACTAAATGCATACATGTGTGCATTTGTAAACGGCTCGTGAAACAAAAACACACCGAGCAACAAACTTAATGTTGGAGAGATGTATTGTAAAAAACCTAAAAGAGTTAATGATATATGCTGTGCCCCTTTCGAAAAATATAAGAGAGGCAAGGCAGTCGCTGGTCCAGCACCAACAAGCAACAACATCGTCATCAATGAAAAAGAAGGTCCTGACCATTCGCTAAACGAATGAACAATCCATGCTAGTGCAAAAGGAGTAACAAGCATCGTCTCTACTGTTAAACCGATTGTTGCATCAACTTTAATCACTTTTTTCACAAGACTATACAACGCGAAGCTGCAAGCAAGCGACAGCGCGATCCATGGAAATTTACCGTATTCAATCGTCATGAGCACAACACCAAAAGCAGCTAAAATAAACGAGACAACTTGCCATTTGTACAGACGCTCTTTTAACACAATCACACCTAATAAAACATTTAATAGCGGATTCATATAATAGCCTAGACTTGCTTCAACCATATGATCGTGATTAACAGCCCATATGTAAATAAACCAATTCATACTAATAAGCACCGCAGCCGTAACGAAAGCGGCTGCTCGCTTTTTTTCTCTCCACAACCATTGACACGTATGCAAAAACGTAGACCAGCTTTTTTGAATAAACAACAACACAATCATAAATAAAAAAGAAGCGACAATCCGATAAGATAAAATCTCTTCTGCCCCGATATGTTGAAGTAATTTCCAATATAAAGGTAATATTCCCCATAGTACGTAAGCAGATAGGGCGTAAACAACTCCAATTGTTCTATTTTCCATTTTATAACTCCTCTCTCATCTCAGTCCCCACGAAAAACATACTCTTGTTCATACGGCTCAATATGAATGTGGGCGTAGACAACTCCATACTTTTGTTCGAGCAAACGCTCAACTTGATCTGCAATGTCATGACTTGTTACAACATTCAAATACGGGGCAACAGAAATCGTAACATCTATGACAACTTCATTACCGTACATTCTTCCTTTAATATCTACTACTTGCTTCACACCGTCAATACGCTCAATTTCCTGTTTATATTGCTTTAACATTTCGTCATCAAACCCATCCGTCAACGTATGGGATGCTTCTTTAAAAATATCCCATGCTGTTTTGCAAATCATAAATCCAATAACAAAAGCGGTAACAGGATCAAGCCAACGCATATGTAGCTGAGCACCAATGACCCCAACAACTGTTCCTACACTAACGAGCACATCGGATAAATGGTCTTTCGCAGCAGCAGCAAGTGCTTGACTATTTGTAGCTATCGCTAAGCGGTTGTTAAACATATATACAAAAAACATAAATACAGCTGAAGTACCTGCTGTCCATACCGCTATCCAATCTGGTTTGACATACTCCCCTTCCTTCAACGTTTGCACAGCATTTATCAATACATCCACTCCGATCGACATCATAATAAACGCTGCGATTAAAGATGAAATATGTTCCGCGCGTGAATGACCGTATGGATGGTTGTCATCGCGTGGTTTTTTTGCAATAAGCAATCCAATTAAAATAGCGGTAGAGGCAAGAATATCTGTGAAGTTATTCCATCCATCGGCTTTTAATGCCTCTGAATTTGACATATATCCGACGTATAACTTTCCAAAAGATAAAACGATATAAGAGCCGATGCTCACCCACGCCCCAAATTCAGGTTTCATCTTTGTCATCTGTTCCACCAACTTCTTCGTCATTTTTTGCGTTATCATTGTACCAAGCGTATATCGTGTGGGTCTATAGCAACAAAATTGGTTCATTGAAGAACAGTAGGAAACATGCAATAACATTGCCTTAGACCAAATTTATTGTTGACGAACGATTCATACATATGATAGATTGTTTAGTGTTTCATCACTCTACCAATTTATCAAACTAAAGTATTTTGGAGGTCACAATTATGAACGCTGTTGTCATCTCAGTACTCGTCATGCTGATTCTTAGTTTATTGCGTATGAATGTCGTGTTTTCGTTATTGATCGCGTCATTAGTAGGAGGACTCATTGGAAATCTCAGTCTTTCTAAAACCGTTGAAGTGTTTTCAGAAGGATTAGGAAACAGCGCGGAAGTCGCTTTAAGTTATGCGTTGTTAGGTGGATTTGCGATTGCCATTTCGAAAACTGGCTTACCAAACGCCATTGTTCATATGATTATAAAAATGGTCGGAAAACAAGGGGAGTCAAAAAGAAAGCAATATTCCAAAGCACTTGTTCTTCTCGTCATCTTATTCATGTCATGTTTTTCACAAAACTTAATTCCAATCCATATTGCGTTTATTCCTATTTTGATTCCGCCACTTTTGCACATCTTAAATGAGTTGCATGTGGATCGTCGGTTAGTCGCATCAATCACTACGTTCGGTTTAATTACTCCATATATGTGGTTACCGACTGGATTTGGGGCTATTTTTCATGACATTGTACAATCAAACATGGCTCAAGGCGGGTTGGTTGTTGCAAAATCAGATATTCCAAAAGCGATGTTTTTCCCTTCGCTTGGAATGATTGTTGGTTTACTGCTTGCTTTTTTTACGTATCGAAAACCGCGCACATATAAACAAATACAACTAGAAAGCGAAGAATCTCAATCGTTTCAAAAACGCGGAGTATGGTTTGCGATCGTCGCTGTCATTACTGCTTTAACCGTTCAACTTGTTCTTGACTCTATGATTTTTGGGGCGTTTGCAGGAATAGTTGTCATCTACTTAAGCGGATGTATTCGTTTAACAGAAGGCGATCGTTTATTGACAGAAGGCATGCGCATGATGGCGTTTATTGGGTTTGTCATGTTAAGTGCTTCAGGGTTTGCGAATGTATTAAAACAAACGGGACATATTGAGAAACTGGTTGAACAAGCAGCTTCCCTTATTGGCCATAACACAGCGCTAGGCGCATTGCTTATGTTAATTGTCGGACTGCTTGTCACGATGGGAATTGGTTCTTCGTTTTCTACTGTTCCAATTATCGCAACCATTTTCGTTCCACTTTGCATAAAGCTTGGACTTAGCCCAATGGCAACCATTGCGATTATTGGCGCTGCTGGTGCACTTGGTGATGCAGGATCACCTGCCTCAGACAGCACACTCGGTCCAACATCGGGTTTAAACGTGGATGGTCAGCATCATCACATTTGGGATACATGCGTCCCAACGTTTATTCATTACAACATTCCGGTCATTATTTTCGCATGGATCGCAGCCATGATTTTATAAAAAGGAGCTACTTTTCACTGTAGCTCCTTTTTTGTCGAAATTTCATCGCACATTCCGACACTTTTTTTAAAAAAGATATGTTAATGTATTGTAAAGTATATTTCAGTTTTGTAAACACGAAGGAGGATGGAAATGATGCTTTCGCAATTCATCGGTCAAACAGAGGCAGCGATCCTTCGCTTCTCCATCTCACTATTGACAGAAATCGAATTAAAAATTAAGAAAAAACAAATTATTTCACAACATCAAGCAATGAAGTATGCCAAACGTCAAATCGAATTATTTGTTAAACAGTTGCATTTACGACAAGCGCTAACCGCTGTATACCAATCGGAATTATACATTTACGTATCTAAAAAGTTAGCGCATGTATTTGAACAATATTGCGTACTCAAGTGTGTATAAGTCATATTTTCTTTACGATTTGAAAATATTCTTCTAACGTTATTTGTTTCTCATAAATGACTTTGGCCACTTTTTTCCCAACATAGCGTAAATGCCAAGGTTCATATTGATATTCTGTAATATGTTCCTTTCCTTTTGGATAGCGGATAATGAAGCCAAATTCATGCGCATGCTGGGCTACCCATTTCCCCTCTTTTGTGTCGCCAAATGCAGGCGTAATCGCATATTGAACACTCGGGCTTGTAATGTCCATTGCTAACCCCGTTTGATGTTCGCTTTTTCCCGGCATCGCAACGGCAACAACCGCTTTTTCTTTCCCTAATCGTTGAACTTCAGATGTAAATAATTGTTGTTGCCTCTCATATGAACGATAGCCTGACACAGCATATAATATCACTTGTTGTTTTTTCGCTGCTGTAAACATTTCTTCCAACGCCTTGGCAGCTTCTGCCCGCATGTGACGTTTTTCAACATCCGTTTCTTTAAACGTAAACGGAACATTTGGAATGACTAAGTCAGCCGGCTTGTAGTCAGCCGGTAACTGTTGTTCTTTATTTACTAAGGCAAGTACGTTATCTGGATTCATAATCACTTTTACCCCGTTTTGCACTTCAATTTGATTCCAAAAACGTTCTTCAAGTACAAGCTCCTCTTGTTCCTGTTGTTCGGAAGGGGGTGTCGGTGTCTCAGAAGATGGTGCCGGCTGCTCAACTTGGACAGGAGGCTTAGACGGTTTTTGTTCTTGCTCAAGTGATCCAAAGGATTGACAGCCACTCATGATGATCAAAAAACAACATAACCATTTTTTCATCTTTTTCTCCCTCACAATAGAAGAAAGCTCCGCGGGGAATGAGCCGCAGGAGCTTTTTCATTTATTGACGAATGGCTGTTTCAAGCGCCACTTCGATCATTTCGTTAAATGTCGTTTGGCGCTCTTCAGCTGTTGTTTCTTCCCCTGTTAAAATATGATCGCTTACCGTTAAGACGGACAAAGCTTTTCTGCCAAATTTAGCGGCTAACGTATAAAGCGCTGTTGTTTCCATCTCTACCGCCAGTACACCGTACCGTGCTAGCTTTTCAAATTGTGCATTTTCATTATAAAACATGTCAGCTGTAAATACACTACCAACTTTTAATTGCAATCCTTTTTCTTTTCCAATTTCATATGCTGTTTTCAGCAAGTCAAAGTTGGCCGTTGGAGCGTAATCAATTCCTCCGAACGTCATACGATTCATTTGGGAATCGGTTGACGATGCCATCGCTAAAATGACGTCACGAACGTTTACGTCTTTTTGAATAGCCCCACACGTTCCGACACGAATTAATGTTTGAACGTTATAGCTTTGCATCAGTTCTGTAATATAAATAGAGATAGATGGCACACCCATACCTGTTCCTTGAACGGAAATACGATGGCCTTTATATGTACCCGTGAACCCAAGCATACCGCGAACTTGATTATAACAAGTAGCTCCCTCTAAAAACGTTTCTGCAATGTACTTTGCGCGAAGCGGATCTCCAGGAAGTAAAATTTTATCCGCAATTTCATGTTCTTTTGCACCAATATGAACACTCATATGTATCCTCCTTTAGCCTTTATCGCTACATATATACTATATCACACTCCTATGTTTCGCTAAAGCATTGTTTTTCATGTATAAAAAAAAGAGGGAAATTCCCTCGTGTTTATGACGATATTTTTCGAAAATACTTCGGTTTTACATACAAAACTTTTTTATCTTCACTCACGATATATTTTTTCTTCGCTTGCTCATAATGTTCATATATTAAATAGCAAACAACGTAAATCGGCAACATTGCTTCTAAAGACGCTAAATATATAAGATAAAATGGATGTGCGTTCGTTTCAAACATTCCGCTGAACACATAGTAAGCGCTTGCAATAACGACGTTAGTGATACTAATATTTGCGAAATGAAGGAAGAAAATTTTCTTTCTCCGCCCAATCAACCGCTCTAATTCAAACTTAATAAACAAAGAACAAAAAATAGCAATAAGTCCGACAATCGAAGAAATCATAAATGCAAACATCGCTTTTCCCACCCCGTATGTATATTTTTTATGTTCTTGTCGATGTTAATGGATGTAACTACATGTAAAGGAGGGTTACGATTGGGAAAAAAACATCGCAACCGTATCAATAGTCCGAAAAAAAACAATCATGTTCCAAAAGATACGTTAATTGCTGAAGCTGAAGCACACGATAAAGAGTATAGTGCCGAGAAACGAAAAAAATAATCCCCTTGTGCACAAGGGGAATTTTTTATCATACTCTAACCTTGTGCTAATTGTCTATATACAATATAGCACAATTTTGTGAACATTTAAAGACATTTTTTAACGCACATGCATACGGTGAATACGTTCCCATCCATCCGAGCTTAAACGATAAAAAAATTGACCGTATATTCCTTCATCAATAAGCAATATATCACCTGTACTCACATATCGCGCACGATAATCTTTCGGTACTAAATCTGGAACATTAAACATTCGATAAACTTCAGCTAATACGTCATCGTGATCTTCTCCACTCACCGTCAGCCGATATACTTGACGATATCCTTTCGTTTGGCCAAATTGCGGAGTTTGAAATAACGTTACATCATAGCTTTGTATTGATTTTAATATTTTCCCCATAAGCATGCGAATCACTAACATCCACCCCTCTTTTTTCTTTACGTATGTATTAGCGATTCGCTTTGTCGATTCCTTTTGCATTTTTTTACTATTTTTGTCGAATATATAAAATCATACAATTTGCATAAAAAAAGATTGGGAGTCCCCAATCCTTTAAGCATATCGTCGAATGAGTGCAGCAAGATCCGTTTGTAACGTTTGAATATGTTGCTCATGAATAGTAACACGAACAAAAGTTTCATCTAAATCAAGCACTTCTGCAAACAAACCAGCTAGCCCACGCGCTCGTCGGTCCACTTGAATAAGTAATTCACATTCTTGTGGTGTATGTGGGAAAAAAATCATTTCTACTTCATCAAGTTTCCCACGAAATTCGCCACTCGTTGGAACAAACTCAAACTCTTGAACAAAAGGGAGGTTTTTCCGAACATAATAAGCCGCTTCTTTGCATTCTGCTTCTTTTAATCGGAATCCTAAGTTTTCCATCGCTCGAAATACTTCGTTCATCATCCGATTAGGTTGAACACGAATGTAATCTTCATCTGTCGGATCGACAGCATTTTTAATATCAAGTCCTGTGTGTAACCACACTCTTGTTTTTCCTACTGTAATTGGTGTGTCAAGCGGAAGGGAAAAAGAAAACGGAAATTCTTTCTTTTCTCCAGCACGAATAACGAATGATTGGGCAATTTTCCACTTTTCAATAATGGCTTGCTTCGTTACTTTGCGATCATCTACTTCTTTTGTATATGTAGCACAAAGAGACAAGTATATATCATCAATCTCTTGATCTACATTTCCTCCTGTAACTTCTACAACTCCTGTAATCCGTTCACCAAGTGATAGTTGTGATTCATGCAACTTCGTATCCACCTTAGCAGAACCAATTCCAATACTTGCTAATACTTTATTAAATAGCCCCATAAAACAGCCTCCTTTATTTTTCATTCTATACGTTATACGAACGAAACGAAAAAATGTTTCAAATAAAAAACGACGGAACAACCGTCGCTTTATTCATCAATCATCTCTTCATCAATAATACATTTTTCAATCAAGTAATCAAACATAATATCTGCCATTTCTTCAATTTCACGCTCTGTTGGGACAAAGCCTCGCCGAACAAGTTCATTGTAAAAGAACTCCGCAATTTCTTCCGTATCAATGACTACTTCAATTTCTTTCACAATATCGCCCCCTTTGTATTATGTTATGAAAAAGTTATTCATTTATGTCATCCGTTTTTTTATGTATATTTGCCACTATGTACACATACGTTGAAAGTAAAAAGAAACGGAGGACAAGCTTATGGACGAACAAATTGATCAATGGATGGAAACGATCACGAATGGACTCTTTTATGGCGTGCTCTTTTTTTGCATTCCTTATTTTATATACGTGTTATGGCAATGTATATAAATTTCATTCGCGTCGTTTCCGTCTCGTAAACTTTTTCAACTGCTCGACGATTTGCTCCATCATTTGTTCATACTGTTCATCGCCAAACTGTTCGTACAACCATTTATAGTCATTATAAATATCTAATAAACCGTCAATAATCTCTTTTTCTTCTTGTTTTCGACGCAACCGCTCATTTTCAAATTTTCTTGATATCACATGAACTTCACTCCAACGTTGAACATCGTAATTAGTAATAGTATATGTACATATAAAAAAGCCGACACAAAACGTCGGCTTTTTTATATCGCATAAGATGCTGGTGCAAAGTCAATATCAAATCCGAGATCTTCAAGCATTTGAAAATCAGCGTGTTTTTCTTGTCCGGCTGTCGTTAAATAATCTCCAACAAAGATGGAGTTGGCAGCATATAAACCGAGTGGTTGCAAGCTACGCAAGTTTACCTCTCGCCCCCCAGAAATGCGAATTTCTTTCGTTGGATGAATATAACGAAACAGCGCGAGCACTTTCAAACAATAGCGAGGATTTAATTCTTTTGTCCCTGCTAACGGCGTTCCATCAATTGCGTGAAGAAAATTGACAGGGATCGAGTCCGCATCTAGTGCTTTTAAGCTTCTCGCCATCGCAATGACATCTTGTTTTGTTTCTTTCATACCGATAATGACGCCAGAACATGGAGACATCCCTGCTTCTTTGACCGTTTCTACCGTCCGTATCCGATCATCGTATGTATGGGAAGTCGTAATGTGCGGATGATGCTCTTTCGATGTGTTAATGTTATGGTTGTATCGATCCACACCTGCTTCTTTTAATCGCAACGCTTGCTCTGGTTTTAATATCCCTAAACAAGCACATACTTTTAAACCGTATGTTTCTTTAATTTCTTTCACCGCAGATACAACAACATCTATTTCTTTATCACTCGGACCTCTTCCGCTTGCGACAATACAATATGTTCCTATTTTCGCTTCATACGCTCGTTTTGCCCCTTGTAAAATCGTATCTTTGTTTACCATTTTATATGTCGGAATCGAGGCAGTAGATATGGAAGATTGTGAACAATATCCACAATTTTCGGAGCACAATCCTGACTTTGCATTCATAATCATATTTAATTTCACTTTATTTCCGTAATACGTTTGACGAATGCGATAAGCGCCTTGTAGTAATAACAATAGTTCATCATCTGGACAATTTAATATCGAGAGCGCTTCATCATCTGTAATTTCCTCCCCTGTTAATACACGATCCGCGAGCAATAACCAATCCATTGTTCTCCCCCTTTACTTCTAATTACCAATAATCGTATTCGATCAAAAGATATATGTCAACATTATTTTTATATAAGTTAACAAAAGAAAGCTAGCGAGAACGTCTCGCTAGCTATACGTTTCTACAATATGTCGAGCAATCCATACCCCACATGCCCCAGCCTGTGCCAGTCCGCGCGTAATTCCAGCACCATCTCCTCCGACATATAACCCTGAAATTTCTGTTTCAAAACGTTCGGTTAATTTCGGACGTGCGGAATAAAACTTTGCTTCTACCCCATAAAAGAGCGTATGTTCTGAAGCAATACCTGGAGTAACTTTGTTCAACGCTTCTGTCATTTCGATTAAACTTTTCATCGTGTTATATGGAAGAACGAGACCTAAATCCCCTGGAACAGCTTCTTTTAACGTTGGTTCAATAAATCCTTCTTTCATTCGTTTTTCGGTTGAACGTCTTCCCTTCAAAATATCCCCATATTTTTGCACAATAATCCCACCGTTAGATAACGCATTCGCTAAACGAGAAATTTGCTGTGCATATTCGTTCGGCTGATCAAATGGCTCAGAAAATTTATGAGATACAAGAAGAGCAAAGTTTGTATTATTACTTCCTAGCTTCGGATCTTTATATGCATGGCCGTTCGCGAGCATAATACCAGAATGATTCTCGACAACAACATGCCCAGACGGATTACTACAAAACGTTCGAACTTGTGTTCCAACGGATGTGTTAAAAATAAACTTCCCTTCATACAAATGTGTATTAATTTCTTCCATTACTACGTTAGACGTTTCAACACGAACACCAATATCAACTTGATTATTGATCATTTTCAACCCGCGACGTTTCAATATGTTCGATAACCAAGCTGATCCATCACGCCCAGGAGCAATGACGACACGATTGGCATATAGCATATCTCCGTTTTTTAGTTGAACTCCTTTGACATGATTCATGCCATCGACTGTTTCGGTTAAAATGTCGCTCACTTCGGTTTTAAACACCATATCAATATGCGTTCGTAAATATTCATATATACTCTTTAAAATTTGTAAGTTTTGTTCTGTACCAAGATGGCGAACTTGCGCGCGCAGAAGTTTCAACCCAGCCGCATAAGCGCGTCTTTCTATTTCCTTCACTTCATCTGTCAGCGGATCAGTCAGAGACTGAGTGGCGCCATGTTTTAAATTAATTTCGTCAACATATCGGATAAGTTGTAACACTGTCGAGGCAGGTAAGTAATCCGTCATCCATCCGCCAAATTCGCTCGTAATGTTAAACTTCCCGTCTGAATAAGCCCCAGCTCCTCCAAATCCATTTGTAATGGAACAAGCAGGTAGACATCCAGCATAATCTTTTTTTCCAACTGGCGGTGGGCATTTTTCGATTTTCTTTTGCAAAATGGGACAGTTTCGCTTATAAATATCGTGTCCTTTATCAATGAGTAGCACGCGTGCACCCGGTAATTTTAACGTTAATTCATAACAAGTAAAAATCCCTGTCGGACCAGCTCCAACAACGATCACATCATAACGATTGTTCATTATTCATCCCTCACCTTTCATTTTCCGAATGTTAATATACTAAATAGGACATAAACAGTCAATAAAAAACGATCTTTTTTTTAAAAAAAACAATAAATGTTCGTGTTTGTTTTGTACAAAAAAAGAACGGCATGTACCGTCCTTTTAAAAATAACGTTTCTTCCAAAAAACAAACGCAGTCACACTTGAAAGAACGAAAGAGATTCCTAAAGCAACTAAATACGCATATGGCTTGTCTTGATACGGAATCGGAACGTTCATTCCGTAAAAACTTGTCACCATCGTTGGAAAAGAAATAACAATCGTAATAGCAGCTAAAAATTTCATTACAATGTTTAAATTGTTCGAAATGACAGAAGCGAATGCATCCATCATTCCGCTTAAAATGCTACTATACACCTCTGTCATTTCAATCGCTTGTTTATTTTCAATAATGACATCTTCTAACAACTCTTGATCATCTTCATACATCCGTAAATAATTCAAGCGAAGCAGCCGTTCCATCACAATATTGTTCGCTTTTAATGATGTTGTAAAATAAACGAGGCTCTTTTCTAAACTAAGCAACGAAAACAATTCTTTATTTTGCATCGATTGATGTAGCTGCTTTTCAATTTCACTCGTTTTGCGATTAATTTGTTTTAAATATCTTAAATAATACGTCGAAATCATATATAACATTTGTAAGGCAAAACGTGTTTTCATATACGTATAAAAATTTTTTACCTTACTTTTCGTAAACTCTTCAAAAATCGGATTTTCTTGGAGGCATACAGTAATAAAGCATGTATTTGTAATAATCATTCCAATTGGAATGGTTTCATATGTTGGAATGTTCCCTTCATCGTACGTAATAATTGGGATATCGACGATAATTAATACATGATTATCTTCTTTTTCAATACGTGAACGCTCTTCATCATCGAGCGCATCTTTAATAGAATCAATCGGAATGTTCAGATGTTCTGAAATGTAGCGAATTTCACTTTCCGTTGGGGAGACGAGATTAACCCAACAGCCATTTTTCAACTCGTGAATTTCTTCTAATTTTCCTTGCTCATTAGATAAATAAATGTTCATCATGGCGTAACCCCCCTTATCTTCTCTACAAAAGGGAAGCACCGCTTTTTTGTCGTTGGAGCGTCTGTTTCGTTCGTGAGCAGTACGTCCCAGCGAAAAAAAACGAAACGACTTCCCCTATTATTGCTGGTTCTGGTTCATTTGTACTCGCCCTGCTCATAACGGAAACGTCACTCCTTTCGCTTTTACGTTCATTACGCATTAATGATACATGTTTTGCCACCATTTGTATAGTTCCTTTTTCATTTTTTCTCACAATGAGTGCGCAAAATAGAAAAATATTTCTCGTTATTTTATAATCATGTGTGAAGGATGGTGAATACAATGAACATATACATGTGTGACGAAGCATTTGCATGGTACAAAGAGGAACTGCAACTACAGCGTGGAGACTACGTTCGTTTTTTTGCTCGATACGGTGGATGTAGCACCGTACAAAAAGGTTTTTCTTTAGGAGTGAATAAAGAAAGCCCGATCGACGCTGCAGTAAAATTAGAAAAAGAAGGAATTATCTTTTTTATTGAACAAAACGATACGTGGTATTTTGATGACCATGATTTGCATATTGAGTTTGACGAAGAACGAAACGAGCCAATATTTACATATAGATAAAAGCGGGATGGCCCGCTTTTATCTTTTTTTTGCCCGTTCATACGCTTCATGCCAATCAGGAAAATATTTTCTGATTAAAACAGGTTGAAACGTTTCTTTCGACACGCAAACATGTTTTGAAGTTGCTGTTGCTGCGATTTCATTTGTTGGCGTTAACACTTCATACCCATAAACAACCCGAATGCCGTCATATGACTCTACCCACGTTTTAATAGTGGCTGTCTCTCCATAGCGTAAAGGCTTTTTATAAGAAATTTGCAAATCAATAACCGGAGACACAATTCCCCTTTTCTCCATATCAGCATATTGAAAACCAAGTTGTTGAATAAAATGGGCTCGTCCGATTTCTAACCAAACTAAATAATTGGCATGGTAAACAACCCCCATTTGATCTGTTTCTGCGTAACGCACTTCAATTTCTTTTTGTGAAATCATCATTCGTTCTCACTCTCCGAAATAACAATAATTTATTTTTTTATTGTACCATACATAAGAACATGTAAACAGAGCATACAAAAAGCCGCACGTATGCGGCTTTTATCATTCATATCCTCTTTCACGAGCTCTTGCTTCATCTTTGATTTCTGCTCGCATCGCCTCAATTGCTTCTTCACGGCGATGATTTTTTTCCCTAATTTTTTCACGCTCCTCTGGACTAGCGAACGCCATCGTCTCTTCTGCTCTTTCAATATTCTCAAGCGTGTTTTGTACCATGTCCTGTAATTTTTCTACGTTGTCACGACGATCATCATAATTTGGCTTCATTTTATCATCCTCCTTGTAAAAGTAAAATGTACACTTTTATCGTGCACGTTTTTCTTCATGTTATACAAACTTTATTGTTTATCATAATCTAATTATGTAAACTATATAAGGGCGAATATTCGCCCTTATTCGCCCTTCGTTTGAATGACTTGTGGATGTTGACCAGATTGATCTTGCATTTGCTTTCCTTTATTGCCACCTGCTGCTCTTGGCTTCGTACCGATATGTTGTGGTACAAATGGTTGTTGATTACTTTTTGGATTGCCCATTTTTCATCCCCCTCTCCCTTATAGTATGGCTATATTACTCTGCTTTATGAAGCCAACGTGTTTCCATTTTCTCTTCCAATTTTTCTAATGCCCTCGCATCGTTTAATAGTTGTCGTTTATTTTCCATCACGAGTTCTGCAAATGTCCGTTTTCTTATTTTCCTCATTACGTATTCACCTACTTTTTGTTTTTTTCTATCTTTTCCAAACATAATGACAAATATACAAAAAATAGCCGATTCCTCGGCTATTTCCCCCATTTCTCTACATATTGCACCATTTGTTCATACGACATCGGACCGATTTGCTTTTCACGAATGATGCCTTGTCGATCGATAATAAACGACGTCGGAATCGGTTGAATATCATATTGCTTCATGACATGTCCATCAACATCTAGCACAACCGGAAACGTTAAACGATAATCTTTTACAAACTGATTCACTTTTTCTTTCGAATCTCTCACCATCACATTGACGGCTACAATTTCTATTTGTTTTTCATAACGCTCATAAAACGTTTGCATATCCGGCATTTCTGCGCGACAAGGTGGACACCACGTTGCCCAAAAGTTCACAATAACTGCCTTTCCACGCAATTGCGAAAGTTGAATGACTTTTCCATCAATCGTTTGCAAAGAAAAGTCCGGTGCCTTCATTCCAATATGAATACCGGTTGCGATCGTTTGTCTTTCCGTTATATGTTCCCAAAGCATGTATGCAAAAAAACTAAATAAAATAATAATAGCGAGCCACTTTTTCATCGACATACCGCCCTTCGATTTTTCATCTTAAAAAAAGGCGCATATGCGCGCCTTATCGAATATTTTTATGCTCGTTGCTCATTTTTTTTACTTCAACTTCAGCATATGAAGCAAACTCATTATTGAAGTCGTTTTTTTGTTTTGCGTTATTGTTTCGTTGCGCATTGGCATTTCCTAATTTTGTTCGTCCCATCGCTTTCCCCTCCTTTTTATACATGATGCACAAATAGTATGCGCGAATGGGACGTTTTACACTACGACGATTTGTTATTTAATTTTTGGACATATTCCTTTACCATGTCAACCGTCACATATTTTCGCTGTGGTACAATTCCATTTTTAGCTAATTCATTTATTTGTTTTGTTACTTCGTTAATGTTGTGTACAGAAAACGATTCGCCGCGTTGACATAAAGAGACGGCTTCCTCAATATACGCTTCTCGTTTCGCGTCTAGCTCGATAAACGCCCGAACGAGTGCATGTTGCTTTTGTGAATGTGCTGTAATCGCTTGGTGAACTTCATTCATCATCCATTCCTCCGATCATATCGTAAATATGTTGTAATTCGTCTATTGGTGCTTTAGCCGTTAATGCGGCAAATAAACCTGTAAAATGCTCATTTAGTTGTTCACGCATATGACAATGAAGTTGCTCAATAATTATATTCCACTGTTTTGTATAATGCGCGAGCAACCGTTGTTTTTGTTCAGCTACATACGCCGCAATTGGCTCATGTAATTGTTTTTCTAGCTCTTCTTTCATGAGTCGCTTTTCATCTTTTTCAAAAAATGATTTCGCATTTTTGTACAACGAAAGCGCCTTTTTAAACACGTTGCGATCGATTTGCTCAAAAGCGATCGGGAATTGTAACGTCGGAAAACTTGAAAGATCGACTTTTGTTACAATAAGATCATGCACTTGTTTCCACTGGTTTTCTAACGCCATAAAATGAAGATCGTACCGCTTATTTATAAAAGCTTCTATTCGCAAGCTAGTTGCACGCATTTCTTGCGCCAAATCAAATCCGATAGAGTATAAAAATTCATCTAAACATAATTGTAACGCCTTTTTTATATTTGTTTGTCGGTCATGCAAAACAGATGGATTAAACGATTCTTTAAACCAGTCTGACAGACGGAAAGAAATGCGCTGTTGAATATAATAAACTAACTCGTTCAGCTCTTGTTCGATTGCATGAACATCATAGTCTGTTTCATATTGTTCAATCATCTGTTCAAGCTGTTGTCGCTCTTGCTGCAAGATGTGCAACTTTTTACGTTTTATATCATCGCTTTGCTTCGCTTCTGCAATATATTCTGCTAACCGTTTTCGCGCTTGTTTCATTTGCAAACGAGCAGAAGCAATGGCTAGTGAGCCGATCTCATGATGGATAAACGGATAAAATGTTTGCTCGAACGTGCTCATTCCTGAATTCGATAACACATGATGATCGAATGTTTCCCCGTTTTTTTCTGCAAGTGCCCATTTACTCGATAATGGAAAAAGACGTGGATGGCGAATACCAAATTGCAAAAGCTGCTCTTTTACATAACGAACGACCGACTGCAATTCCTCTTCTGTATGAGCTAGGTCAGCTGCATTAATGATGAAAAACATTTTATCTAAACTAAATGTATCTTTCACACGACCAAGCTGAATTAAAAATTCACGATCCGCTTTGGAAAATGCATGGTTATAATATGTGACAAAGAAAATCGCATCAGCATTTTTAATGTAATTAAATGCTACTCCTGTATGACGAGCATTTACAGAATCGGCTCCTGGTGTATCAACAAGAATAATATTTTCACGAGTGAGCGGACAATCATAATACAATTCGATCCATTCAACAAAACACGATTTCGTTTCATTTGCTACATATTCGTGAAATTGCTGAAATGAGATGACAAGCAATCGCCCTAGATTTTCTTTCATTTGTTCATAACCGCGCACGACAGCTTGTAAAAATGCCCAATGTACACGCTCTTTTGCATCAATAGCTTCATTACGAATAGCTTTTTTGCTTTCTTCGATCGCCTCTTGTAACGAATGAACTTGCACGCCGAAAAAGCGCAAAGAGTGTTGCAAATCGTTTAAAAGCTGTTGCTCCGTTTTTACTTGTACAACTACGGTTCCATGTGGATGCTCGTCTGTCGGCGGAACAATTTTATTTATTGTCGCCGTCGTTGGATGAGGTGAAACAGGTAAGACGTGTTCACCTATTAACGCGTTTGCAAATGAAGATTTTCCTGCACTAAACGCCCCGAATAGAGCAATTGTAAACGTCCGTTGTTGAAGTTGTTGAATTTTTTCGCCCATTTCTTTCGCTAGCTGTTTCATCCCTTCAATCGGAGCAATCATTTGGCTAATGACCCGTAGCTTTTCGATCGTTTGCTCAACCGTCTCATTTGCCATTTGCACCGTTTGAATTGGACGTTCTTCTTGCACCGCTTCCTTTTCCTGTGGAACTTCTTCTTTCTTTTGATTGCTTATTCGCATCGTAAACGTCTCGTGAATAAATGGATAAATCGCATCATCGCTTAACGGTGTTGCATGGTCAACGACTTTTTGCAATTGTTCACGCGTATGTTTACGATGATAAACAAGTTGCTTCAATTGCTCCCAACGCGCTCGCTCCTTTATCAGCTCATCTAGTTGTTGCTCATATATATTTAACCGTTGTTGCGCCTTCCCTTTTTCAATTATTTGCTCCGCGAGTTGAAGAGCCGCATCGCGATATAACCGTTTTATTTCATTCGCTATATCGTTTGTATACGTTAATACATAGTCCCCTGTAACAAGCGGCTGATTTGGCTTTCGTTCAACAATCCATTGTTCTGAAAACGGAACAGTTAATTGTTGAATACGATGTAATAACTCGTGGTCATGAACGTCATATTGTTGATAAAAACGTTTCAGTAGGTCACGAACATGCCATTCTAACTGACTTTCGATTTTTTTTCGCAAATCTTCATAAAAAGCACGCAGTCGTTTCCGTCGTTCTTCCTCTGTTTTTTGCTTTGTAAACAAAAAACCTACTTTAAAATCAGGTTGACATGCTTCTAAGTAGGCACGAGCATGCTCTCTCGTTTCATAAGGCATCATATAGGCGTTATGCAACGTCGCTTCTAACTGCTGTTCAACATGCTGCTTTGCACTCAACCACGTTTTCTTTATATAATCAATCGCTTGCTCCGTTTCTTCCATTTTCTCAAGAAGCATTCTTTCATCCTCAAACGAAAGCGATTGACGAATATGTTGCTCTTCTTCCTCTTGTTGAGCGATAAGCATCTGCATATGATTATCAATCATTTGCTCGACAGCAATACGTATACTTTGCTCAAGCCGCTCCTCCTTTTCACAAAAAAGCAACTGCAACAACTGTTTTAATTCATCGAACTCATTATGTACATGCTCTTTTTGTTTCAGCGAAGTATAAAACATGCGTTCAAATGTGACTCCCCATTGCTGAAATGCCTCTTCAACAGAACGAGTAAACTGCGAAAACGGAAGCTCTTCTTCACGATGTTTATCAATTTGATTTACAACTAAGTATAACGTTTTTCCGTACTGTGACAACCGTTTTGTAAACTCAAAGTTCAATTCTGCCTGAACATGATTATAATCCATTACATAAAATATAACATCGGCTAAATGAAGAGCAGACTCTGTTGCCAAACGATGGGCATCATCTGTCGAATCAATTCCTGGTGTATCCATAAGTACAATTCCACTTGGAATTGTGTCTGTTTCATCGCTAATTTCAATCATATCAATTGTATCGCCATCTAGACAAAACGTTTTTACTTCTTCGTAATCGTAAGGAGCTGCGTATTCGATCGCTTGACCAGACTTATAATATACGCGTGCATACGGTTTCCCTGCTTTTACTTTCACAAGATTTGCACTTGTTGGAATAGGGCTAGACGGCAACAGTGAATCACCGATCAATTCATTAATTAAGCTAGACTTTCCGGCAGAAAAATGACCACAAAAAGCGATTGTAAATTCTTGATGATACACTTTTTTAATTAATTGTTTCGTTTTATTTGCCTGCGCCATGTCACCTATTTTCATAAATTCATCATGAAGTGCAATCAGTCGATATATCCATTGTTGCAATGATTTTGTTTTTGTCATTTGAATCATTTCCCATACCCCTTTTAAAAAATCTACCTTCATTTTACTGTAGTTCACAAAAAAAATACATAAAAAATCCCCTGCTTATTAGGGGGATTTTAATAAACGTAGCGCCTGCTCCTCTACACGAATACGAACAGATAAAAGGTATGCGTTACATATTGTAAATATGACAGCTGTCCAATATGCTTGAAACATAAGCGGAATAACAAGGAATTCTAGAACAACAACGAGGTAATTCGGATGACGAAACCATCTATACGGGCCTCTCTGTACCCGTTCTGCTTTTGGCAATACAATAATTTTTGTGTTCCAATACCTTTCAAGCGAAGCGATAATCCAAAGACGGAATAACTGTAATACGACAAATATGTTCAACAAAACAGGCCACAATCGTGACGGACGTTTACGAATCCCTTCTAGCAAGAGCGAAACAAAAAATAAACAATGCATACATACGATATACTTATAGTGATTTTGTCCGAATTCCTTTGCCCCCCGCTCCTTCATCCATCGTTCATTTCTTTTTGCCCAATACAATTCAACGAATCGTTGAACAATTAAAAAGAAAAATATGCTCCATTTCATACCCTATCTCCCCATTTTAACAACAAAAGTTCACAACTAAATCCTGGTCCCATCGCCATCATTAAACCGTATCCCTGTGGAGTCATCGACTGCTTTAAAAAACGTTGTAAAACAGCGAGCACAGTAACAGACGACATATTTCCGTACTGTCGTAAAACCGTGATCGCATGAGCGAGCTTGTCTTCATCGATGTGTAAACCATCTTGATACGCATCAAGCACTTTTTTACCACCTGGGTGCAAAACAAAATGTTCAATTTCGGAAAGTTTGATTCCACTTCTTCCTAAAAATAATTCTACGATTTCGCCAATTGATTGACGAATCATCGTCGGAATATGTCGAGAAAACACAACATAAAAACCTTGATCTTTTATATCCCACCCCATGACATCTTCCGTGTTACGCATAAATATCGATTGCATATCAATCACCTGAGGAACGACATTTTGTTGCAGTACATCATCCCCTACTACACACGCGCAACCTACTCCATCAGCAAATAATGATGTGCCAATAAGATTACTTTTTGATACATCATCCATTTGAAACGTTAGACTGCAAAGTTCCACAGCAAGAACAAGCACTTTCGCTTTCGGATATGCTCGACAGTAATCTACCGCCCGAGCGATACCAGCTGCTCCACCCGCACATCCGAGCCCCCATATCGGAATGCGTTTCATGTGTACAGAAAAAGGAAGTTCATTCATTATTCTTGCCTCAATGCTCGGTGTAGCAATTCCGGTCGTTGAAATAAAAAACATCGCTTCAATGTCTTCAAAACCAATGTTTCCACGACGTAAACAGCGTTCGATCGCCTCTTTTCCATATCGAACCGCATGTTCAATATACAGCTTATTTTTCTCAGCAAACGAATGAGTTTGCATATACCAATCTAATGGTTGTACAAACGATCTTGACTGAATATGATCATGTTCAAAAATAGATAATAACCGATCAATATGTTCATAACGGTGTTGAAACATACGTTTTATGGCAACCATCACCTCGTTTTGTGAAACGCGGTAAGGAAGTTTAGCTAATTCAACTGCAACAATACTCGGCATCTATGTTCCTCCTTTCGGTAAAGATAATATTTTTCCAATAAAGAAATTTTATACATGATAAATAGAAAAGCTTTCCTCTCAGCAATAGGAGGAAAGCTTTCGACGTTTTGAAAGGAGGTATGTTGTTGTGCACTTTCATTATAACGCAATTTGTTGTTTCGTCACTATGTTTTTTATATATTCGTGTTTGGATGTGTCGAAAAATGATGTCATCAAAGTGAAAAATTTGTTATGATGAAGAAAAAAGGGGGGTCTTTTTTATGGCTTTAGGTGAGAAAATTACAACGATTTTAAATGGAACGATCGAATCGATTCGGTCTGTTATCCCACTACTAATGACAATTGATAAGCCTTCATTGTTTGTCCAACCTTTTACACAAACATCTATTAGTGTATTGATCGGGATGACTGGAGACTTACGTGGGCGTCTAATCATTGAAGGACATGAAACGATGTTTGGAAAAATCGGAGAAACGATGTTCGGTATGCCGTTAGAAGGTGAAATGCTTGAATCATTTACTGGTGAACTTGGGAATATGATCGCAGGAAACTTGGCCACAGTCGTATCACAAAAAGGCATTACCATTGATATTACTCCTCCGACTGTTCTTGTTGGTCAAACAAAAATTTACGGTTTTGACAAAGCTTTTCGCGTACCGATCCACTTCGAAAGCAATGGGGAATTACAACTTATTTTAACAATTGATAATGAATAAATGAGAAGCTTGCGCTTGTAAGCTTCTTTTTTTATGCCATAGCCATCTTTTTCTAAATATTTCACACTTTTTTCACAACCTCACAAAATGCGTGTGACAAAAGTCACAGATACCCCTTATTTTTACGGTTATGATGATGGTAAAGTAACGAATGAACAATTTGTGAAACATCTGAAGAAAGCGTTTCATTTCACAAATTGTTTTGTATGATGTAAGTGTATACATTTCTATTTAAGGTTTATTTAGGAAAGGAGGGGTGGAAATGAAAACTCAATTAAACACAAACACACCGAAAACAAAAGTGGAGAAAGAACCCGCATTAAAAGGAACACTTGCTTCTGTTTTGTTTTTAGGGTTTTTCCTCATTTTCACGTGGGTAAGCGTATATTTCTTGTTTTTAAATCGCTTATAGAGAGAAAGGAGACGAGACGTTATGCACATGCATAAGTATGAAAAAATTTGGCTGTTTTTCGGCATCGGTTCGTTATTCGTATTTTTAGCCGTCTTAGGAGTCGGTGCATTTGCGCAAGGAACGCAACCACCAAGCTGTTTAACAACGATCGATCCGGAAAAAGTCGATCAAACACCACCATTTGATAAACCAGGCCTTGTTAAAACGGGAGATAATGAATATCAATTGAACATCGTTGCTTCTGCATTTGCGTATACACCAAACCAAGTCGAAATTCCAAAAGGAGCAAAAGTAACGATCAATGTCGCAACGAAAGACGTGATCCACGGGTTTGAAATGGCTGGAACGAACGTAAACATGATGGTTGAACCTGGATACGTCAGTAGCTACACACAAACATTTGATAAAGTTGGCGAGTATGTCATTTTATGTAATGAATATTGCGGTGCCGGTCACCACTTAATGACGGCGAAAGTGAAGGTGGTTGAACAATGATGAACGGAACATGGAAAGTTGATGCACGTGATGGCAAATTAGCCATGGCCCATATTTATGTCGCTTTCGTTGCACTTGCGTTAGGAGGACTTGCTGGTCTATTACAAGTGCTTGTACGCTCTGGAAAATTTGAATTGCCGGCAGGCATTAGCTATTATACGATTTTAACAACGCATGGCGTATTGCTTGGACTCGTTTTAACTACATTTTTCATTATCGGTTTCCAATTTGCTGCTGTAAGTCGTACTGCCGGAACGCTTTCTGACCGCGTGCGGTTTTGGGGTTGGATCGGTTTTTGGCTCATGACAATCGGTACAGCGATTACTGCCTTTTACATTTTAATCGGTGAAGCTTCTGTTTTATATACATTTTATGCCCCACTACAAGCACATGCAGGTTTTTATATCGGTTTAACGCTTGTTGTGGTCGGTAGCTGGATTAGCGGTTTTGCTATGTTCGCTCATTATGCAAAATGGAAAAAAGCTCATCCGGGTCAAGTCAGTCCGTTGCTTACATTTATGTCTGTTGTCAACATGGTATTATGGCTCGTTTGTTCGCTCGGTGTAGCAGCGACTGTATTATTCCAGCTTATTCCTTGGTCATTAGGTTATGTCGATCGGATTAACGTGCTCGTAAGCCGAACATTGTTCTGGTATTTCGGTCACCCGCTCGTATATTTCTGGTTATTACCGGCATATATGATTTGGTATGCAATTATTCCAAAAATTATTGGTGGAAAAATGTTTTCAGACTCCCTTGCTCGTATGTCATTCATCTTATTCTTAATTTTCTCGATTCCTGTCGGTTTCCACCATCAACTTGTGGAACCTGGAATTGATCCAGCTTGGAAATACTTACAAGTTGTCTTAACGTTTATGGTCGTTATTCCATCATTAATGACTGCGTTCTCAATGTTCGCAACGTTTGAAATGTACGGTCGCTCAAAAGGAGCAACAGGATTATTCGGATGGTTACGAAAACTTCCTTGGGGTGATGCACGTTTCTTTGCGCCGTTTGTCGGTATGTTGTTCTTTATCCCTGCTGGTGCTGGTGGTCTTGTCAACGCATCACACCAATTAAACCAAGTCGTCCATAATACGATTTGGGTAACTGGTCACTTCCACTTAACATTAGCGACAACAGTCGTATTGACATTCTTCGGGGGAGCTTATTGGCTTATCCCGCACTTAACAGGACGAGTCATGACAAAAGCAATGAATCGTCTAGCAATTATTCAAACAATCGTTTGGTCCATCGGTATGATTTTCATGTCTAGTGCGATGCATTTTGCAGGGTTACTTGGTGCCCCACGCCGTTCAGCATTTTCAACATACGGCGATGCGCCACAAGCACTAGAATGGATTCCTTATCAAATCGCTCAAGCGGTTGGTGGAACGATTTTATTCATCGGTATTATTCTCGTGCTCATTATCGTAACAAACTTAGCATTTTTCGCTCCAAAAGGTGAAACAGAGTTCCCTGTTGCAGAAGTAGCTGAGCAGGCTGAACGTACACCACTTGTGTTCGAAAACTGGACATTGTGGATCGGTATTGCGGTTGTACTCATTTTAATCGCATATACAGTTCCATTTATCGATATGATCCAAAATGCACCTCCTGGATCAAAAGGGTTTAAACTTTGGTAAAAAACCGGGCACTCGCCCGGTTTTTTTATAATCGATAAATATGTTTATATTTTTCTTCTAAGTAGTTGATTAAGTAGATTGGATTTAAACCTTCTCCAGTTACTTCATGTAAAATATCGAGCGGTTTTTTCGTTTTTCCGAATTGGTGAACATGCTTTGTAAGCCATTCTCGAATACGAACAAGTTCCCCATTTTCAAGCAACTGATGAAATGTCAGTTCTTTCTCCATCGTATGTTTAAACTGTGCCGCATACATATATCCAAGTGCATACGATGGAAAATAACCAAAACTTCCTCCAGCCCAATGCACATCTTGAAGAATTCCTTCCGCATCACGCTCTGGACGAATACCTAAATACGCTTCGTATTTTTCGTTCCAAATGTATGGTAAATCTTTCACTTCAATGGCGTCATCAAACAATGCTTTTTCCATTTCATATCGAACAATGATGTGTAATGGATACGTCAGCTCATCAGCTTCAATACGAATAAGGGACGGTTTCGACTCATTAATCGCACGATAAAAATCGTCTAACGAAACATGCGAAAAATGCGGAGCATATTGTTGTAATAAACGATAATATCGCTTCCAAAATGAATAATGACGAGCAATAAAGTTTTCATAAAACAACGATTGGGATTCATGAATCCCCATTGACGTTCCATCGTACAACGGTGTACCTGCCAGTTCTTTAGAAATATGTTGTTCATAAAGGGCATGACCACATTCGTGAATTGTACCAAATATGGCTGTTCGGAAATCGTTTTCGTCATATTTCGTTGTAATTCGGACGTCCCCATCATTTAATGTAATAGCAAAAGGATGTACAGTTTCATCTAGCCGACCTGCATCAAAATCGTAACCTAACTCTTTTAACAGCGCCAAACTAAATGCTTTTTGCTTTTCTTTCGGAAACGGTTGAAATAGAAAGCTCGTTTCCGGTTTGTGACGGGACTGGCTAATTTGCTGAACGAGCGGAACAATATGATGACGTAGTTTTGAAAACACATCATCTAATAAATCGACTGTCACGCCCGGCTCATATAAATCTAATAGCGTATTATATGGGTGTCCGTTTGTGCCCCAATATGTAATGAAACGTTTTGTAAAGTCAACAAGCTGTTTTAAATATGGTTCAAAAAGGGAAAAGTCAGATTTTGCTTTCGCTTCTTCCCATACACTTTCCGCTTTTGATTGCAAAATGACATATTGTTTATATTCGTCAGCAGGAATTTTTTTATTGCGCTCATACTCTTTTTGACATTCTGCTAACGTATAACGGGTAACAGGTGATAATTGTTCTTGTACCGACTTAGCGGAAAGTTCCGCAATATATGCGGCCATTTGTTCTGAAGTCGACATGCGAAACACTTCTTGCGACAACATCCCGATTACTTCAGAACGTTGGTCAACCCCTTTTTTCGGTGCCCCTGTGCGCAAATCCCAATACATAAGTGAAATGGCTTCTTTATATGCCATCATTTTTTTGATGTATTGGAGAAATTGCTTTTCTACTTCTTGAATACTTGTCTTCATCTTCTTCCCTCCATTCTATATTTGTTATTCTACAATACTTACAATGATTCCTTTATTTTTGTTGTACATCTGTCGGTAATACACGTTTGATCGCCTCGATTACTTGCATCGGTTCATCATCTGTTACAAAAATACATACGATTCCTCGATCATCTCGTTGACGAATAAGGCGCCCGATTCCTTGTCTCAATCGTAAAATCATATACGGAACATCAACTTCCCAAAACGGATTGTCCGTTTCCTTTCGCTTCGCCTGAAAAACAGGGTCATTTGGAGGGTAAGGAAGCGCCCAAATAATCACGTTGCTTAATGAAGGGCCTGGAATGTCTAATCCTTCCCATAAATGTTGGGCACATAAAATCGTCTCTTCTTCATTTTGAAAGCGAGAAACAAGTTCGCTAATTTCTTGATCCCCTTCAAATAAGAAAGAAAATTGTTCTTCACGCTGGGCACGAGCTTTAAATTCATTCAATTGTTCGCGCGTTGGGAACAATACGAGAGCACGCCCATTCGTTTCGCGTATTTTTTCTAAGGCATACGCGTATTTCTCTTCAAATATACGTTCGTTCTTTTCAAATATTGGCATGTAAATGGTCATTTGTTCATCGTAGTCAAACGGGGAATCGACATGAAACGATATATATTCGTCAATTCCTAGACTTTTTGCCATATAATCAAATGATTTTTCATTTGATAGTGTGGCAGACGAAAAAATAAATGGCATGCGTTTAGAAAATACTTTTTCCCGCAACACTTCCTGTACCGTTCTCGGCATAATCACAAGCGTATTGCCATCTAGCGATGATTCAAGCCATGTAATTGCATCTCGGTTGTGAATAAATAAGTGCAAGGAGTGATGAATTTGATCGAGGTACTCATCAACAACTTTTAATTGATAGTGATCAATCGTGTACGTCTCACTTTCAAAGACGAGTTCATCTCCAATTTGCTCAACTTTTGTTTGTAAATTTTGTGCAAGTTGCAAAAGAGATGGAGTAAACGTTAACTCTTGACGATTCGATCCCGGTACAGCTTTCGCATGATTCATTAATTCATCAAAAAAACGTACACTCAGTTCTAATGTATCTTCAATTAAATAAGCTAATTGTTCACGAATATCATTTTCTAATAAACGAGAAAGCAATGTCTCTAACGTCGTTTCTTTCATACGATACGTCAACGCTTTTTGAGCGGCAAACTCTAATAAATGCCCTTCGTCAAAAATGACACAGCTCGCTTCAGGCAAAAGTGGAAGCTGTCCCTCGCGTTTCCGCGCTTCATACGTCCAAATATGTTCCATGTAAAAATCGTGCGAACAAATAATTAAATCCGCTGCTTTCCGATAATAGTCGCGCGATAACGTTTGACCACAGCGATGACGTTTTTCGCACGCTAAACAGTCTTGAAACGGATCCCAAGCAATTTTTGACCATTGTTCATCACTTAAATGAGCATAGTCTTTTCGATCACCATAATGATAAAACGTTTGAAGTGGAGCATGATCATGAACAAAAGGAGGCAGTTCATCAAAAATTTGCTCGTACAACTCCTCTTCTTCCGTCATTAATACTTCGTCTAATTTGTTTAAACATAAATATTGATCTGACGATTTGGCTAGTCGAACATCAATGTCCATGTTTAAGACGCGCGAAATTTTCGCAATATCTCCTTCTTTTTTGACAAGCTGTTCAATTAACGTTTCATCTGCGCAAGCAATAATCGCAGGCTTTCCGATATAACGTGCATAGCAAATAGCATAAAGTAAATATACGATCGTTTTTCCTGTCCCTACACCCGCCTCGGCGAACATCACTTTTTTCTCTTTAAACGCTCGCTCAAGTTGAAATGCCATAAAAATTTGTTCATCGCGTAATTCAAACCCTGCTTCAGGTAAAATATCGTAAAAAACGTCCCCAATCCATTCATTCAATTTATCAAAAAAGTTTTCATTTTTGTTTAATGTAAACGGATATTTGCTCATATTTTTTAGCCCCTCCATCAATTTAAACGAAGTACACAAACATTAATTATCGATCAAAAAAAGAAAGAAGTCAATGAAGTTGAAAAGAAAAAGCTGTCAGCGAGACAGCTTTTCGTACAAACGTGGCGGACGAGGTCCCCAAAACTGATAATATTGCGTTTCGATGAAGCCGTTGAACAATTTTCGGCGTTTTGTTGCACGTCTACCATACAATTGCTCAAATTGACGGTGAGAAGTTAACATATAGATCGACCACGTATCGAGAGCTGCAAATGTTTTTCCCATTTCTCGATACAATTGTTCCACTTCTTCTTTTTCTCCTAATCGCTCACTATAAGGCGGATTGCCGACGATGACACCGTATTCGTCTTTCGTCCGAAAATCTTTTACTTGCATTTGTTTAAATGTAATTAAATCTGCTAATCCAGCTTCTTGGGCATTTATTTTCGCTATATCGACCATGCGATGATCAATATCAAATCCGACAATATGCAACGGTTGGTCATAACGCGCTACATCTTCCGCCTCTTCTCTTGCTTCGTCCCATAAGCGAGATGGGATCCAATTCCATTGCTCACATACAAACTCGCGATTAAATCCCGGCGCGATATTTTGTCCAATTAACGCTGCTTCAATTGCGATCGTTCCTGATCCACAAAATGGATCAACAAACGGACGATCTGGCGTCCAATTCGTTAATTGAACGAGCGCTGCTGCTAATGTTTCCTTTAATGGTGCTTCCCCTTGTTTGACGCGATATCCTCTTTTATGCAATCCTGCTCCACTCGTATCGATCGTTAATGTAGCGATATCTTTATGTAAAGCTACTTCAATACGAAATAACGCGCCTGTTTCCTCAAACCAAGAAATGCGATAATGTTGTTTTAAATGTTCAACAATCGCTTTTTTTACGATTGCTTGACAATCTGATACGCTAAACAATTTTGATTTGACGGATTTTCCGACAACGGGGAATTGGGCATCTATCGGCAAAAATTGCGCCCATGGTAACGCTTTTGTTTGTTCAAACAACTCATCAAACGTTGTCGCCGGAAATTCACCTACTTTGATTTTTACACGATCGGCTGTGCGAAGCCATAAGTTCGTGCGACAAATCGCCCGCTCATCTGCAACAAATGTCACTTTCCCATTTTCTACTTCACAGTCATAGCCGAGCGCACGCACTTCGTCTGCAACGATCGATTCAAGTCCCATCGCCGCAGTAGCAATGAATGTCATTTGTCCCATATGTTTTCACCTTTCATTCATGTATAGCATCCCATTCCTGAATAAATAGTTGCACTTCATCTATTCGCATCGGCTTAGCGATGTAATATCCTTGTGCCATATCACATTGCTGTTGGCTTAAAAACTCATATTGTTGCCCCGTCTCGACCCCTTCTGCGACAACAGATAAATGTAAATGATGCGCCATCATAATAATCGTTGATACGATCGTTGCATCATCGCTATATAAAGATAGGCGACGAATAAACGATTGATCAATTTTTAAAATGTCGATTGGAAAGCGATGCAAATAACTTAATGAAGAAAAACCTGTCCCAAAGTCATCAATGGCTAGTTTAAAGCCGCATTGTTTCAGCTGTACGAGTTTTTGAACAGACTCTTCAGCATTTGGCATAATCGTACTTTCCGTCAGTTCTAATTTAAAAAAGCGTGTATGCACATGGTTTTCTTTCACAATTGTCGATAATTGCTCGACGAAATCGTCTTGTTGGAAATGTACGGCAGAAATATTTACTCCTATTTTCATATGTGGGGCGAATTGATGGATCGCCTTTATATGTATGCACGCTTGTTCAAATAGCCACTTCGTCATCGGAACAATAAGCCCCGTTTCTTCTGCAAGTGGAATAAATTGCGCCGGCGAAACGAATCCGATGTTTGGTTGTTCCCAACGCATTAATGCCTCAAGCGCTTCAATTTTTTTCGTCTTCATATTCACGATCGGCTGATAACAAATGAATAACTCATTTCGTTCCAACGCTTTTCGTAAATAATTTTCTAACGTCACAACTTCGCTTTGATAATCCAATTTAGCGGTATATAACTCAAAGCGATTTCGTCCGCTTTCTTTCGCTTTTTGCATTGCACGATCCGCTCGACGTAACAACGTCTCTCCATCATCTCCATCGTTTGGGTATATACTGATCCCAATGCTTGCTGAAATGTATACGTCTTTTCCATTCAGCATAAATGGAACTTGAAGTGCCTCAATCATTTGTTCTGCTATTGTTATTGCTTCTTGCCCATCTTTTAGTTTAGGCAAAATGACGACAAATTCGTCCCCACCAATGCGTGCAAGCGTATCTTTCGTGCGCAATAACTTTTTTAAACGATTAGCCACTTTTTTTAATAGGATGTCTCCGCTATAATGACCGAGTTCATCATTAATATACTTAAATCGATCTAAATCGAAAAGCAAAATGGCTAATTGCTGATTGTAACGCCGAACTACATCAAGTAAATGTTGCAGACGTTTCATAAATAATTGGCGATTTGGAACGTTTGTTAATAAATCATAATTGGATAACCGTGCTAATTGCTCCATCGTTCGTTTATGTTGCGTCACATCTGAAAAAATCGCAACATAATGCGTCGGAACTCCCGTAGCGTCATAGACTGCTTTAATCGTTAGCCATTCAACAAACAGTTCGCCGTTTTTTCGTTTATTCCAAATTTCTCCTTTCCAAACTCCATGATTGCGCAACGTCTCCCACATGTTTTCATAAAACTTCCGATCATGTAAACCGGAACGGAGAATGTTCGGTTTTTTTCCTAACACCTCTTCTTGTGTATAACCCGTCACTGTTTCAAACGCCGGATTCGCTAATAAAATACGCCCTTGCCCATCCGTGACAATCATTCCTTCATCTGCTTCTTGAATAATCGTATGAGCGATAGATAAAAATGTATCTGTTTCAAACAAAGATGACAACTTTTTGTTCACATCAGACTCTCCCCTCATATTTCCCCCAAAAAACAAAAACTCCCCTAGCGTGATGCAGGAGAGTCATGCCATGAACCATGTTCTGTAAGCCATGTTCTGTTCCGTCGTACTGCAAACGGCTTGCGCCTCGTACTTCGGCGGTAATCATCTATCTACAGGCTTATGCCTGTCCTTCTCTCCGTTCATTTCCTTCGAGAAGGTGCCCCTACCATTATTTGGGTTTCTCGCTCGTGGGGTTTACCGCGTTCCACTCTTGCCGTTTCCAGCAAGACTACGTCACTGTGGCACTTTAAAGGTAATCGAGCCATATCCGTTGCGGACGTAGGCTCTTTCCCTGCCGTCAGCCCAGCTTATTGCCAGACTGCCCTAGCTTATGTATTCGCTAGGCACGAACACTACGGGCATCTCAGCACCGTGCGAGCATGGACTTTCCTCTACGACGCATACGCATCGCAGCGATTACCCGAACATGATTCATGTAAGCATATGATAGTATATCCGAAACGATGAGCCAAATCAATAGAAAAAGTTGGAATATTCATTCGTAAAGTTTACTGCCAAAAACATGTTTTTCCAAATTAGAAAGACGTTGTAAAATATCGAAGTTCGTCGTTCCTGATTGAGATGGCTGACGTTTTTGCGCCTCCTGCAATTGGCTTTTTAGGCGTGTATTTTCTTGTTGTAATTGTTCAATCATTTGATGAAATGTTTCATAGTCTTTAATAATTAAATCGAGAAAGCGATCCACTTCATCTTGATTATATCCACGCATGCTTATTTTAAACTCTTTTTCGAGAATGTCTTTTGCTGTTAAGTTGATGCGATCCGAAAGCACGTTTGCTCACCTCAATTATCCATGTCTACACCTATTCTTTCAAAAAAAGCAGTCGTTGTCAATTTTTCATTTTCACAAACTTCGTCTTTTTTTCGACAAAAAACCGAAGGCGAATTGCCTTCGGTTAAAATGGTCGTGGGAACGGACCAGGCCCTGGACAAACAACATGTTGGTGTGATACATCGTTTACAACAGATTGTGTATGCGGAAAATAATGCTGATGCTGGAACACATGATGGTTCACATACGTCGTATGTGACGGATGAATGTGCGGCACAATCGTTGTTTGCATTTGATGTTGTGTACAACATTTTGTTGGATGAACGATCGGCGGCATCATATTCGGACGACAATGCATATTTCATACCCCTTTCGCATTAAAGTTTGTTACACTTCTAGCGTATGTACGAAGGGGGATACATGTACTAATGGAAATACCTATTTTACATGAACGTATAAATATTATGTTTCATATTCGCAAAAATAACGACGGTAGCCCCAATTAAAACGAAAAATAAATATAAAATTTTTTTGCTCATCGCTTCTCTCTCCGCAATTCATATTGTTCACAAATATACATTCTACTTCATTCTTTTTCATTCGACAAGAAGGGAAAACTTTGTCATTTTTTGCGCTTCCCTCGGAAATAACATAAAAATTTTCCTTCTTATTTTTGTTGCACATGATATAATATTCTAGGGGATTTTTAATAAATAATGGAGGGAATACGATGTCAAAATGTCCATTTCACACCCTTTTTAATGAAGCGGGAGCGATTCAACTGTTTCGAAAAAAGCATCAAAAAGAAAAAGAAGATGCGACTCTTCATCTTTCTACACCTTCACATGTAACAACATATTATCGCCAACTTCTTTCAAGCGATCGAAAACAGCAAGTCACTTTCGTCGGGCTGACAGAAGAAGATGTACAACAACTCGCTTCGATTCGCCCACTTTTTGCTAAACATGTCGAACGAATTGTCAATGCGTTTTACGATCAAGTTGGACAGATGCCGCATTTAAGAAACATTATTGACAATCATTCAACGATCGATCGCTTAAAACAAACATTGCGCGCTTATTTAATGGATATGGTATCTGGAGAAATTGGCGAACAGTACGTGATTCGTCGAAAAGTAATCGGCAACGTTCATAACCGCATCGGATTATTCCCAGAATGGTATTTAGGCGCTTATACCATTATTCAAAATGAAGTGCTCCGCATATTAATGGAAGAGTTGCCTCCAACAGAAGCAACGAACGTATATCGTTCGTTCGCTAAACTTTGTTCATTGGATATGCAAATCGCTATTGAAACATATATTGAGGCGTATACGTCTTCGATGATGAAATTAAACGAAATTGCAGAGTTACAACATCGGTTAACAGAATCATCTACAACACTTGCGTCAAGCGCAGAAGAAACGACTGCTTCCATTTTTGAAGTACAAAAAAACGTGCAAGATATGTTACATGAGGTGACAAACATCCAACATCAGTCCGTACAAATGACTGAACGGGTGGAAAAAGGAAAAGAAGATGTGAAGCAAACGTTAACAAAATTAGATGGTGTCGCGAAACTAATTGAAGGAACAAAGTCGTTGACGAATGAGCTAACAGATAGCTCGCGGAAAATCGGGGAAATCGTCAATGCGATTCGTAGCATTTCAAATCAAACAAACATTTTATCGTTAAATGCAAATATTGAAGCAGCGCGTGCTGGTGAACACGGAAAAGGATTTGCGGTCGTCGCAAATGAAGTACGAAAGCTCGCGGCACAAACCGAGCAATCGCTTGATTACATTCAAAATCATATTGATGTCGTACAACAAACGATTCGAAAGTTTGAACATGCGTTTCAACAAATTGTCGAGGAAACGCGCGCATTCCGGCAAGCAAATGAAAGCATTGTTCATATTTTTGATCAGTCCGTTACCGATGTGAAATCGACAAGTAAAAAAATTGATCAGTTTACTTCACTTATTACACAGTTTCATCAAATGTTTGATGAAATTTCATCAGCCGCATCTCAAATTGCTGAAATGGCCGAACAGTTAAACGACTTAAATCAAGAGTTGACAGAAAAATTTAATTCGTAATGGTTAAACGGAGGAAAGATGACGATGAAACACCCACGGCTGAAATACGAGCAACGAACGTTTGCGCATATAGATGAAATGGCAGAAACATTACTTCACGAAGCAAATGAGCAACTTGTACGAATCGATATGGGACTTCTTCCAAACGACGTACCATCACGAAATTATGCAAAGTTTCGTCTCATGCATTTACAACGTTCATTTGGAGAACATATCCCTATTTCGTTTCGTTCAACGTATAATTCTTTATGGAGTCAATTGTACCGCCTCGAGCATCAAGGGGATTATAAACATCCATATATTCAACAACTTTTTATTCAGTTAAGAAACAATGATTCAAGCTCAACTAAATGAAACAAATTATAGCACGATGATCTCAGCGATGCTCGAGCAATTAGATCGTTGTATCCAGCTAGACGACATGCAAAAATATACAGTACAACTCGTATTATGGGAGCTTGTTTCAAATGTTATTCGTCACTCTACAAAAAAAGATGCAGACGTATATATCAGTTGGTCAGATGAAACGGTCGTCATTGAAGTAATCGATCAAGGTGATGGGTTTGAATGGGAAAAACAACTAAACACCCTCCCTCCTCATTTCACACAACAAGAAGGGGGACGCGGACTTTTTCTCATTCAACAACTCGCCTCGCATTTTTCATTTGACGAAAAAGGAAAGCGTGCAATCGTTATGATTGCACGAAAAAAGGGGGAGAAATATGATTGACATTGTAACATATCATGACAAAATCGTTGTCTCTTTTCAGCAAGATATTAACTTTGAAACATCGCGTATCATGGAAGAAATGATTCAATCACAGTCGTGGGATACATCTCTTTTACAAATTGACTTATCTGCTGTTCGGTTTATTGATAGCTCTGGTGTTCGGTTGCTTATTAGCTGGCTGTATCCATTAAAAGATCGAATGCGAATTGAAATGACCGGTGTTTCAGCACCTATTAAGCATATATTATCGATTTGTCAATTGGATCAAATGGTAGACGTAAAATAGCGATCTGTTCACAGATCGCTATTTTACATGAATGGAAACAAACGTAATATCGTCATTTCCTTTCGCATATTGTGCTTGTTCATTGATCTTCTCTATCATTTGATCAAACGAATGAGCCATTTGCATTGTATGTGCAAGTTGATTCGCACATTCTTCACCTAACACTTCTATTAGCCCATCTGTGTAGAGAATAAGGTACGCTTCATGTTGAAAAGAAATCGTCCCTTTTTTATATGGGGCATTTGGTACAATACCGATTGGAATGCCTCCTTCTTTTAAAAACTTCATTTTTTGATCGGTCATGAATATTCCCGAAGGATGTCCTGCATTCACATATTCTATCACTTTTGTTTTCACATCAATCGTTCCGTAAAAAGCTGTAAAATAATATTTCGTTTCCTTTCCAAACAATTGAAAAGCATGTCGATTTAATTCATGCACAACCGCAAGCGGTTCAGTCACTTTCGTCATTAATCCGTGTAATAGCGAACGAATCGACATAGCAACGAGCGCAGATGCAACGCCATGCCCCATGACATCAATTACGATAAAAGCATACATATGGGGGCGAACTTGCTGCCAAAAATACAAATCGCCAGACAGTTGTGAGGACGGAATATACGTCCCAACAAAATGAATATGTTCATTATTCATTCGTTCAGGGAGCAAACCTTCTTGAACGAGTCGAGCTAAGTGTAAATCTTCGTTCATCTTTTTTTGCATCGCCCACATATGTCGATAACTTTCCATATATGCTTCGTTCGTTCGTTTCAGTTGATCCATCGTTTCTTTTTGGCGATACGCCAATTGAACACGAGCAATCAGTTCAACCATGGTAAACGGCTTGCGAATGTAGTCAAATGCCCCGGCTGCAAACGCTTCTTCTAATTTTTGTTCCTCATCGTAACCGGTGACCATTAATACAGGAACGTGTTGTAATTGCTCATGTTGTTTAAAGCGCCGACACCATTCAATACCGTCTGTTTTCGGCATACAAATATCCATTAAAATGACATCTACATGTTGCGATAAAATATATGCGTATGCTTCATCTGCATCCTCAAACGGATAAATTGAAATATTTTCAATATGTTCAAGCATTGCTTCAATCATTTCTAATGTTGGTCTATAATCATCAATAACTACTACTTTCATCTTCCGTCGCCCTTTTCGTTATGTTTTTATATTTTATTTATACACGTCACAAAGTCGAAAAGGCTAGTTAAAGATGAAAGTTTTGCAAACTTTTTATTTTCCACGAAAATGCGGACGACGCTTTTCTAAAAAGGCACGAATGCCTTCCGCATGATCTTCTGTTTTTCGCATTTCTGCTTGATATGCTGTCTCCATTTGCAACGTTTTCAACAATTGTTCTTCGCTTAAATGAGCATACAACTGCTTCGTTGCAATCATCGCAACAATCGGTTTAGCCAACCATTCATTCACTTTTTGTTGAATCGTCTGTTCATCGCCAATTCCATCAATGAGTCCCACTTCATATGCCTCTTGTGCACTCATCACTTTTCCTTCCCATATTACTTGTTTTGATTTTACTTCTCCAATTTTCCGTTTTAAAAAGAAATGGCCACCGCCATCTGGGATTAATCCAATGCCGATAAAATTCATTGCAACACGTGCTTGTTCGTTTGCAATAACATGATCGCAAGCGAGCGCTAAGCTAAGTCCTAATCCTGCAGCAGCGCCATGCACGTAACTGATCGTTAGTTTCGGCAATTGATATAGTGTGAGAGCAATATGTTTAATCGTTTCCATTACTTCTATGAATGAATGCTCATTCGTTGATTGCAACATCGTTTTAATGTCTCCCCCTGCACAAAATCCCTTTCCTCGTCCACGAATGACGACAATATCTGCCTCGCTTTTTTCCACTTCTTTTAACGCTTGTAGCAACTCTGCTAACATTTGTTCGTTTAAAGCGTTCAACGCATCCGGACGATTCAATTCAATTGTTGCGACTCGTTCTTTATATGACAATACGATATGTTCCATTTTTCCCATCTCCCTCTTTCATCTGTTCGTTTTTCTCTTTCGACACATATAAAGAAAATCCTGCATCAAAAATATAAACATTTAGTAATAAAAAAGACGACATTAACTGCCGCCTTTTTGTTTTGCATCCATCACCATCTCATATAGCTGCTTTGTTTGTTCCCGAATTTGTTCGGCACGGCAAATGGCCGAAATGACAGCGATTCCATCTGCTCCCGCTTCAATGACTTGTTTTGCTGTTTGGTGTGTAATCCCACCGATTGCCACAAGCGGAACGTGCTTTTCATGCGCGCGAATGTGCTTAATCATTGCCAATCCACATGCTTGTTTTGCATCTTCTTTTGAAACAGTTGGGAAAATTGGACCTAATCCAACATAATCGGCACGAGCAGAAAGCGCTTGTTTCACTTCATTCAAGTTGTGCACAGATACCCCTAAATAGCGATCCCCTATTCGATCACGAACACGTTCAGCTGCCTCGTCTTCTTGTCCGACATGAACCCCATCTGCCTGTAAGGTAAGCGCTAAATCAACATCATCATTTACAATAAAAGGAATGTTGTGAGCAAGACATCGCTCAAACAATTTCTCAGCTAAGCGATATTTTTCAACTCCTGTAAGTGCCCCTTTTCCTTTTTCCCGAAACTGAAACATCGTAATGCCACCTTCGATCGCTTCATCAAGCACAGCGAGTGGATCTTTCGTACAATCGACACTCCCCATCACAAAATATAAAGATAGTTTTTGCTTCATCATTTTATTCCCCTCGAATGTGTGCGTATTCATCTACTTCTTCTGCGCTCGTTTCGTATAAAGCATTCAGAAATGCAAGCTGAAAAGAACCAGGTGCTTGCGTTTGTTTGGCTGCTTTTTCAGCCGCTATACCGTAATAAGCGAGCGCAGCGACGGATGATTCTACGATGTTTTCTCCTACACTAGCAAATGCGCCTAATACCGCACTTAATAAGCAACCTGTTCCCGTTACTTTCGTCAACATCGCATCGCCGTTTGAAACGATCGTTACGTGTTCTCCATCTGTCACTATATCATTTTCCCCAGTTACAACGACTACACAGTGAAACATACGTGCTACTTTTTTTGCGACGTGCATGAGATCACCTTGAACGTCCCCTGCATCTACCCCTTTTGTACGTACTTGTTCTCCAGCAACGCTTGCGATTTCTGATGCATTTCCGCGCAAAATAGAAATGTTTACTTCATTCAATATACGTCTTGCTGTTTCCGTGCGATACGCTGTCGCTCCCGCCCCAACGGGATCAAAAACAACAGGAATGTTTGCTTCATTTGCCGCTTTTCCAGCAATCAACATCGCTTCTACGTCTGTTTCATTTAATGTGCCGATATTCAATACAAGCGCACGTGCCAAGCGCACCATATCAGCTACTTCTTCTTTGGCATACGCCATGACAGGAGATGCACCTATCGCAAGTAAACCGTTAGCAACAAAATTGGTCACCACCACATTTGTCATATTATGTACAAGCGGTGACTCCTTTCTAACGCGCGTTAACCATTGTCCAACATTCATCGTTCATTCCCCCTATAAAAAATAAAAACTAGTCGGAAAGAATCGACTAGTTTACATTGCCAAAACATAGCCTACTTCCCTCCGCTGGTACAAACCAGATCAGGTTCAAAGGGTTGGAAAACTGATTACGCGTTTTCCTCTCAGCCATCGCCATCCGGCACCCCTAGTAGTGTGATTCATTTAATTTTCTTTCATTTTAATACATTTTTTCTCATTATTCAATATAGAACATTGTCAATTTTCGTTCACATTTTTGTATAGAAGTGTGATATGTATCACTTACGTCACACATATTTTCCCCTATTGTTAAAGTGTTAATAAGAAGAGGAGGGGTTATGATGTTTTGTCATCAATGTGAACAAACACCAACAGGGGGATGTACAGTTGTCGGCGTTTGCGGGAAGGATGAAACGATTGCAAGCTTGCAAGATACTATTGTGTTTGCGTTAAAAGGAATTGCAGCATATCGCACGCATGCTCATCAACTCGGATACACAGATCCATTCGTCGACACAACAACACACGAAGCGTTATATATGACGTTAACAAATTCTAACTTTAACGTACAAGAGCATTTAGATATGGCAATGAAAGTTGGTAGAGCTGCCATTCGAGTCATGGAACTACTTGATCGGGCACATACGGAACGGCTTGGCATTCCTCAGCCCGTCCGAGTCACACAAAATAAAATTGAAGGAAAATGTATTCTTGTAACAGGACATAATTTATTTGCTCTCGAACAGCTATTAAAGCAAACGGAAGGAAAAGGAATTAATATTTATACACACTCAGAAATGCTTCCAGCACACGGTTACCCACAATTAAAAAAATACAAACATCTAAAAGGAAATGTCGGAAAAGCATGGTATGATCAACGTCGCTTATTTGAAAAGTTTCCTGGCGCCATTTTAGCGACAACAAACTGTGTCATGCCAATTAAAGGTTCGTACGCTGATCGCATGTTTTCATACGATGTGGCAGGATTAGAACATGTACAAAAAATTGAAAATGACGATTTCACACCGTTAATTGAAAAAGCATTACAACTTCCAGAAGCAAATATCGAATCAGAAGAAACATTAGTGACCGGTTTCCATCACGAAACAGTCATTCAAATTGCGCCTGAAATTATTCAAGCTGTAAAGGAAGGAAAAATTCAACGCTTTTTCGTTATTGCAGGATGTGATGCTCCTGGAAAAGGTGGTGAATATTATCGCTCATTAGCAACATCTTTACCAGAAAACACCGTCATTTTAACGACATCTTGTGGAAAATTCCGCTTTAACGATGTGGATTATGGTGTTGTTCCTGGTACAAACATTCCGCGATATATTGACTTAGGACAATGCAATAACTCGATTTCAACAGTAAAAATTGCGATGGCGCTTGCAGAAGCGTTTGGCTGTGAAGTGAATGAACTGCCTGTTAGCATCGTCCTTTCGTGGTTTGAACAAAAAGCGGTTGCCATCTTACTCGGATTGTTTAGTTTAGGCATTCAAGACATTCGAATTGGACCGAAAGCACCACACTTCATTTCAGAAGGTGTGTTACTCGTCCTACAGGATATGTTCGGTCTCAAACTTATCGGTGACGTAGAAGAAGATATGCAAGCCATGTTAGCACATTAAAAGGGCTGTTTCATCCAGCCCTTTTCATATTTACGAAGCTTGATCTAACCATACACTCATATTAAATCCTTCTTCTGTGACATATCCATCCACACTCCAAATGCGCTTTTTCTCTTTTTTTGCTTCCTCTTGTGCTTTATACAATCTTTTTGCATATTTTGTATCCGGTTCAAACACATAAGCAACGCGTGCAAGCCCTTCTTGTACAATTTTTTCTTGATACAAAGTTCCATCCTCCAACCATATGTACGCAAGCAATCGACCGTAACGATCATACGGTTGTTCTTTCGCACTTAATTCGACCGTCACTTTTTTGTGAAGAAGAACGTCTTTAGCCATTTGTTTTGCTTCTTCACCATACGCCTGTTTTTCGCGATACGTTTCGGGCGTGTCAATGTTTAACAGACGAACGGTTACCATCTCTCCATCTTTTTTTACTTTGACTGTATCTCCATCAACAACGTATTGTACTGTCGTAACAAACGTCGTTCCTTTATTTTGCTGTACACAGCCGTGAATAAGGAAAATGAATACAAAAAGAACAAACCATTTTTTCATCCTCGTATCATCTCACCTTCAAGGTGCGAAATATTTGACTCACATTCCAACATCCACTTTTCTCCATCGAACGAAACAATTGTCACACTCGTACCATATACGCGACTATTTTCCCATAACTGTGCGAGCGTTTGCTGTTTCCAATATACAAGAAGCGTACGAATAACGACACCATGTGTCACGACGAGAACATGACCTTCTGAATGAGTGTGAGCAATATGATGAATGGCAGCTACAGCTCGCCGTTGCACATCAAGAAATGTTTCTCCAACAGTCGGATTGTACGCATGTGGTTCATAATAAAAATGATGATGATTTCGCTCGTCCGTTTGAGCAATTTCGGCAATCGTTTTCCCTTCCCAATTCCCTAAATGAATTTCACGTAATCGCTCATCAAAATAAGTTGGTATGTCACGTTGTCCTAAAACAATTTGAGCCGTTTCTTTTGTTCGATCGCTCGGGCTACAATACAGAGCCGTAAACGGAACTGTACGAAAGCGTTCCTGTAAAAGTGACGCATGTTTTCTTCCTGTTGCGGTTAAAGATGAATCTTTCCATCCTTGCATACGTTGTTGAGCATTCCACTCTGTTTCTGCATGGCGAATGACGTATAATTTTAACATGTTACATTCCCCCTCCAAACGAAAAAAGTAAGCTATGTTCGCTTACTTTTTCAGTATGCCATATGTTGTGAAAGTTGTGCAAAAAATATAGATTCTAGCGATTGCCCATCTTGACAAAGTGTAGAAACCGAATCATATACGAGCATTTGTCCTTGATGAATAAACGCAACAGTATCTGCGATTTCTTCCACGATCGACAACATATGTGTCGAAAAAATAACAGCTTTCCCCTTTTCTTTTTCCGTGCGAATAAGGCGTTTAAATTCCCATACCCAGTACGGATCTAAGCCATTCGTTGGCTCGTCTAAAATAAGCAATGGGGCGTCCGCTAAAAGCGCTTGCGCAAAGGCAAGGCGTTGTTGCATTCCTTTTGAATATGTCTTGACTTGCTTATGTTGATCATTCGTCAATCCAACAAGCTGTAAACATTGTTCGACACGCTCAACTGCTGCTCCTTGCCATCGTCCAAACAAAGATAATACTTCGTAACCGGTTAAAAGCGGAGGAAATTGCAAATGATCAGGCATAAAAGAAAACCAATGTTTATCGTCTTTTTGAACTTGCTTTCCGTTTACACATATGTCTCCTTTTGTTGGAGTGAGCTGTCCAATTAACATTTTAATAATTGTACTTTTCCCTGCACCGTTACCACCGCATAACGCCAAACATTGTCCCGATTGAAGAGAAAATGAAATGTTTTCTACTTTGTTTTGCTCATTATATATTTTCGTTAATTGTCTCACCTCAAGCATGTCGTTTCCCTCGTTTCATCCATACGTTCGCTAAAAATAATGGCACAATGATCCATACGCACGCGATCGCCAAAAAGACTAGTTGTCCACTTGCACTTTCTGCCCATTTCGACCATTCATATAGCTGTGGGCCAAATAGAGCGCTACTTTTCATCGCCGTTATCGTCCAAACACGCACAAGCTCAACGGGATTAAACATAACGGATAACCCGAATAGGAAGATGGTAAACTGTTTTGGCACAAGCGATAATAATGCTAATGTGAGAAATTCATAAAATAAAACGAAAAATGCCCAAATAAACAAGCTGACACCGAGTGCTTGTAAACGATTAGAAGCAACAAGTCCAATGAATAAAGCGATGGCTAAAAAAATGCTCGTTAATACGATCGTCAATGCAAACGAAAGGAAAAAAAATGTCGACCACGTTCCTCCTGTTGTAAAAAGGACAACACTTGCACTTCCATATCCGAAAGCAATCACTGTCCATAATGATATACAACTACCGACATATAATCCGAACGTTAACGAACGAGGGGAGATCGGATATGTTAATATAAGTGATAACCGACCGTCTTCTTTCTCCCCTGCAATAAACAAACTACCTGCTAATAAGGAGACAAGTGGAACAAGTAAAAGAGACAAGTTTAATAAAGCTGCCGTCGAACGTGTAAATACTCCTGCTGTCTCGTGCCCGCTACTCGCGATCACAGTTGATGATAAAACAGCAAATATAATGGCGAAGCTCATTAGCCATTTGCTACGAATCATCATCATCCATTGGTACTTCATCGCTGTATTCATTGTTCAAATCCCCACCGATGTTGTTTTAGTTGCTCATACGTCCATAACTGCCCTTCCCCTTCTTGTTCCATATACGCTTTCGCATGTTGCTCATTCGCAAATGAAACGACGCCATAGTTCATCGGCGTCCAATAATTTGGATGATAAGCATAGACCGCTTTCTCGAGCTCAATCCATTCACCGTTTGTTACATCACGAACATATAGCTTAGCTATGTCGTCGTTGTTTTGCTTATTCATCCATTCCATCATGCAGCCGATATCATCAAATTTTTGCACCGTTCCATCTTTTAAAATCGCTTCTGTCGCATATTGCTCTGCTGCGATACTCATATTGCAAACTACACATACATCAATATCTGGATTAATGTCTTCGGGTTCATACGTTTTCTCTCCACTACATGCGGCAAGAAAACATGCAAATAAAAGACTAGCAATTTTTTTCATGTTTCATTCCCCTTCCATATGCAAACATCAACAAACTGCTTACTAATAAGATGCTTCCAAACAACAATAGTCGCCATGATCGTTCGTTTGTTGTACTTTTCTTGTGACTGATTTCCGTAAGCGGAAAACGATCTTCTCCTTGTGCCTGTGCTTGTGTAAAAAATGACTCCGTCGTATTTAGAAGTGCTAGTGCAGGACTTTGAAAATAAAATTGCACACTCGGCCATTGTCGTAACAGTCGACTATACATGGAACGAATACGATGTGGGGCATCCCCAATTCCATCATCGTTCAAGTCGTAAAACCGATAACTATCCCAATAGTTCCCTTTTTCCCCATCATCAAATGAAATAGCAGTCCCTTGAATGAGCGCGTCTTCCATATTTCCTAAAAATTTATTTTCAACAACAATCGTGTCATGATTTTGATATAAACTATGCAGAGCACGATAATTTCCAATGAATTCATTTGCTTTTATGGCACAATGACGTGCATTTTGTAATGATAACGCTGTGCTATTATAAAGTAACCTATTTTGATGCATCAAAACATGTTCACTATCATAAATAAGCGCTCCGTAGCCACGGTAATCTAATTGTTTGGCAATCGTATTTTGTTCGATCATAAATCGTTTTGACATCATCATCATAATTCCATTAATATTTTCCATCAGCACGTTCTCTTTTGTTATTCCATCCTCAGCATACATAAAATGAATGGCATAGCGTGCATTTGTTACTTTATTTTTCTCGATCGTCGTATGTTCAGCTCCATCCAAATACACACCATCTTGTACACGCGAAATATCATTTTGACTTACAACGACATGTTTTGTTTTCAATAAGTGAATGCCGTTGCCCCGTTGAGCAAAGTGAACATCCCTGCCACGAATAACATTGTTGATGAGATGAATATTTGTTCCTTTTTCGACGTAAACACCGTAATGGACATCTTCGATATGTACATTTTTTAACGTGACATGTGCGCTTTCTTTAATTTGTACACCTGCTCCTTTTCCGTACGCACTTCTATGAATCGTGAGCCCTTCTATATAAACATGAGGCGCACGAATCGTTATGACATATTCACTTCCATTCCCATCAACTACCGCTCCGGGCTCAGCAATCAAATGAATCGGCTTATGAATAATAATCGGACCTTCATATACTCCTCGTTTGACGACTAATACATCGCCGGCGTGCGCTTCATCAATGGCCTGTTGCAACTGTTTATGTCCTTCCATCGTTTGTCCATATACAGTTTTTGTAAACAACAGCGTGACGATTGGTATAAGCCAAAAAAATAAACTACGCATATACATTCATTCCTTGTTCGTATCATTTATACATCTACACTAATGTAAATTTGTGAAGAAAAAAGAAAATATATGTGAACAAAACGTGAAAAGAGGCACTAATGAAGCGCCTCTTTCGATTGATTATGTTGTTCGAGCCATTGTAGTAACTTTTCCGCTTCTAACGATTGACTAAAGTAAAACCCTTGCGCAAAATCACAATCCATCTTTTGCAACAAAGATACTTGATCGTCACGTTCTACTCCTTCGGCAAGTACTTGTAAATCTAAACTTTTCGCTAAATGAATAATCGTATCAACAATCGTAGCATCTTTCGAATTATCGGTAATATCACGAATGAATGAGCGATCAATTTTCACCAATGAAACGGGTAGGTTACGAATATAAGCAAGCTCGGTTGATAGCATAAATAAAACTGCTTGTAAATTCCCTTCCTTGTTATATAACGCGGTTGCTTGTACATATACATCGTTTTGTCCATTTTTTTGTTTTACAATGGCATACGAAACGGTGCGCCCATTTTCAGCTTCTTGAATAAACTTTTCTAACAGCTCGCGATCAACCTCACGATGATAAAAATGTTGAAAAAAATGTTCATCTGCTCCTAAAATTTTTCCATTTGGGGCAATGACAGCGATTGCTTGCATCATTTTATTCATCCTCTTTGTTGTTAAAATTCTATCTTCATTTTCACTAAAAACGTTGAAAAAATCAACAACGTTTCTAATATTTCTGAATAATATCCTTTTTTTAGAAAAGCGCACAATGTTACCTTGTGCGCTTCTCCCATAAAATTAATAAGCTTAGTACGCTAACAAAAATCGTTGCACCCATATCGGATAAAATAGCGATCCATAACGTTAACCAACCTGGAATGGTTAATAGTAGCGCCATCGCTTTTAATGCGAGCGCTACCGCAATATTGAAACGAATCGTGCGATTCACTCGTCGAGCGATAGCGATCGCTTCTGGCAATTTCCCTAGATGATCTTGCATCAAAACAACATCCGCTGTTTCGATTGCGCTATCTGTCCCTTTCCCCATAGCAATTCCAACATGCGCATGAGCAAGCGCGGGTGCATCATTCATTCCATCCCCTATCATTGCTACGATATCGTCCTTCATTAACTGTTTTATTTTTTCTACTTTCTGTTCAGGAACAAGCTGAGCGAATACATCTGTCACTCCTACTTGCTTTGCTACTTGTTCCGCTGTTTTTTCGTGATCTCCTGTTAACATCACTGTACGACGAATACCGATACGATGCAGTTGCTTTATCACCGCTTGACTCTCTTCGCGCACTTCATCAGCAATGCCAAATAAGCCGAGTACATGTTGTTCATCCGCTACAAAAACGATCGTCCGGCCTTCAATTTTTAACTTCTCCGCATCTTTTTGAATTTTCTCGGACAGATCTTGTTGATCAAACATTCGTTCATTTCCAATACGATAGCGCTTCCCATCTATTTTCCCTTCTATTCCGCTTCCTGTTCTCGTCTCAATTTGTTCGGGTTGTTCATATGAAATATCATGCTGTTTTGCTTTTTGAACAATCGCTCGCGCAAGTGGATGGGAAGATACACTTTCTAACGATGCGGCAATACGAAGCAGTTCATTTTCGTCAATATATGCAATGACATCCGTGACATGAGGCTTTCCTTTTGTGATTGTCCCTGTTTTATCAAAAGCAATCGTACGGACACGACCAAGCGTTTCTAAATGAACGCCTCCTTTCACTAACACTCCTTTTTTCGCATTACGCGTCATACCAGCTAACAAAGCTATAGGAGATGATAAAATAAGCGCGCAAGGACAACCAACAATTAAAACTGCTAAACCTTGATATAATGCATCGTGCCAAGGTACTCCAAACGCTAAAGGTGGAATGGTCATCACGAATAACGAAATCACCATAATGAATGGAGTATAGTATTTCGCAAAGCGATGAATAAACAATTCAAGCGGTGTTTTTGTTTCTTGTGCTTCTTGCACAAGATGTAATATTTTAGATAAAGAACTGTCTTTATATTGTTTTGTAATTTGGACGTGTAACACTCCTTCGTTATTCACACTTCCTCCATACACGCTCATTCCTGTTTCTTTTTCAATTGGCATCGATTCACCTGTAATCGCCGCTTCATTGACTGAACTTTTTCCTTGGATGACAACGCCGTCTGATGGAATTTTTTCACCGGGACGAACGAGCACCACATCTCCAACTTGTAACGAATCAACCGAAACGGCACGCGTTTGCCCGTTATATATGACAAGCGCTTCTTTTGGTACTTGTTTTAGCAACATATCAAGCGATCGCCGCGCCCGTTCCATGCCTAATCCTTCTAAATATTCGTTTATACCAAATAAAATGGCAACAACAGTCGCTTCTTTCCACTCTCCGATCCCAAACGCTCCGATCAGTGCAATCGTCATTAACGTATCCATATTGAAACGAAAACGAACGACATTTTTCAGCCCTTTGATAAACGTTTTATATCCGCTCAATGCTGTCGCAATGATATAAATGATAACGACTTCGTTACCGATAACTCGTTCGAATAAAAGTGCCATGACAAAAAGGAAAATAGATGTGCCAACGAGATAAAGAAGAGGATTTCGTTTTCTTTGTGACTGCTCATCGTCTGCCATATATGCCCCATCTGTCGCCAAAATCGCACGTACTTTTTCTAAATCTACGCGTTCATTCACACGCAATTTCCCGCTACTGTAGCTTAACGTCGCTCCTTCTCCATATGGAAGTGACTGAATTTGTTCTTCTAATGCTCGCGCACAATTTGCGCATGTCAACCCTTTCACTTGATACTCCTTCACTTTACTCACCCCTAATGGTCACGCGCATGGCGTATCGTTTGTTCAAGAATGTGCAACACATGTTCATCGTCATACGAATAATATAACGTCGTTCCTTCCCTGCGATATTTCACAAGGCGTAAATTTTTTAAAAAATGGAGCTGATGAGATACGGTCGATTGTAGAAGCGACAGTCGATTTGCGATCTCTGTTACTGAACATTCACCCGATGAAAGTAAATGTAAAATGCGAATACGTGTCGGATCACTTAACGCTTTAAACGTTTGTGATACGATGAAAAGCGTTTCCTCATCTAACGGCTCATATAATTCTTCCATATAGATCCCCTTTCTTTCAATATATGAATATATGTTCATATAAGTTAATGAGATTGTATAATTTTCCGAAAAAAAAGTCAACATTCATTTATGAACGTTGACTAAGTAACGCATATAAATCATGTAACGTAGCAATTTGCAATCGTTGCAAGTCTTCAAAAACCTTCTTCCAAATTTCAAATAAACTCATGACATCTCCTTTCGCTGTATGACGATCAACAGGGGATAAATGGTAAAACGATAATGCATCATCAAGTGTTGGAAATGAATGATGATATACACATTCCATTATTCTCCTCATTTCGATCGCGGTTTGTTGCAAAACTATACGATAGTTACGCGATAAAAATTCATTTAAAAATGCAACGTCGTGCTGAATATGATAACCGATTAAAATACTGCCCTTCAAAAAAGAAAGAATATGATGAATCTCCTCTTCAAGCGAAGGCGCACATGCCACATCGTCATTTGTTATGCCCGTCAGTGCGACAATGTGCTCTGGAATCGGACGCTTTGGACGAAAGTGAGAACAATACAAGTCAAACGCTTCACCTTTTTTTGTTTTTAAAGCCGCAAGTGAAAAAATTTCATCTCCTCTTTGAGGCGAAAAACCTGTCGTCTCTGTATCTAATAAAATAAACGTCACGTCAGAAAGTGGTGTGTCGAGCGAATACGTATGTTTCTTTGCTTCTTTCATCATTTTTCGAATCCAGGCCTCTTGTTGAAAAGCTGGACCGACCGCTGTGGCTTGATCATAACGAAGCCCAAGCGATAATACGCGGTTAATCCATTGAAACGGTCGCTCCATCAATTACACCCACTTTCTTGCATCACGTTGCATTTTTTTCGCTACTGTCATCGCGTTTTTTAATCGTCTTTTCTCTTCCTTCGATAAATGTCGTATTGCTAAATGGCTTCCTTCTAACGAACATCGTAAGCGAAAATACAAAAACGTCTGAAGCGCTTTTTCAATACGTTCAAATTGTTGTTGCGAGCAGCCATGTTCATCATGCCAGCACATTAACCGCTCAAATGTTGAATAAGCATGAACAAATTGTTTTTGAACAGCAACCCATTTCAACACATGATTGAGCTGAACATATCCTCCTTGTTTTATATCAAGCATGCCGCTTTTCTCCCCCCAACGTTCGACGTACACCCGTCCAAAAGGCCCAATCGGCACAAAAGGAATACGAACGCTATCAATCATGCGACTGCGCAAAGAAACAGTCGCCGCAATCTTTTTATATAATGTCGTTTTCAGCTGATTAGCAAGTGCATATTCTCCATAAATTGGACGCATATCAGCTAACATAGATAAATAGCGAATATCATCTATATGTTCGTTTGTTACATATTTTTCAATTTGTTCATGCCATTCTCCAACTTCTTTCAACCATCTTTCGTTTGTTGCCATCACATAACCAGGACAATACGGATAACCAATTTCGTTCAAAAAAAGAACGCCGATACGTGCATACTCACGCATATATATATAACAATCGTCTTTTTCGCTATGCAAACATGAAAAAATCACTCCGTTATCTTGATCAGTCCAAACGGTCGGTTCCTTTCGCCCACTGCTCCCCATCACAAACCAACAAAAAGAAGAAGGTTTTTTGCCGATTCCTTGCCGATCAACTTCTCGTTCAGCTAACAGCAACGCTTGTTTCATGAGCGCATCGTGGCACATACAAAGCGCATCGTATACATCAAATATGCTATAAAAAGAAAATGAAAGAGAAGAGAGGAGAAAAGCAACTTCATCATGAAGTTGCTTTAGTTGTGTCGTATCGCTACATTGTTCCGTCCGAGCGACAATGGTGTCCAAAGCATTCATACGATCACCATTTTCATAACGAACGAGATGAAACAGCGGTTGGTGGCTGTTGATAATTTGGGTCTAAATGCTCTGGATACCCATATGAACCATGCTCACTAATATCAAGGCCAGAAATTTCTTGATCAGGTGTCACACGTAAGCCGATCGTCTTTTTCAAAACATATAAGATCATAAACGAAACAATAGCCACATACACCGCTGCACCTAAAACACCAATCGTTTGAACAAGAAGCTGATCCACTCCTCCGCCATAAAATAACCCCGGTTTCCCAATCCCTGTTTTTTCCACAAGGCGTGACGAAGCGAAAAAGCCAGTTGAAATCGTCCCAACAATGCCGGCTATGCCATGAACAGAAAATGCATAAATCGGATCGTCAATACCTTTTCGTTCAAAATATACAGACGTCCAAAATGTAAATGATCCAGCAACAGCCCCAATGACCGCCGCCGCCCACGGCTCAACGAATGCACATGCTGCTGTAATCGCAACGAGTGCGGCTAATACACCGTTGACCATCGCAGGAATATCCGCTTTCCCAACAAGCCATTTTGCTGTCAAAATAGAAGCGATCGCTCCGGCTGCTGCTGCAATATTTGTTGTTAAAGCTACATAACCAAAAAATCCATCTGCTGTCCCCATTGTACTCCCTGCATTAAATCCAAACCAACCAACCCATAAGACGAAGCCACCGATAACGGTATATACTTGGTTATGCCCTGGAATGTAGTTCGGCGTCCCATCTTTGTTGAATTTTCCAATTCGTGGTCCTAGTAACAGCGTTGCGACTAATGCGGCAATGGCTCCTTGTAAATGAACAACTGTTGAACCCGCAAAGTCTTGCATTCCCATTTCTCCGAGCCAGCCACCTCCCCATACCCAATGACCGATCACAGGGTAAATAGCGACGGTAAAAATCGTCCCGAAAATAAAGTAAACAGATAATTTCGCTCGTTCAGCGAATCCTCCCCACGCAATCGCTAAAGATACACCAACAAAAGCAAGTTGGAATAAAAATTTTAACTCAAGCGGTACATTCGCCCATGAAAGTGAGGAGAACGTTTCTGTTCCTTCTTTTAAAAACCATCCTTCTGTTCCAATGAACCCATTTCCTTTTCCAAATGTAATGGCGAAACCTGCCGCCCAAAATGCAAGTGAGGCAATCGCAAAACTTAATATTTGTTTTCCGGCGACATGGCCAGCATTTTTCATTCGTGTCGAACCCGCTTCTAACAAAGCAAATCCGACTTGCATTCCAATGACTAAAATGGCACCTAACATGACCCAAAGTGAATCAAGCGCCAAACTCAACTGTACTTCATTCATTCTCATCTCTCCTTTATGTCATTTTTTATAACATTTATGGTTATAATATATTACACAAAGAGATAGAAATGCAACATTTTTTTGAAAATTTTTTATTTATACGTTACTTTTTATAACATAGAAAAAAGAGTGCCTCGTTGGAGACACTCTTTATAACTAAATAAGAAACATCGCAACCACTGTCGTTACAGTTAATCCGACAATAACTGGCACAACATTTCGTCTTGCTAATTCAAATGGGCTGACACCACAAATGGCAGCTGCCGGAATGAGCGCCCAAGGCACTAATGTTCCTCCCCCAACCCAAATTGCTGCGATTTGACCAAGTGCTGTCAATGTCGCAATCCCCGTTCCAATTGCTGCTGCAAACAATTTTGCAATGGAGCCGACAAGGGAAATACCTGAAAATCCCGAGCCATCCAAGCCGGTAATGGCCCCTACCCCAGCTAATGTCACAGCTCCAACTTCTTTACTTAATGGAACGATATTCGATAAAGCAACACCTAAGTCATTCACAATGCCATGGGACGGTTTCGGTAAAAAATCACCGATAATCGTTTGAAATCCTGAATCTCCTAAATAAAAGAATGCTGCAATTGGGATGACCGGACCGAACACTTTAAACCCAAATTGAAATCCTTGAATGAACAAGTCTGTAATTTGTTCTAAACTTTTCTTTTTATATGCGACGACTGATAAGAGAGATAAAATGAAAATAGCTGTTCCACCAATTAACGCAGTTGCATCTCCGCCTTGCAATTGAAAATAATACATCGCTACAACGTCTAGGCCAAATAAAATCGGAATAAGAAATGCAAACGTAACTTTCATTCGTTTTGTTAATAAATGAGACTGTACTTCATTTTCAGCGATAGCAACCGCTTCACCTTGTTGAATGTTCCCTCTTTTCATATCGCGACGCAACAAGAAAAACGCGGTTGTCACTGTGACTATTCCCATCACAAAGACGAGCGGAATGCTTGCGGAAATGACTTCAGAAACAGGAATACCTGCCGCATCTGCTGTTAATTTCGGTGCCCCTTGAATAATAAAATCACCTGATAGCGCAATGCCATGTCCGAATAAATTCATCGCCATCGCTACCCCTAACGCAGGTAATCCTACACGAACAGCGACCGGTAACAACACCGCTCCAAGCAACGCTACAGCAGGTGATGGCCAGAAAAACCACGAGATAACCATCATTAATATCCCGATCGTCCAATAAGCTAACGTTGGGGTGCGAATCAATTTCGCAAACGGCGCAATCATCACTTCATTCATTCCTGTGATCGTCAGAAGCTTACTCATTGATACGATAATAGATATGACAAGAATGGTCGGAAGAAGTTCGGTGATTGCGTAAATGAAACTTTTAAAAATCGTGCTAATAGAAAGCGGCAAAGAGCCTGTCGCTGTCATCGCTAACAAAAAGATGCCAATCATACAAGCTAACGATGTATCTTTACGCCAAATCATTAACGCGATAATGATACAAATAAACGAGACGTAAATCCAATGTAACGCTGTTAACTCCACACCCATCGTTCTCTTCCCCTTTTCATAAACTGTAATACAGCATATGAAAAAGAGGGGGATGTGTGCGAACGCCTAACCACTTTTACGTCCAATCAAAAAATAAATCTGTTCAACAAGATGCGGTTTATCTATGAACGGATTGCGGTTTCCTTGAATACGAAAAATAGCCGCGTTACGATGTTTTTCATACATTGTAACAGGAAACTGTTTATGCCATTGAATAAGCAGTGAAACATTGATTTGATCAATAAACGATTGTTTGATCGCTCGCGGATAACGAACGAGGAAATACAACATCGCTCGCGCCACCGCCCCTTTTCCGTGTTCAGGTTCAAAATATTCTCCGTATGCTACTCCACAGTCATTTTGGATCATTTCATCAGGAGACTCTGGTTCATAAAACGGGAAATCCGCATAAGGAAAATTTGAACGGATCGAATTACAACGTGGTTCACAAACGAATAAGTGATGCAAATCTCCTTTCATCGGCTCTTTCGCCCCAAACCAAGATTGTGGAACGACATGCTCTGCATTAAATTTGAATTGTCGATCGACCATTTTTATCTTTTGTTCAAGATCAAGTTCACCTTTTTTCGCTTTTTTCACAAGTTGAATGAATTGTTCATATCGCTTTCGAATCGTCTCATAGTCTTGTAAAATAACTGTGCGCGGATCTTTCTTTTTTCCTGAATAAATGCTTTTTACTGTTCCATCGGGCTGCAAATCCACCCATGTGTACAAATAGTAATCTTTGCTTAGAAAATAAGGGATGCGGCGTATATGTGTCCGCTTTATTAAATCGTGATATGCTTGAAATAAAAACGTTCCGTCCGTTTGATCATTCATATGTTCATAATATCGTTCAATAATGCGCGCCTCTTCTTTTTCGTTATAATATAAATCGTTTTGCTGATGAATTTTTTGTTGGTTTTCGATTAATTCTTGCAAAATCTCTTCTTGTTTTTCTGCCCAATGCTTCAACTGTTCCGCATGTTGAAGTACAACATCTTCCACCTTTCTTCTCCCCAATCATTTTTTTACTATAATGTATTCATATCCGGTCCATCATGACGCGGCCATGTCATCTTCTTTCGCTTCATACTATCCATTATAGTTAATATGTGAACAATAAAAAATAGAACTGAGCATATGTCATGCCCAGTTCCTTACACTTTTTCATCGCTCATGCTATATTCCAACAAATTGAATTTTCTATAAATCCGGATGTTCGTGCATTGCTTTTAAACGTCTCCATCTTCGTTCTACTTCTTGTTCGAAAGCAATGAGCAATTCCCGATTTTCTTCTTTTAATAGATGTTTCGCCTTGCCCATATATTTTAACCATTCTTGCAACGGAATACGCTTATTTTTTTCTTCTGGATCGTACGTAATCGTTGTTTTTCCGCGTTCTACTTCATATAGCGGGAAAAAGCATGAATCTACCGCTGCTTTCATGATTTTTTCCCCGTATCGTTCGTCAGATTTCCAGTTTAATGGACATGTAATCAATAGCTTACCGTATGCTGTTCCTTCATGTTGAGCATACCACTGGGCTTTTGCCGCTTTTTTAATTAAATCTTGCGGAAACGCTTCTGTTGCCGTAAACACATATGGAATATTTGTAGCCGCCATAATTTGCGGCGTATCTTTATGATGAAACGCTTTTCCTTTCTGTGTTTTTCCAACGCCTGTTGTACTTGTCATATGTCCAAGCGGTGTAGAATACGACATTTGCGATCCTGTATTCATATATCCTTCGTTATCGTATTCTAGCATAATGAGTTTATGGTTACGAAGTGCTGTGCCAATTGCTGATCCCATGCCAATATCCATGCCACCGTCGCCTGTCACCATAACAAACGTGATATCATCAGAAATTTGAATATCTCCACGGCGTTTCATCTCAAAAAACGCTTCTACCGCCCCAGATAATGTGGCTGGACCATTTTGGAATAAATTATGAATCATCGTTTGCTTATGCGAACTGTACGGATAAGCTGTTGTAACCACGTAAGCACAACCAGTTTGAAATAAAACGACAACATCCCCTTCAATTCCTTTAAAAAACAACTCGAGACCTGGGAAAATCCCACATCCTGGACATGCACCGTGACCTGGAGCTAACCGTTTCGGTTTTGACGTTAACGCTCGAAGCGGAGGAATTTTTACTTTTAATCTTTTCGTCTCTTCATCTTCAGTCACTTGAATGAGTCCGCTTTTAAATGCATCGCCATACATTGGCTCGATGGCTTGTTCCCATTTATGTTTTGGATCCCCTGGTACATGTCCAAAATAGTCAAATGGCTTTTCAGCGAAACCTTTTTCTAAAGTTTGTAAAGCGATATCAAAAAATGCTTTCGCATCATCAGGGTAAAAATCTTTTCCACCAAGCCCAAAAATGCGCGTTAAAACAATCGTTTGATTGTGTGGATCTTCCTTTAATGCGGATTTAATTTCATGTGTCATATTTCCTCCGTGCGCCCCGTATGAGTCGGCACGTTCACCGACAAGAAGCACTTTTACATGTTTACATGCTTGTCGGATGGATTCACTAGGAAACGGACGAATCATATTCGGGCTCATGACACCTGCTTTTATCCCTTTTGCTCGCAACTGATCGACAACATCTTTTGCTGTTTCTGCTGCTGAATTAATTAAAAATAACGCCACTTCTGCATCTTCCATTTTATACAAATCAACAAAAGGATATTCTCGTCCTGACAATTGCGCATATTCTCGCGCTACCTGTTGAAATACATTAGCTGCCCGATATAACGCTTCTGACTGTTGATAATGGTTATTAATTAAATCATCGCCATTCATATGTGCACCAATTGTCACTGGTTTTGTTGGATCGGATGCGTTCGGAAAATGAGTTGGTCGCTCCCCGATAAACGTTTGAACAACTTGACGATCTTTAAAATATTGAACTTTTCGTTTTTGGTGCGATGTGAAAAATCCGTCGTATGCCACAATAACTGGCAACCGTACATCTTCATGTTCAGCTATTTTTAAAGCCATAATATTCATATCGTATACCGCTTGTGGTGTACGCGCCGTTAAAATCACCCATCCTGTATTTAAAGCAAAATATAAGTCCGAATGGTCCCCGCGAATATCTAATGGCCCACTAATCGAACGCGTGACTAAATTCATGACCATCGGAAAACGTGTCCCCGATTGAACAGGCAACTGTTCAAGCATATACATGAGTCCATTTGCACTCGTTGCATTAAATACACGAGCGCCCATAACGGCTGCACCATAACAAATTCCTGCTGATCCGTGCTCCCCATCTGCAGGAATAAGTACAATTTGATGTTCACCGCGTGCTTTCATTTGATCTAATAGTTGAGCAATTTCTGTTGATGGGGTGATCGGAAAGTATCCCATAAGATGATAATTAATTTGTGCTGCTGCGAGAGCCGCCATCTCATTCCCAGACTCAAATGCGACTACTTGTTCCATATGTGTTTTCCTCCTTTCACACTCTCATTCGCTTTACCGTATGAGCCTCGGCAAAGCCAATTTGTTCACGATATGGCGTTAACGCACTCGTTGGACATGCTTCTACACATTTCAAACAACCTTTACAATATTGATAGTCAATTCCTTTTAAAAACATTTGTTTTCTTCCTTTACGATCTTCTCCTTCCTCCCACACGAAACAAAAATCTGGACAAACGGTGTCGCAGGCGGCACAATGAATGCAATCTTTTTCCTCCCATTTCGGCAAAAACCCTTGCCGAGAGCCGCTTAAGTCTTTCCATACGCTATTGCCGTTTGTTATAATGACTCCACCGATCGTTTGTGTCTCATAACCGAACAAAGGATACGGACGAGAAAACGGCTTTCCTGTTTCTAATGAAGCGTCTTCACTCTCATAAAAACGTACTTCTTCATATCCACGTTCAAATGTACGGATATTTGCCTCAACGAGGTGCGGATATTTTTTTTCAAACGTTTTACGAATAACTTGTTTCATTTTCTCAGGATCAAGAAAGTGACAAATGCGAAATAATGCCCCGAGCATAGCTGTATTCACTTTTGTTTTTTCCTCTACCGCAATTCCAAGCGCATCGACAATCGCGAGTGTTCCGTATGACAAGCGTAGATCGCGACGAATATGCTCAGCACTTCGCACAGAATTGACGAGCACCACACCGTCTGGCCGCAATCCGCTAACGACATCAACCATCTTATAAAGCGCTTCATGGAAAACCCCGATAACATGCGGTTGTTCAATCGGACTATGATCGCGAATATGTACATGCTCATCACAAAAGCGAATATAACTTTTCACAGGCGATCCTTTCTTCTCAGAACCGTATGTTGAAAAGTTTGCAGCATTTAATCCATGCCCGAGAGCTCCTACTTCCGCCAGCATTTTCCCCGCTAAATTCGCACCTAATCCCCCGATAGACTCTAGACGTATTTCAAAAAACCCTAATTCATTTGTTTTTGGTAAAATAGACATCGAATCCCCCCTCATTCGTCAATCGTTCTTTATTTTATAAAAAAATTCAAAAAAGGGATGTGACAAAAATCAAACATAAACACATTTTTTATTTATACAAGCAAAAAAATGAGTGAAATCATGTTATATAACAAGGAATTTTTATATATAACAGATTCATATAATCGAATGAAACACCCATATTGGAGGAGAAGAAAATGGGAAAACGATATGAAAATTTAGATGGGGTATACACAACAAAAACATTTGCTGATTTACGGCGTTGGTATGCGGAAAGAAGACAAAAAAAGAAAGATTGGTCATATACTTTGCCCCGTGAATATATTGACTCTTCTTTGCTACATACAAATAAAAAGCAAACGTTGCTCACATGGGTAGGGCATGCGACATTTATTATTCAAATAAATGGCTTAACCATCGTTACAGATCCAGTTTGGGCAAAACGATTAGGAACGATTCGCAGACTAATTGATCCGGCCATTCCGATTTATGATGTACCTCCTGTTGATGTCATATTAATTTCTCATAGCCACTATGACCATTTACATTTCTCAAGCATAAAACAGTTAAAGGGAAATCCTCTCATTCTCGTTCCAAGCGGGTTACGTTCATCCTTTCTGAAAAGAGGGGTTGAGCGTGTTGTGGAATGCTGTTGGTGGGACACAGTTGTCGAAAAAGATGTTTCGTTTACGTTCGTTCCTGCACAACACTGGTCAAAGCGGACACTATTTGATACGAATACATCCCATTGGGGCGGATGGGTCATTGAAGCAAAAGAAAAACCAACGTTTTATTTCGCTGGAGATAGTGGATACTTTCGCGGGTTTCGCGCAATCGGGGAACGTTTCCATATCGATTATGCGTTGTTGCCTATTGGAGCATATGAACCAGAATGGTTTATGGGGCCTCAACATGTGACACCAGAAGAAGCTGTACAAGCATTTGTCGATTGCCGTGCAAAAACATTTATTCCGATGCATTACGGTACATTTCCACTCGCTGACGATACACCAAAAGAAGCGCTAGATCGCCTATATGCCGAATGGAAGCGGCGCAACTTTCCAAGCGAGCAGCTATGTGTACCAAAACTTGGGGAAATCGTATATTGCGAAACCGCCACTTAATATGGCGGTTTCGACAAATGTGCTTTACAAAACAGAAACAAGCTTGAAAAACTTTTATATACATACATCTTCGGTTAACCCATTTTGCAAGACGTACATCCGATAATATAACCCTCTTTTTGCAAGCAGCTGTTGATGCGTACCACGCTCAACAATTTCACCTTGATGCAAAACGAGAATTTGATCGGCATCTTGAATCGTTGATAAACGATGGGCAATCGCAATCGTCGTTCGCCCTTTTCGCATCTTTTCGAGCGCTTGTTGAATGGCTTCCTCTGTTTCTGTATCGATATTTGCCGTTGCTTCATCAAGCACTAATATTTTCGGATTGATCGCAATCGTACGGGCAAATGCAATTAGTTGACGTTGGCCGCTCGAAAACGTCGTCCCCCTCTCTGTCACGGGATGATCGTACCCTTTTGGCAATTTTTCAATAAACGAATGGGCTTGAACAAATGTGGCAGCTTGTTCGATATCTTCATCTGTCAAACTTTTATGATGAAGTCGAATGTTATCTCGCACCGTCCCATAAAACAAAAACGGATCTTGAAGAACAAGGCCGATATTTTTTCGCAATTCTCTTTTCGGATATGCTTGAATGGAATGTCCATCAATCAAAATGTCCCCGCGCTCAAACTCGTAAAAGCGCATGAGCAGTTGAATGATCGAACTTTTTCCGCTTCCTGTATGACCGACGAGCGCAACCGTTTCTCCAGGTCGAGCGATAAACGAAATGTTTTTTAATACGTCGCGTTTTCCATCATAACTAAACGATACATTGCGAAATTCCACCGTTCCTTTTTCAATCACAAGTGGTTGCTCATATTGTTTCGGCTCTTCTTCTTGTTCATCTAACAATTGAAAAACACGTGACGAAGCAACGAGCGCTTGCTGAAACATCGATAACCGCATCATCATTTGGTTAATCGGTTCAAAAAAACGCTCTAAATAATTGACGAAGGCGTATAACACACCGATTTCAACCGGACTTTGAAAAGAAGAGATGCCAAAATAACTTAAAACGACAATAAGTGAAAATACATAAACGACGTCTGTCGCTGGACGAAGCAATAAACTATCAAGTTTAATATTTTTCATTGCCGCTATATAATGTTTTTCGTTAATGGATCCAAATTGCTCTCTCATCCGTTTTTGTTGGCGGAACGCTTGGATGATCGCCATACCTTGAAGCGACTCATTTAACTTTGCATTCAGCTGACTTAACCGCTCGCGCAAATCGCTATAAAACACCGAACTATACTTTCGATACGTACGAATAATGATATAAATAACCGGTAAAATCACTAAACAAAAAGTAGCTAAACGGACATCGAGCAAAAACATCGCAACAAACACACTAATTAAGAAAAAAGCACTTTGGATAAATGTGACGAGCACTTCAACAAACATTTCTTTAATCGCTTCCGTATCATTTGTCACTCGCGATACAATGCTTCCCGCTGGCGTCCGATCAAAATAGCGCATTCCTAACGATTGTACTTTCGCAAATACATCGATGCGCAGCTGTTGAATAATTTTTAGCGCAATTTCTTGAAACTTCAGCAATTGAAAGTAAGAAAGAACGACTTTCCCAATGTGGATCGTGACGTAGGCAGCTGCTAATCCGATCATCGCTTGAAGCGGAAATGTCATCTGTGTTAAGTAGTCATCAATAAACACTTTTACAATAATCGGACCGAGCACTTCGCCCGCAGTCGTTAAGGCTAAAAGAAAAAAAGCAAAAAACAGCGACTTTCGATGCGGGATCGCATAGCTCATGAGCCGCATAAACACTTGCCGTTGATTCATATTCGATTTCATTGCGCACCTCCACGTTCCACAAACTGTTCGAGCTGTTGGCGAACGTACATATCTCGATACCAACCGTCTTGGGCAACAAGCTCTTCGTGCGTACCTCGCTGAACAATGTTTCCATCTTCAAGCACTAAAATTAAATGCGCGTGTTGAATGGCACTTAACCGATGCGTCGCAATGATCGTCGTTTTGCCTGCCCGATTTTCTTTCAACGCTCGTAAAATGCGTTCTTCCGTTTGAGCATCGACTGCAGATAACGAGTCGTCTAAAATAAGTACTTCCGGATCAAGGAGCAATGCACGCGCAATCGAGAGACGTTGTTTTTGTCCTCCTGAGAGAGAGACACCTCTTTCACCAACAACTGTTTCATACCCTTCTGGAAACTGTACAATATCATTATGCACTTGAGCGAGTTTGGCGACATGCTCTACTTCTTCTTGACTCGCGTCTGGTCGGGCAAAAGCAATATTGTCGCGAATGGAGGCAGAAAAAAGAAAATGATCTTGTGGTACATAACCAATCGCTTCGCGCAATCGTTCTAACCGATATTGTGTAATCGAATGTCCACCAAAATAAACGTCTCCATCCATTCCAACAAACTCGCGCAATAACACTTTTAAAAGCGTCGTTTTTCCGGCCCCCGTTTTTCCAACAATTCCTAACGTTTCTCCTTTTTTTAATGTAAACTGAATGTGCTGTAATGTTGGCTTCGTTTCATTCGGATACGTAAAGGAACGAATATCGTACGTGATGTCACCTGTCGGCACTTCATCAAGTAATCCTTCCTTTTCTTGTATATCTGGTTTTTCACGCAACAACGAGGAAACACGGTCATACGAAGCACGACCGCGTTCGACAATATTAAATAACCATCCGAACGCTAACATTGGCCAAATGAGAAGCCCTAAATACATCGTAAAAGAAACGAGTTGCCCAATTGTCAACTCTCCTTGCACAACAAAACGAGCACCAAAAACAATCGCTAAAAAAAACGACACGCCGACAATAAGCGAAATCGTTGGATCAAACAACGAATCAATGCGAGCAACCGCCATATTTTTTCGAACGACGTCATCCGCTTGTACTCGAAACGACTCAATTTCTTCTTTTTCTTGTCCGAACGTTTTTATTACTTTTATGCCCGCAATGCTTTCTTGCACTTTATCGTTTAAAGCAGAAAAAGCCTCTTGCGCATGATGAAAACGTTGATGAAGCAACGACCCGTAATAACTTGTTAAATAAGCCATGAGCGGCATTGGCAATAAACAAATGAGCGTTAGTTTCCAGCTAATTGTAAATGCCATCGTAGCAATAACAAACCCGCCAATGCATAGTGAATCAACAAGCGTCAAGACACCAACACCCGCTGTTTGCTGGATCGCTTGTAAATCATTTGTCGCATGTGCCATTAAATCACCGATGCGGCGATGTTGATAAAAAGACGGAGACATCATTGTAAAGTGGCCGTACAGTCGATCGCGCAACAGCCGAGCAAGCTTCGCCGCCGATCCGAAAATCATCGTCCGCCAAACGTAACGACAACCGTACATACAAATCGCAACACCTGCGAGCAAGCTTAACCACATCGCAAGCTTTTCTTTCGTTAATTCTCCTGCTTTTATCGCATCAACAACGTGCCCAATCACTTTCGGTGGCACAAGCTCAAGCAACGACACAATCGCAAGTAATATAATTCCGATGATATATGCTTTTTTTTCTCGTTTAAAAAACCACATTAAGTCCAAAAATACTTTCACATTTCATCCCTACTTTCTTGTCATCCATCTGATGCTCCGTTTCATTTTATCAAATATTCCAAAAATAAGAAAGCTTTTTGCTATGTCAATATATAAATGACGTTGTTGTTGTCGCATACTTTTACATATGCAGGTCAATATAAAAAAGACCTGAACGAAGAAGAAAGGTGGTTATCGCGATGGATTTACAAACAGGAAAATTATATTGGCCAACGACATTTCCCGATGCTCCCTCGTATCCCCCTCTTGAGGGCGACATACAATGCGACGTGTTAATTGTCGGAGCGGGTGGTTCTGGGGCGTTATGCGCTTATTATTTAAGTGAAACGGATTTAGACGTCGTTGTCGTCGATAAACGAAAAGTCGGATACGGGAGTACGATGACAAATACGGCACTCATTCAATGTCTCGGAGATAAAATGTTTTTTGAACTCGTTAACAGCTTTGGTGAACCGTATGCTGCGCGCCATTTAACGCTTTGTCAACAAGCGATCGATGAACTGGAACGAGCGGCAAATCGCTTACATATCGATGTGGAATTTCAAAGAAGAGATAGTTTGTATTACGCAAGCGTGGCCGAAGATGTCCAAAAACTTGAAAAAGAATATACGGCATTAAAAAAGCAAGGATATCCTGTTGTTTGGTTAGATGAACAACAAATTCGTCGCCATTATCCGTTTACAAAGCATGCCGCTTTATATACAACGGGGGATGGAGAATTAAACCCATATAAATTGACAATTGGTTTATTAGAATATGCAAAACAACGTGGGGTACGTATTTTCGAAGAAACAGAAATCAACGGAAAAAAACTCGAACAACATATGGCAACATGTTATACGAAAAACGGGCATTCCATTCGAGCACGAACAGTTATTTTTGCTGCAGGTTACGAAACGTTAGAAGTGAAACAAGAAAAAAAAGCGTTACTCGTTAGTTCATATGCTGTGATTACAAATCGTGTGAAAGATTTTTCAAGTTGGTATAAACGTACGCTTATTTGGGAGACGGCTCGTCCGTATGTATATATGCGCACAACAGCTGACGATCGCATTATTATCGGAGGGCTTGATGAAAATACAGCTTATGCGGATGACCGCGACGCAAAACTGATGCATAAAAAAGAACGACTGATCGAGGAATTTCATCGACTTTTCCCCGATATTCACGTCGTTCCTGAATTTTATTTAGCTGCCTTTTACGGCGGGACACACGATGGCCTTCCGATGATTGGGGTGTACGATTCCTTTCCAAACTGTTATTTCGTCTATGCTTACGGAGATAACGGAACCGTGTATAGCACAGTCCTTGCTCAAATTTTACGCGACGTTATCACAGAAAAACAAAACGATGACTTTTATTTATATATGCAAACAAGACCGAAACTCCCACAAACATAAGTGGGGGTTTTATGTCGTAATCGCCCATACAAATGCTTTTTTCCTTTTTTTATTCAACACCACTTCCTCTTGAATTGGCTGTAAAGGTGGTAAAACCGGCTCGGTCGGCTGTTCTTCAACGACTTTCTCAACCGTTTCCTTAACAGAAACAATGGCTTCTGTCATAGAAAGATCGATTTGTTCGACATGTTGCCATACATGAAGCAAATCTGATGCCACGCGCTCCCAACGATAAAGCGATGTCGCTAATTTACGCCCGTTTTCTCCCATTTTCTTCATGAGTGTACGATTGGATAGCACATATGTCATTTTTTCCACAAAGTCTTGCGGATCTTCTGGTCTTTCGACGACAACACCGTTTTCATTTGGAACGATGACTTCTGGATTCCCACCACGAGCGGTTGTAACAATCGGAAGCCCTGCCGCCATCGCTTCATAATGAACGCGAGCAAGCGGCTCTTGCCATTGCGACGTACAAACGAATAAGTCAGCAGCAGCAAACCAATGTTGAATTTCATTTGGCGACACAAATCCTGTCGCTACAACAGGAATTGGTAATCTTTTAGCTAACGAACGAACGTAAGCAATGTAATCTGTCGTCCCTTCTTCACTAAACCATTTGCTTCCGACGATGACGAGCGCTAAATCATTAAACCTCTTCGCAAGTTCCGGCAATGCTTGAATTAATTTGTCGACCCCTTTATTTGGCGATAAACGCCCCGCAAATAAAATGACTGTTTTTTGATCGATGCCATGCGCTTGACGTAGCTGTTTACGAATCGACGCCATATTCGGATGATTCCCTGGTAAAAATCGTTCCGAGTCGACACCGGAGTAAATCGTTCGCAACTTTCCTTCTGCTTCTGGGTATAGGTCACGAATAACTTGGCCGATGTAGTTGCTAATAGTGACAATCGCACATACTTGCCTGATTACTTCTTCTGCTTCTTCGCGGTTAATTTTCGCCACTTGAAACATATCGTTATGCATGCTAAGTGTAATTTTCGCATGAGGAGCGACTTGACGAATAGGTAAAACGAGACGTGGACGGTTAAAGATGTGGATGAGATCAAACGGATGCGCTTGCACGTATTGAACGACGTGATCCCGATACGTGTCAAACGTTCCCCCTGGGACACGTACATAATGAATGCCGTCGATCGTTTCTTCGTGTGGCAACGTTTCATGTTGTACACCTAATACCGTAATACGATGTGCGCGGTGAAGATAGGGGAGAATACCAGCAATATACGTTTGAATCGCACCACCGAGCACAGGAGGAACAGGTAGCTTTTCTGTACAAATCATTAAAATATTCATCTGTTTCCGTTCTCCTTCCAATCGTTTTCAATCTCCGCAAGAACCGGCCATTTCGTTTCATCCGTAGCAACAATCAGTTCAATGAGTTGCATCGTTTGTTCGGTTAAAAACAGCTCTGGTTCATATACAACTTCTTTTAAGTTTTTGTAAAATTCATTCGGAAGTGACAAATCAATCATCAAGATGTCATATAATGAAGCGTCGATCGGATTCGCTTCATGATACGCTCGAATCATCTCTCGCACCCATTGAGCATCCCAGCGGTATAAATCAGCCATCGTACCGGAAATAAGTTTTCGTAAATCTCGAATGGGCAAATCATACGCCACACCATCTAAATCGATAATCCACATGCCGTCTGCACCCATTTGCCCGTTCGACCAACCATAATCTTGATGCACTAATCCCCATTCGCTATGTCCGCGTTCGACTAGTTGGTTGTACGAGGATTGTTGTAGTCTTGTGAAACTTTCGCGCGCCTGTGCTTGAAAACGGTCGACAACTTCCAATAACATCGCACTTGCAGGCATCTCTTTATATGCCTTCGCCAATTGGCGAAACCAGTCCATTTTGTTTATCGTTTTTTCATACGTTTTCGGCCATTTATACAGCCGAGACGCGATTTCTGCTCCTTTTGGAGGAACGTATCCTTTACTTAAACGATGAAATTCACCAAGCGCATAACAAAGCTGTTTCGCTCCTTCTAAATCTTTCGTTACAGGAAATAACGGCTCGATCCATTCCGCAACAAACCATAGTTTTCCTCCCGCCTCTACATAATCCGTTCCTTCTTTCGTTTGTACAATCGGCGGGACATTTGCGTTTTGCACATCGACTAAATATCGCTGAGCGCCAAGGCTAAACAAGCTGCGTGTTGGACGACGATGAAGTAATTTTAAACTTTTTGGCCCTTTGTTCGTTTCTAACTTCCAAATGGCTCCCCCTTTATCCGGTTTCGTCGTGACAACTTGCCTACTTTGAACAGATAAATCGTAATGACGCAAAACATCTTCTGCCATTTGTTCGATATAGTCCGGTACGAAAAACTCATGCATCGTTTCATCTACGATCCAAGGTTCAATGAACATATAACCCCTCCTATTTGACATTAATCCCTACTATCTCAACATATGCACTATACAAAAATCCGTATAGACACATCCATTACTTCAAACAAAAAACCGTCTCTTTTTCATTCAGAGACGGGTTCGTGAAGCAACGATTCAATATGTTGTTCAAGCTCGAGCGGCTTTGTTGTTGGGGCAAACCGTGCCACAACTTGACCTTTGCGATCAACTAAAAACTTTGTAAAATTCCATTTCACCGCTTTCGTTCCTAATACACCTGGTGCTTGTTCCGTTAAGTAAGTGAAGAGCGGATGGGCGTTTGGACCGTTTACGTCCACTTTCGCAAACATCGGAAACGTCACACTATAATTGAGTTGACAAAACTGTGAGATGTCCTCTTCGGATCCCGGCTCTTGATTTCCGAATTGATTGCACGGAAAGCCAAGCACAACAAAACCGCGATCTTTATACTTGTCATACAATTGTTGCAATTGTTCGTACTGTGGCGTCAATCCACATTTGCTTGCTGTATTGACGATTAATAATACTTTTCCTTTATACTGCGCTAACGATTGCTCTTCCCCATGAATCGTACGTACACGAAAATCATAAATGCTCATTTCATATTCCCCCTTTAGCGCTATTGTAACACATCGATCATTTTTTCTACAAAAACAATGCTTCGATTCAGACAAAATAAAAAATGTTCGTTATAATGGTGAAAAAATACAAAAAAAGAAGGTGAGTGTCATTGAAAATGCGCGTCAGTGCGGTTCAATACCATTTACATACGATTGCATCATTTGAACAGTTTGCAAAACAAGTTGAACATTACGTAAAAACAGCGCAAGAATTTGGTGCTGAATTTGTGCTCTTCCCTGAGTTTATTACGACGCAACTTATGTCCATTGGAGATGGCATAACGATTGAAGAACTTCCGACGTTTACAGATGCATATCGCTCATTATTTTCAACTCTTGCGAAACAGACGAATATGCATATTATTGGCGGGACACATGTCATAAAAAGAGAAGATCGACTATATAATGTGTCACATTTATTTTATCCCGATGGAACGATTGCCGAACAGGCAAAGCTACATATTACGCCGACGGAAGTGAACGAATGGAATATGCATGGCGGCGATACATTACACGTCTTTCAAACAATAAAAGGAACGATTGCGATTTTAACATGTTATGACATTGAATTTCCTGAAATTGTACGCATGGCGCGTGCAAAAGGAGCGGATGTCATTTTTTGTCCGTCGTGTACCGATGATCGTCACGGATTTCATCGCGTACGCTACACATGTCACGCCCGTGCGATTGAAAATCAAGTATACGTCGTCACAACAGGGACAGTCGGGTCATTGCCAACCGTTGATTTTATGCGCGCAAACTTCGGGCAAGCAGCGATCATTACACCGAACGATATTCCGTTCCCGCCACGCGGTATTTTAGCCGAAGGAGAAATAAACGACGATATGATCATTACAGCGGATCTTGATTTACAGCTTCTTTACGACGTTCGCGAGCGCGGTTCGGTAACCACTTGGCGTGACCGCCGCACGGATTTATATGGAGATTGGACATAAGGAGGAAGGCGATGTATAAGAAGCAACTTTACGTATTTCATGATGATCGTCCCATTCCTGCGCTCATTCGCAACTATGAAGAAAAAGATATCGATGCGTTAATTCGTATTCAACAAGAAAGCTTTCCACCTCCTTTCCCATCTGAACTATGGTGGAATAAAGAGCAGCTCATGAATCATATGACACTTTTTCCAGAAGGGGCGTTATGTGTCGAAATTGATGGAGAAGTCGTCGGATCGATGACTAGTTTAATTGTGAACTACCATCCGAACGACGTTGATCATACGTGGGAAGAAATAACGGACAACGGATACATTCGCAATCATAATCGAAACGGCAATACGTTATACGTTGTTGACATCGGTGTACGACCAGCATATCGCAAACTCGGGTTAGGAAAATGGCTCATGCAGTCGATGTATGAAGTTGTCGTCCATCAAAAGCTTGAACGGCTGTTAGGTGGAAGTCGAATGCCAGGATATCATCGATATGCCAATGAAATGACTGCCGAACAATATGTAGATGCAGTTATAAAAGGAAAACTCACAGACCCTGTTATTACTTTTTTACTTCGCTGCGGGCGCACACCAGTGAAAGTCGTCGCTAATTATTTAGAAGATGCCCAATCGTGCAACTACGCCTTGCTTATGGAATGGCGCAATCCGTTTTTGTAAAAACTTATTAAATAAAGCGACAGGGTGCCTCAAGATGCGATAACAAGCACCCTGTTCAATAGCAGTGAGAATAAGTCTTTTTTTAATGAATATACGTTTTCTGTACAGGTTGCTCATCTGTTGCGAGCAGTCGTTCAAGAAAGTCTGTTCGTTCGCGCAGTTGTGCCACTTCCTTTTCTATTTCTTCCATTTGCTGTTCCACTTTTGTGACGCGCGCTTCAAGATGCCACGTTTGTTTTTCGAGGATAATCATGTAGTTCCACATACGCATAAATTGCTCGTTAGAAAGCTCATGAGGTGCCTCTAACTTGACAGCCATCCGTTTTCCGCAAACTTTTTCGATCGCTTGTTCAATGTAAGACATATACAACGTTTCAATCCAACTTTTTTGCATTGGGTTTGTGCAATGAATAGTGATCGTATGTTCTTCCATCGTCGCTGTCGTTCCTTCAATCCATGTTTCAAAAGCAAGTGAGGACATCATGCGAGATAACACTTGTTTTACTTCTGACCACATTATTTTCCCCCCCTTTCACACATGAAATTAAACAAAAACAAAAAAATTCCTGCTTATTTTTCCCGAAACGCCCACCATTGTTTTGTCATTTCATAAGAAATACGATCATACAATTCATCGGTCGTCGCCGCTTTTACAGCTTCTCCGTCGATTAAAACGAACGGACAATGTTTGCACATTTTGCATTTGCCGACGCAATCTTTTCGCTTCACTTTGACATGTTTGAACGTTTGTTTTAAAAATTGATACAACGTTTTCGTTGCGAATTTATTCTTTTTACAAAAATGTATTTTTTTCATTCAGCAACACTCCAAGTATGATAACTATAATCATTTTCACTTCTATCATACTTGGAATAGCACATTCCTTCAATTATTTTTGTTCAGCATACAAAAGCAACTGTTCAAGGGAACGAATGATGTATGGAATCATATGTAATAAATCATCAACATGGCTTTCGTTAATCGTACGTTCGAAATCAATCGTCACTTGATGAGTATATCGTTCATGTTTTGGGTATGTATACGTTAACGTTTGTATAACTGTGCGCTGTTCCCCCCAAATGTGCTTTAGCGCCTGTTCTACGTCTCCGCAATCGACATGTGTAGCTGAAAAAGAAAACGAAACCGTCAAAGTACAACCTGCGCTCGTAACATCTTCGTGTAACAACTCGTTTGCAATATGCTGGAGCGTCATTTCAAGCGAAATGGTACACGTCACTTGATGAGCATGACGCAATTGAAAAGAAAGAGCGTACGCGCGCGTAAATTTCGCTAAGTCAACGATGTCTGAGCGATCAATGATCGCAATCAGTTCATCATTTGTATCTAGATCGTAAACAGCTCCTTCAACAACCGTTTTTAAATTATCAAAAATCGTCGGGTCAAACATATCATCATCCTTTCGCACGCTTATATATTTTTGAGCGAACGACACGCCGCTCGACTTCCTTCATATTCACTTCATAGCCTATACCGGACTGTTTCGAAACGAAAATGCGTCCATGATGAACGATAACTTCTGGATCAATGAAATCACGGTCCCAATAATTTGCCGACGCAGCTGTATCGCTTGGCAAAGAAAAATGAGGAAGTGTTGCTAAAGCGATGCTATGTGCTCGTCCGACTCCGCCTTCTAACATGCCGCCGCACCATACAGGAATATGATGTTGTTGGCATAAATCATGAATGCGTTTCGCTTCCGTTAATCCACCTACTCGACCAATTTTTATATTGATGATTCGGCAACTTTGCAATTCAATGGCTCTTTTGGCATCTTTGTATGAACATATGCTTTCATCTAAACAAATCGGTGTGTTTAACTTTGCTTGTAATTTCGCATGATCAACGATATCATCTACAGCAAGCGGCTGTTCAATCATCAGCAAATCATAGTCATCGAGCGCTTGTAAGCGATCGATGTCGTGTAACGAGTAAGCGGAGTTTGCATCGACCATAAGCGGAACATCAGGGAAATGTTGACGAACGACACGAACGACATCCACATCCCATCCTGGCTTAATTTTTATTTTCACACGCCTGTATCCTTCCGCAAGCGCTTGTTCCATTCGTTTTAGCAAATTCGTTATTGGCTGAATGCCAATGCTTATTCCAACTTCCACTTCTTGTTTTTCACCGCCGAGCGCCGCGCTTAATGACATCCGATGTCGTTTGGCAAATACATCCCATACCGCCCCTTCCAGCGCTGCTTTGGCCATGTAATTGCGGCGAATCATCGAAAATCGGGTGCGCAATTCATTCGGATGATGAATGGGTGCTTGAAAAAGAAGCGGAATTAAAAAATGTTCAAGCATATGCCACGTCGTTTCCAACGTTTCTTCCGTATACCAAGGGGCAGAAAAAGCAACACCTTCCCCCCATCCTCGCTCGCCATTTTCATCAATCGCTTCCACTAATAAAACAGGTCGCGTTTTCATCGTCCCAAAGCTTGTTGTAAACGGTGATTTTAATTCCATTTCTAAATGTCGCAATATTACTGTATCAATGTGCACATACATCCCTCCAAAACAATTATAAATGAAAAAGCTGACCGAGAGAACGATCAGCTTTTTTGTACTTAATTTACTTTTCTTTTTCGGCTAGCAATATCGATCCAAACGGCTAAAATTAAAATACTTCCTTTTACAATATATTGCCAAAATGTTTCCATACCTAGTAACGACATCCCGTTATCGAGCGACGTCATGACCATTGCACCGATCATTGCACCGATAATTGTACCAGATCCACCCATTAACGACGTTCCACCGATGACGCAAGCAGCAATCGCATCTAGTTCGTACATTTGTCCCGCTGAAATGGTAGCTGATGATAAGCGTGCCGTTAAAACGAGGGCAGCAATAGCAGAAAGCAATCCTGTAAAAACAAACAACATCATCGTATGACGTTGAATGTTAATGCCAGATAAACGAGCGGCTTCCACGTTGCCTCCGATTGCATATACATGACGACCAAATGTCGTTTTTGTCGCAATGAATGAAAAGATCAACGCGAGGGCAATAACAAAAATAATAGGAAAAGGAATTCCTTTATAACTGTTCATCGTCAAAACAAATAACAAAATAAGTACGCTAATAACAAGTAGTTTAGCAATCTCAATTGGTAATGGTGAGACAGTAAAGCCGTATTGTTGCCGCGATTTTCGCTTACGGAACGTAGAAACGAATAAAGAAACAATAGCGATCACCGCAAGCACGATACCAAAGGCGTTTGTAAAATATGCGCTTCCTAAAGCGATAAATTGAGCATCAAAAATTGGGATGGTTGTTGATTTTGTAATCCCCATTAACGCCCCACGAAAAATCATCATCCCACCTAACGTAACGATAAACGCTGGGATCGCGCGATAAGCAACTAGCCATCCTTGAACAAAACCGACAAGCGCTCCCGCAAGCAACGTGCATATGATGACAACAGATGTCGGCATTCCCATCCAGTTGCTTAAAATAGCTGCGATGCCACCAGTTAATCCGACGATCGAACCGACGGAAAGGTCAATATGCCCCGCAACGATGACGAGCACCATACCAATTGCCAAAATAGCGGTAACCGACATTTGTGTAAATAAGTTAGATAAATTTCGTGCGCTTAAAAACGTCTCATTTAACATACCAAAGAAAATCCAAATCGCAATTAGTGCACCGATCATCGTATAAGCACGAATATCTACTTTTCCAAATATATTTTTCTTCTTTTGTTGCTGTTCGATGACTGCTTTTACTTCCATGACTCATTCCCCTCCTGTCGCTGCCATCATAATATTTTCTTGTGTTGCTTCATCGTGTGATAACTCTTTCACGATTCGTCCTTCACGCATGACATAAATGCGATCGCTCATCCCTAAAATTTCTGGAAGCTCAGAAGAAATCATCATGATGGCAACGCCTTCTTCAGCTAATTGATTCATTAAATGATAAATCTCATATTTTGCACCAACATCAATACCGCGTGTTGGCTCGTCTAATATTAAAAGCTTTGGCTTCGCCATTAACCATTTCGCTAATACGACTTTTTGTTGATTTCCTCCAGATAGCGTACCAACAGCTGTTTCTAAAGACGCTGTTTTTGTTTTTAGTTCATCGACATACTTCTGACTCCACTTTAATTCTTCATTTTGATTAATGACTTGCAAACGGCTAATGTTTTTTAAACTTGCTAGTGTCGTGTTTGTTTTAACATCCATTCCGAGTACAAGACCTAACCTTTTTCGATCTTCTGTGACAAGTGCAATGCCTGAGCGAATGGCGTCTTGCACAGAGCGAATGTGCACTTGCTTTCCTTCCATCCATACTTCTCCTTCAGCTTTTCCTTCGTATGCACCGAACAAGCTCATCGCTAGTTCCGTTCGCCCGGCTCCCATCAAGCCAGCAATGCCGACAATTTCCCCAGCACGAACAGTCATATGAATACCGTCGTTAACTTTCATCGGTTTTTCTTTATGCCAAACGGAATAGTTTTTCACTTCTAATACGACATGACGTGGCGTTTTTTTGACGTACGGATAACGCTCTGTCAATTCGCGTCCAACCATGAGCGCAACAACTTCATCTTCATTCGTTTCTGCGCGTGAAAGTGTCGCAATGGATTTTCCGTCGCGCAATACGGTGATCGAATCTGCTAATCGAAATACTTCTGGCATTTTATGAGAAATATAAATACACGCAACTCCTTGTGCCCGCAGCTGTTCTAAAATACCCATTAAAATTTCAACTTCACTTTCGGTTAAAGCTGCCGTAGGTTCATCTAAAATTAAAATGTTTGCTTGTTTTGCGAGCGCCTTTGCGATTTCAACTAATTGCTGTTGACCTATGCCAAGTGAATGGATTTTTGTTCGTGGAGAAATCGTTAATCCGACTTTCTTTAACCATGTTTCCGCTTCATAATACAATTGATCCCATTGAATGACACCGAATTTACGTGGTTCGCGTCCTAAAAAAATGTTTTCTCCAACTGTCATTTCTTTTACGAGTGCGAGCTCCTGGTGGATGATTGCAATGCCCGCTCGTTCAGCATCAACAATATTTCGAAACGAGACCGGTTTGCCATCAATACGAATTTCACCATCATACGTGCCAGCTGGATATAGTCCGCTTAACACTTTCATCAACGTTGATTTTCCAGCACCATTTTCGCCACAAAGCGCATGAATTTCTCCCTTTTTCACTTTGAAACTAACGCGGTCAAGCGCTTTCACACCGGGAAACTCTTTTGTAATATTCATCATTTCTAACGCATACATTCGTTTCACTCCCGTTGTATCATGTTGAAAATAAGGGTCTGGCAAAGCCAGCCCCTTGTTTTCATTGTTTTGGCCATTGATCTTTCGGTACGTTTTTGAATACGTCCTCTAATTTGTGATATCCATCTTTAATGACTGTATCTAATACGTTGTCTTTTGTTACCGCAATTGGATCAAGTAAAACAGATGGAACATCAATTTTGCCGTTTGATACAGTTTGATTCGTTTCGATTTTCTCGCCTTTCGCTAAAGCAACAGCCATCTCCGCTGCTTTTGTTGCAATAGCTTTAATTGGCTTATATACTGTCATCGTTTGAGTACCTTCAACGATTCGTTGGAGTGCTGCCAAGTCAGCATCTTGTCCAGAAACAGGTACTTTTCCTGCCAATCCTTGTGCGGCTAACGCTTGAATGACTCCACCTGCTGTTCCGTCATTCGCTGCAACAACGGCTTGAATGTTATTATTGTTTGCTGTTAATGCGTTCTCCATATTTTTTAACGCTTCTTCTGGTTTCCAATCTTTTGAGAATTGATCGTAAACAATTTTAATGTCGCCTTTTTCTTCAAGTGGCTTTAATACGTTCATCGCTCCTTGGCGGAATAAATGGGCATTGTTATCTGTATCTGCTCCACCGATGTAAACGTAATTTCCTTTTGGTGCTTTCTCTACAATCGCTTGTGCTTGCATTTCACCGACGCGCACATTGTCAAATGAAACATAATAATCAACATCTGCGTTTTTTATTAATCGATCATACGCTATTACAGGAATTCCTTCTTTATGTGCTTTATCTACAATTGGAGCAGAGGCTTCAGCGTTGTGGGGGATCACAACAAGCACATCTACTCCTTCGGAAATGAGCTGTTCGGCTTGGCTCAATTGCACAGCATCATCTCCGTTTGCCGCTAACGTTTTTACTTCCCCTCCAAGCTCTTTCACTTTTGCCTCAAACAATTCTTTATCCCTCTGCCAACGTTCTTCCTTCAGTGTGTCCATAGAAAGTCCTATGACAATTTTGTCATCGTCTTTTTTCGACGATTCGCTTCCCCCTTCATTTCCTGAAGATACAACCCCGCACGCTGTTAATGCGGAAGCTAAAACAAATGTTGCCGCTCCTTTCGCGACATGTTTCCACCATTTCACATGTATTCCCCCTTGTTTTTCATATCGTCTACATGTTAAGCGTACCATAAGGAAAAGAAAGCGTTTTCTTTGTTTTCTTCACTTATTTGCGATATATTCGCACAATTTAAACGTTTTCATAAGTGTGAAAAAGAACAAACTAGCATTTTTTTGCGATAAGACAAAAAAGTACGAGCGCTTTATAGACGCTCGCACACTTCTTGTCGATATTCTGTCGGTGTCATATTTGTCACTTTTTTAAACACACGGCTAAAATAGTTCGGATCTTTATATCCAACGCGATAACATGCTTCTTTCACCGTTAATCCTTCATCACGCATCAACTGTTTCGCTTTTTCAATGCGCAAATGTGTTAAGTAGTCGATGAACGTTTGACCTGTTTCTTTTTTAAATAGTTTGCTGAAATAATACGGTGTTAAATGGACGTATTTTGCTACCTCTTCAAGCGTGACATCATAGCAATAGTTTTCGTGCAAAAACATTTCGACTTGCTCAATGACGTTGCCATTTGTCTTTATATGAATTTGTTCCACTTCGTCCGTGATCGGAACATCATCAATATGTATCGCTCGACTAAATGATGATACATAGCGTACCGCGGTCCACGCCTCTTTATATGAACGTTTCAGACCATCTACTCCCGAGCGAATCGTACCAATCCCTATCTTTACGCGCTGTTGCAATGCTTTCTCGAGCTGTTTTAACAACGATTGAGCGAAAGAAATGATCCGTTCATGTTGTTCAGCCTCAATAAAAATAGCCATTTGCCTTTGGCTAAGCGGGCTGCATAAACAATGTCGCTGTTGTTTTATACATTGTTTCACTATTTCTTCCCACTTTTCACGCTCAGACGCATCACTTTTTTCTAATTCAATAACCATTGCATACCCCTTTTCAAATTCCATGCCGGTAAATGTATGGGCAGAACATTCATCCATTTTCCCCATTAACAACCATGTCCAAGCTGTCTCACTTAGCGCTTGCAGCTGAACGAGTTTTTCACGAGCCGTCAATTGCTGTTCACGCATCGCTTGTTCTTCCGTAATTTGATGTAACAATTTTTGCAACAGCTCGATGATTTGTTGCTTTTTAGCCGGTTTTAACACGTATTCGATAACACCTAAAGAAATTGCTTCTTTCGCATATGTAAAGTAATCGTATGCTGTTAAAATGACAATTTTCGCTTGCGCATCCATTTTGCGTATTTCCGCAATCGCTTCTAATCCTTGAATGCCCGGCATTTTAATATCCATAAAAATGATATGCGGACGATGGTGTTCCACTTGCTGAATGGCGCTTCGACCATGTTCAGCATGAAAAATAGTAAACGTCTGTGGAAATGCGCGTTCAATCATCAATTGCAACCCTTCACGCTCTAGCGGCTCATCATCAGCAATAAGTAGCTTGTACATCGCTCTCCCTCCTCGGCAGTCGTAAAATAATGGCTGTACCTTCGTTTGGTGCGCTTTTTATATCAATTATTTTCTCTACTCCATAAAAAAGCTGCAGACGTCGTAGCACGTTTTCTAATCCAAGTCCAGTGGAATGACCTGTTTTTGTGAATGAATATGATGCGTTCATAATTGCTCGTTGCACGTCGTATGGCATTCCTACACCGTTATCGGCGATGGTTACTTGAATGCAATTTCTTTTTTCTTCGATGATTAATCGAATGTTTGCTCCTTCTTCCATTCCTTCAATACCATGAATAAAAGCGTTTTCAATCAGTGGTTGCAACGTTAAACAAGGGATCGGCTGGTCTAAACATGACTCATCTATTTCAAGTTGAAACGTCACACGATCGCGAAAACGGGCTTTTTGAATAGCGAAATACTCCTTTGCATGCTCTACTTCTTCACGTAACGTAACAGGCTGATCGAGCTTTCGTAAGTTGTATCGCAACAAGTTCGACGTGGATACGGTGAGTTCGCTTGTCTTTTCTGCCCCTTCGATATAAGCAAGTTTTGAAATGACGTTTAGCGTATTAAATAAAAAGTGAGGATTAATTTGACTTTGGAGCGCTTTTAGCTCTAATTCACGAACAAGTTTTTCTTTTTCTAATATTTCCATATTTTTAGAGATTAATATGCGCAAATTTTCAATCATATGTTGAAATGTTTTACCGAGCAAACCAATTTCATCATGTCCATCAAAGCGGGGGATTCGCGTGTCCAGTTGACCCGCTGAGATGTTTTTCGCCGCATGAACAAGATGATGAATTGGAATGACGATCGTTCGTGATAACCATATTGCAAATACGATGCTTAAAATCGTTGTTAAAATAAACAGCATCCCGCCTAATTCATTCATTCGTGCTGTATGTTGTAACATCTGCTTATACACCGGTTGATATAAGCTTAGTTCAACATCAACGAGCGCTTGACTATCTTCGCGAATAAATGAAGCAATTTTTTCAATTTCGTTATATTGATCAGCATATCCTGTGAGGTGTTTGTTTATCAGTTGATTTATGATTGACTGTTCTCTTTGCAAAAATACACTCAGCATATTTTTATAGTTTTCGAGTATAAAAGCGTCATTTCCTTCTAGTTTTCTTTCAGTTAGCAAACTTTGTAGCACCTCTAATTTTTTTTTATGTTCAATTAACTCTTTATAGCTATTTTCATCTTGATGAATTAAATAACTGCTTAAAAAACGCACATTTTCTTGTGTTTCAAGCGAAATTTGTTTATATAAAAAAATGCGCTGCATCATGACATCGTAACTTTCTTGTACCTTTTTTCCACTTTGAAAAATAAAAAACGCGATACAATTCAATAAAAGAACGAGAAGTGGAATAAAAACAAATAATTTCGTCCGGATTTTCATTTGTTTCTCCCCTGCTGAACGTTTTGACGGTCGATGACTTCAATTGCTGTAAAATGTTCTTTATCAATTTGTTTGCCAGAAAGATGGTCAACCATTAATTTAACTGCGGAATATCCCATATCGTAAGGTTTTTGGACGACCGTAGCCACAATGTCCCCTTCTTTAATCGCTTCCATTGTTTCTTCCACATCGTCAAAACCGAAAATTTGAATGTTTTCACGATGTAAGTTTTTTACCGCCATTCGAATTCCAATCGCATCGAGCGCACTCGTGCCGACCATAACAGAAATATTCGGATGTTTTCGCAACATTTGTTCCGCTTGAATCGAGGCTTGAATGCGAGAAATGTTCGATGATGTAACGGAAACAACTTGTAAGCGCGGATGCTCAGCAATAACAGATAAAAACCCTTGCAAACGTAGGCGTTGGTTTTCTGATGTATCGGTTCCAATGATTACTCCAATCGCTCGCTCTCCTTCTACGCGAGAAACAACTGCCTTTCCAAGCAGCTGTCCTGCTTCAAAATTATTTGTTCCAACATAAGCGATGCGCCGGCTTTTCGGGGCGTCAGCATCAATTGTAATCACAGGGATATTGCGCGAAATAGCTTTGTCAATAAGCGGTGTAAACGCTTCGTCTTTTAAATTTTGAACAATGATGCCATCTACCCGAGAAGCAATCGCTTTTTCTAGCAATTTCACTTGTTCATCAATACTTGTTTGAAGTGGACCAGTATATTCAATATTGATATTATACTGTTTTGCTGCCTCTTTTGCTCCATTCTCAATTTTTCTCCAATATGGATTATCAAATACTTGAGATATTAAAACAATATGTGGATATTGGGACATGTGTTTCGGTTGATATTGCAAACGTGCAACAGTCCTTTCAAGTTGCTGTGTCACAATAATGAAGTAGAAAAATACGTACAGAAATAAAACAAACAAAACAATTAAGATACTTGTCCATTTTTTTTGTGCCATTGTCTTCACCTAATTTTACTATAATTCGTTTTGATAACGTTTACAATGTTTTTTAAAGCGACAGATTTTCTGTCGCTTTACACGGTAAATCGATTGGTCGTTTCTTTCATCTTTTCTGCAATGTCATACAACCGTTGAGCGGTTGCGGCTACTTCTTGAGCTGATGCGGTTAATTCCTCTGATGAAGCAGTTACTTCTTCTGTTGCTGCTGAGTTTTCTTCAGCCACTGCACTAATTTGTTCAATACGAGCAATCACTTTATCTTTTTCTTTCACAATTTCATCCATCGCTTGTTCAGTCGAAGCAAGTAAAGGTGCGATATGACTAATGGATGTTAAAATATCAGCAAACGAACGAACCGTTTTTTCGACGGCATTTGCTTGATCTTTAATAAAGTGTTCCACTTCTTCCGATGTATGAATGACATCTTCTGTATTTTTACTAATAGATGAAATGAGATGAACGATGTCCTCTGTAAATGATTTAGACTGTTCAGCTAATTTACGCACCTCATCAGCAACAACAGCAAACCCTTTTCCTGCCTCCCCAGCACGTGCCGCTTCAATGGCAGCGTTTAAGGCTAATAAGTTTGTCTGATCCGAAATCGTTGAAATCATTTCCGTAATTCCACTAATTTTCTGTACAGATGTCGTTAATGTCCGAACATGGTTTGTCACCGTTTCAAACGCTTGTTTAATTTGTTCGATCGAAGCAATTAATACATCCATTTCTTTTTTACCAATATCTGCTCGTTCAGACGTACGAACCGCCTCTTGTTTGACATTTTCAAGTTCTACATATACACGTTCGACTTTCTCTGTTAAATAAGAAAGCGAATGGGTCATATCGGCTAAATCGTTCGCTTGTGCGGCCGCTCCTTGCGATACTTGTTCCATCGTTGCTGCCACTTCTTCAGTAGATGCAGACATTTGTTGTGAAGTAGCTGATAGTGCGCTTGATTGTTGGTCGATGGCATCTGCTTGCGTCTGAATGTGCATAGCTATATGTCGCAGCGCTTTTTTCGTCTCAGCGAGCGCGCGCGCCATTTCGCCAAATTCGTCTTTGGACTCGAGAAGTTTTTCAGGTACCTGCTTGCTAAAATCGCCGCTAGCCATTTGTTCGAGATGTTGTTTGGCGATATGTAACGGTTTCATAATTCGAATAGAAATAAAGAAATGATATGCGATGACTCCAACAATAACAAACAATGCAGAAATAGCAATGACTTTTACAATAACATTATTAATCTCTTGATTGACGATTTGTTTTGGCATACCGACAAAAAACATACCGATGACTTCACCACGGTCGTTTGTAATGGGTAAATAACTCGTTACATACGGTTCCCCAAGTACGTTTGCTTCACCGATGTAACGTTTTCCACCATGAATGACTTCCTGTACAACTTTCGGATCTGCTTTCGTTCCTATTTGTCTCTCGCCATCTTTCATAATTGTAGTGGTAACACGTTCATCGTTAAGAAAAATGGTACTGTCTGCCCCAACAACTTCCTTTACGTAATCAACGACCTTCTCGTTGTTGTTAATTTCTACTTCTCCTTTATACAGTTTGCCGTCTTTCATTTGCCACTCCCCAACAAACTTCGCATCAATCAATTGCAAAGCAAGCTGAGCGTTTGTCGTTATCACTTTATTAGCGATTAATGATTGAAATTGAACATAAATCATACCGTTAATAAGTCCCACTAATATAAAAACGGTCAGAATATATACAGCTACAATTTTTCCACGCATCTTCACGATTGTCCCCTCCACTTTTGTGAATCAATGAGCAACACTATTTTATCAAATGTAACAAAATTTATAAATACAAATATTGCTTCGTGAAAAAACAGACTTGCATTCCTTTTTGTCATTTGCCAAAATCAAAATATGTGTAAAACGAAAACATGCGAGGGAGTAAAGCTGTGAAATCTCGAAAATTATCGCGCCTATCTACCGTTCAGCTTATCGTCTTATTTTACTTTGTAGCTGTTTGCATATCGACATTTTTACTATGGCTTCCTATTTTTCATCAGCCTGGGGTAAAAATTAGCTTTGTTGATGCGTTATTTACCGCAGTCAGCGCCATTAGTGTAACAGGCCTCACGGTCGTATCAACAGCTCATACTTTCAATACGCCTGGTATATTTGTATTAGCTTTTATTCTTCAATTTGGCGGAATTGGCATTATGGCACTTGGAACATTTATTTGGCTTATGTTTGGGAAAAAAATTGGGTTTCGCGAACGACAACTGATTATGACAGATCAAAACCGTTCAACATTTGCTGGATTAGTAAAGCTAATGAAAGAAATTTTAACGCTCATTATTACTATTGAAATCATTGGTGCGGTGATTTTAGGTGTATATTTTCTCCGTTACTTTCCGTCATGGAAAGAAGCGTTTTTCCAAGGCTTCTTTGCATCGGTGAGCGCAACAACGAACGCTGGATTTGATATTACAGGACAGTCGCTTATTCCATTTGCTCACGATTATTTCGTCCAAACGATACATATGATTTTGCTCGTTTTAGGTGCAATTGGTTTTCCTGTACTTATTGAAGTGAAAGAATTTTTCTTCCATCGCCAAAAGCAACAATATCGTTTTTCGCTTTTCACGAAATTAACGACCGTCACATTTTTTCTTCTCGTTTTATTCGGGACATGGTTTATTTTATTCATTGAATGGAATCGTTTTTTTGCGGACAAAACATGGCATGAATCGCTTTTTTATGCGTTGTTTCAATCCATTTCTTCCCGCAACGGTGGACTAGCAACGATGAATGTCGCAGACTTTTCTGAACCTACGCTACTAGTTTTAAGTGTCCTCATGTTTATCGGTGCCTCTCCAAGCAGTGTTGGTGGAGGGATTCGAACGACGACGTTTGCTATTGTGATGTTAACGATTTTCTTTTATGCGAAAGGGAAAAACTCGATTAAAGTGTTTCAACGAGAGATTCATCATGAAGATATATTAAAGTCGTTTATTGTGTTTGGAACAGCCTTTATTCTTTGCTTTTTAGCCGTTGTGTTTCTTTCTTTTTCAGAGCCTTTTACAATGATCGAAATCGTTTTTGAAGTATGCTCTGCATTTGGAACGACGGGTTTATCCATGGGAATTACATCCCAACTAAGCACATTTGGAAAACTAGTCATTACTGCCTTAATGTTTATTGGGAGAATTGGCATTTTATCGTTTTTGTTTCTTATTCGCGGCAACCATCCAAAAGAGACGTACCATTATCCAAAAGAACGCATTATTATTGGTTAAAAGCGAAGGGATTTATGCTCCTTCGCTTTTTAACTCTTCTTTTTTACGAAACATCGTGTATGTCATTAACAAAAGTGATAAAGATCCAAACAAAACGACCATATTTTCTAATCCAATGGTATCTAACAAAAATCCAGAAGCTAACAATACGATTTGGAACGTCACGCGATCAAACATATTTTTAAATGAAAAAAATCGACCGTGGTATAGCTTTGGAACATTTGTTTGAAAAATGGTCGCAATCATTGGAAAAAAGCAACCGACAGATATACCGAACAATCCAAAAGAAGCGAGCGAAACCCATTTGATATGAGCAAAATGTAGAGATAGTTGTGCAAAAGCAATGAAACATGTTAATGCATACATCCATTTTATATACGCTTTTTCATGAGCAGCATATTTAATGAAAAACGCTCCGAATAAAAATCCGATTCCTTCAATAGTATATAGCCATCCTTTAATTGACGGGTCATGTTGCAATTCACTAATATTGATGACCATTAAATTAAATCCGCCAATAAATAGCTGAGGAACAATCGTTAAAACAACTGCAATATAAACGATAGGCAATTGACGAATGATTGGAAATATGTCTGTAAATCGCTGTTTTTCTTTCTTATTGTGTTTTGTTTCACGCCTTTCTTCTTTTATATCAATAAAAAACGTAAGGAAAAATAGTAAAATATATGCAACTATCGCTCCAATATATAACGTTTGTAAACTCGTAATCATCAGTAGTGCACCACCGAAAGCAGTACCAGCAATACGTGATAGTGCAGAAATGTTCATATGCATTCCATTGACGGTCATCAATTGCTTCTCTTCCGTTACCGCAAGTGGAATAATGGCTTGCAACGTTGGAAAATAAAAAGCTGCCGCTATTTGAATCGAGATCATAAAACAAATCATGAGAAAAATAGATTCATATTTTAAAGCGAATAACATAAAAAGGACGCTCCCTACACGACCGATTCCAGCGTATAGAAGAATATGTTTTTTGTTATATGTATCAATCCATCTCCCCGCTATTGGACTAACGATCACACCAGCAAGCAAACCAGAAAATAAAATAAGTGACTTCACAAAGTCAGAAGGAATATGTTTCTGCATAAATTCTAAATTCCCAATAATTCCGAGCCATAAGCCAATCCCTGCAATAAACTCCCCTATGAAAATAAGAATAATATTTTTATTTTTCCACATACGTATTCCCCTTCATTCATATCTCTCTTCCAATACATGTCTTTCATTTTACAATAAATCATCGAAAAAGAAAAACCTCTCCATCTTTAGAGAGGTTTTAACGAATAAGAAATGTCGACAAATCTTCCCAAACAATAATTAAAACGAGTTGGATAAGCATAATGAGTAAAAACGGTACAATGGCGCGAATCACTTTTTCGAGAGGCTCTTTCGCAATACCGCTCACAACGAACAGGTTTAAGCCAACAGGTGGCGTAATCATCGCAATTTCTAAGTTTACCGTCATAATAATCGCAAAATGATATACGTTAATGCCAAGACTCTCAAGTACAGGCAAGAAAATTGGTAGCGTAATTAAAATGATCGCAATTGCCTCTAAAAATGTGCCAAGCACAAAGAACAGCAAATTTACGAGTAAAATAAATATCCATTTGTTAAATTCATGCTCAATAATCCATTGTGCAATCATTTGCGGTACTTGAGCTAACGTTAAATACTGTTTAAATAAAATAGCAGATGCAATAATCATAAAAATCATCGAGCTAATGTGAACCGTCTCGCGTAAAATAGGGCGCCAGTCTCCCCACTTTAATTCGCGATAAATAAGGAGCGAAACGATCACTGCATATGCGCTAGCAATTACAGAAGATTCTGTTGGTGTGGCCATCCCTGTATAAATTGAACCAAGAATTAAAATCGGCATGAGAGCACCAGGCATTGCCTTCCATGTTAAAATCCATCTTTCCGACCACGTCGCCTTTTTTCCACGCCCAAATCCATTTTTTCTCGCGTATACAATCGCTGACACGATAATAATCGCTGTCAAACAAAGCCCTGGGATGATGCCTGCCATAAATAATTTATTAATCGTAGCTTTATTTTCCGCAACGTATCCATACATGATTAACGGAATGCTAGGTGGTATTAAAATTCCAAGTGTTCCAGCTGCTGCAACAAGTCCCATTGCATATTTTTTACTATACCCCGCTTGCACCATAGCTGGTATCATGATTGAACCAATTGCTGCTGCAGTAGCGGGACTAGAGCCAGAAATAGCCGCAAAAATCGCACATGCTAATACAGTCACTACTGCCATTCCTCCAGGTAAATGACCAACCCATGCACGCAATCCATCAATCAAATATTTAGAAATACCTCCCCTAGCTAAAATAATACCCGCAAATACAAATCCTGGAATAGCCATTAGGGATGTATGATTAAGTGCTGAAAAAATTTCAACAACCGCACTTTCGTAATGAAAATTAAGAAAAGGCAAAAATAGAAGGGCAGACAAAGCTAAAGAAAACGCGACAGGGACACGCAGTAACATTAATATTACGAATACAGTAAATAAGCCTACAGTCATCATACTTGTTCCACACCTTTATGCTCATAATCTGATTCAGGCAATCCTTTCACCACACGAACGAGACGAATGATAAAACGAAGCACCATTAACACTCCCATTAACGGCATGACCATATATACTTTCCACAACTCTACTCCTTCACCGATTGAAACAATCCCCATTCGATAAGCGCTGAACTCATCTAAAAAAATACCTTTTATACCGTAAACAACAAGAAATAATGCGAAAATGAGCCCAACGATATTAGCAAATATATCAACAGCTTTTTTTACTCGCTCTGAAAGCAAACGATAAAACATATCGATACGAATATGATGATTATCTCGCAATGCAACAACCGCTCCAATCATCGTTCCCCACACAACCATATACCCCGCGTATTCTTCTACAAAACTTAAAGGTGAGTTGAACACATAGCGCATAACAACACCTATTAAAATAAGAAATAATCCTCCAACAATAAATAGACCAGCAATCCAATCTTCTAGCGCTTCAATAACATGCTTCAACTTTTGCACACTCGCTTCCTCCCCTGATAGAAACAACCTGGAAAACTCCAGGTTGTTCCGTTCATTTATTCGTTTGCTTTTTTCGCTAATTCGATCAAATCTTGACCGATACTATCTGCGAATTTTTCATAGACAGGTTGCATAGCCTTTTGGAACTCTTCAATATCTTCTTTCGTCAACTCGTATACTTCCATTCCACTTGCTTTTAGCTTTTCATATGACTCTTTGTTTAACTCTTCAGACCATTTCCGCTGTTGTTCAGTCACTTCTACAATAACTTCTTCTAACGTTTTACGAACGTCTTCAGGAAGGCTATCCCAAAACTTTGTATTTGTTAATAAAAGGTAATCTAAACGCCCGTGTCCAGATACTGTTAAATATTTTTGTACTTCGGCATATCCTTGCGTATCGATGTTGTTAAACGTATTTTCTTGTCCATCGACAGTACCTTGTTGTAAAGCAACATATACTTCGGAAAATCCCATTGGTACTGCAGATGCACCTAACGCAGCAAATTGCTCATCAAGCACTTTTCCCGTTTGTGTACGGAACTTGAGTCCTTTAAAATCTTCTGGCTTTTTCAATGGACGCTTAGAGTTAGTAAAGTGCTTATCCCCATTTGCCCACATCGCTAAAACTTTAATATTATATTTTTCTAGTTTTTTCGATAAAATTTGGCCACCTTCTCCATCCCAAAATTTATATACCGCTTCATCACTTGTGAACAAAAATGGCATATCAACAATTTGGAAAGCTGGGTCATAGCTGACAAGCTTTGTTGTTGATGGTGCGATTAACTGTACAGTGTTTCGCGGCAATTCTTGAATCGCTTTATCATCATCAAACAATTGACTCGATGGATACACTTCTACTTTTACTTTTCCCTTTGTTCTCTCTTCGACTAGTTGTTTAAATAAATCAGCCGCTTTTCCTTTTGGGCTATCTGGTGCTGTAACATGTGAAAACTTAATCACAATCGGCTCGCTTGACGCTTCCTCTTTTTTCTTTTCTGTCGTGTTTGTGCTCGTCGATTGCGAATTGCTACAAGCAAACAATCCTCCAACAAGCAAGATGAGCATAAACAAAAAGCCCATTTTCTTCATGAAAAATTCCCCCCTATCAATGATTACGACTTAAATGATATCGCTTTCATTTAAAGGAGGGAATATTTTGAACATATTGATCATTTTGTTCTTTTTGGTCTTCGATAGCGGTGAATCGGACGACCTATTGTCCCATACTGTACTTCTTTTTCCACTTCACCGATGTTCTCTAAATATTCTAAATAACGTCTTGCCGTGACTCGAGCGATACCGATAGCTTCTGCTACTTCATCTGCCGAATGGGCATCCGGCGTTTGAAGCATATATTGTTCGATTTGTCGAAGCGTTGCCTCATTTAATCCTTTCGGTAAACTAATTTGTTGCTTTTGAGTATGCCTGTACATCCACTCATCAATTTTTTGTTGTGTCACCTGTTTATCTTTTAACGTTTTTCGTAATGATTGATATCGTTCAATCGCTTGTTTTAAGCGCTCAAACTGAAATGGTTTAATGATGTAGTCTACTACCCCATTGCGTAACATCGTTTGAATGGTTTCTGCATCACTTGCTGCTGATACAATAATGACGTCGACTTGATATCCTCTTTCCCGAAATAAACGAATGGTTTGTATCCCGTCCATTTTCGGCATATATACATCGAGCAAAATTAAATCCGGCCGCAACTTCTCCAACTTTTCTAACGCATCTTCTCCGTTTACTGCTGTTCCTACGACTGAAACTCCTTCCACTTGGGCAACAAATTGTTTATTAATTTGTTGTACCATCGGATCATCTTCTACAAGTAATATGCGAATCACAATTTTTCCCCCTTGTTTCTTGAAAATGAAATCACAATCGTTGTTCCAATTTGCCACGATGTTTCGAGCTTCATATCCCCATCACTCTTCTTTAAAATATTGTAAATGAGATGCATGCCAATTCCTTGATGACTCCCATCCTTTGTTGTATATCCATAATCAAATATGCGCTTCTTTTCCTCTTCTTTCATTCCTATTCCATTATCTTCAATGACAATTGTCCATCCGTCTTCTTGTTCTCCTATCCATAACTCAACAAATTTTTCTTCTCTCTCCGTTGCCAAACACGCATCAAAAGCATTTTCTATTAAGTTACCAAGCAAAATGACAAAATCGTGCCGATCTAAACGCGGTGGAAACGATAACAACATGCTTGAGCGATCAATGATAAACGATACACCGATTTCTTTTGCCCGTGACACTTTGCTCAAAAGTAACCCGGCTACACTTTCATCACGAATACGTGTGCGTAAAAAATACATCAGTGACTCTTGTTCTTCTTTTTCTTCAAACACATAAGCGAGCGCTTCACTTGTTTTACCAAGCTGAATTAATCCTGCAATCGTATGTAACTTATTCATATACTCATGATTTTGCACGCGGAGTGCCTCTATGAAAGCACGTACACCCGTTAACTCTTCAGCCATTTTCGCCACTTCTGTTCGATCTTGGAAAATCGCAACTGCACCAACAATATTACCATTCACTTCAATCGGAATACGATTACTTACAATTAAGCGGTTACCGACAATAATTTCTTGATGATATACAGCTTTTTTAGAATATAGTACTTCTGGCAAGCGTGTATCGGGAATAACTTCACGAATACACATTCCAATGACCTCTCCGTCTACTCCCATCATTTGCTTGGCTTTTTCATTAAAAATTGTAATTCTTTCTTTTTTATCAATTGCAATAACCCCTTCATACATGGCATGAAACGTAGCTGTTCGTTCTACAAGCAAACGTGTAAGTTCATGTGGTTCTAGCTCAAACATTTCTTTTTTTAAGTGATTCGCGAGCAATAATGAACCAACAACACCACAACTAATTGTAATGATTAATGTCCAAATAATTTCCCTTTTAAAATCTTTTAATGATTCTTTTATAGATGGCAACAAATGACCGACGACAACGACCCCTACTTGTTGGTGGTTTTCGTTCATAATCGGGGTAAATGCACGAACAGAAATACCTAGATCTCCTCTCGCCTTTGACGTATATGTATGTTCTGTAAATGCCTCAATCTCATCCTCACCATAAGAAATTGTGCCAAGCTTCTCATAAGAAGGATGAGCAAAGCGAACACGTTCCATGTTCATGACAACGATGTAGTTCGCATGATAAATCGTTCGGATGTTTTCAACAATCGGTTGAATCGTTTGCCATCCTTCTTTGCGTTGTACATGTTTCTTTACTTCAGGGATTTGTGCCACCGTTCGAGCGATCAAAAGAGATCGTTCTCTAAGAGACTGTTCTTTTAATTGAATAACGTGACTAATGACAATAGCACTTCCAACCGCAATACTAACGAGAACAATGACCATAGATAACATTAAAATTTTCCATCTGACCGATATCTTTTTCATGAATTGTTCATCCATTCGAAATTTTCTTGTATAATGTATAATTAATTATACAAACACAATGCACGGTGATAAAGATGAAGAATGTAAAATGGGGCATTTTCTCAATCGTTATAATTATCTCTTGGTTTTACTGGCTCATCCCTTCGTTTTCATCAATGACTTCTCTTCCATATGACGACGAACAAGAAGGACTTCAAGACCAACTTACCATTCGTTTTAGTCATGTTGTCGCAGAACATACCCCAAAAGGATTAGCGGCACAAAAGTTTGCTACACTCGTGGCTGAAAAATCAAACGGAAAAATAAAAGTTGAAATTTATGCGAATGCAACATTGTTTACAGATGAAGAAGAAATAGAAGCATTAAAACAAGGAAAAGTAGAAATGATTGCACCGGCCTATTCAAAATTAACAACTCTTATTCCAGAATGGCAAGTACTCGATTTACCGTTTGCATTTCCAAATAACGAAGCTGTTGAAGAAGCGCTTAAAGGGAAAATTGGTCATATTTTGTTTTCAAAACTACAATCTTTTCACATTAAAGGATTGGCGTTTTGGGAGAATGGCTTCAAGCAAGTAACAAACAGCGTACGTCCGATTGTACAGCCAAACGATTTTCATGGGTTACGATTTCGCACAATGCCAAGTGAGGTCATCCAAGAACAATTTCGCTTGCTCGGTGCAATCCCAAAAGTAGCCCCTTTTCATGACACATTTCGTGAATTGTATTATAAGCAAGTTGATGGACAAGAAAATACAATTTCCAACATTTATTCAAAAAGATTTTATGAAGTGCAACCATATATGACAATTAGCAATCATGGGTATCTTGGATATGTTGTGCTAATGAATGAATCTTCTTGGAATAATTTAACAAAAAACCAACAACAAATCATTATTGAAGCATTGAACGAAACAACAGACTGGATGAAAACTCACGCAAAAATTATTAACGAAAAGCAACTCAACGAAATTATTCACTCAAAACGCATAAACATTCATTGGCTCACTGACAAACAAAAGAAAGAGTGGCTTAATCATCTTCAACCACTTTATGATCGTACTCGTCCTCAAATTGGAGAGCAGTTGATGAAAGAAGTGTTGCGCATTCAACAAAAATATTTGCAATAAAAAATAAGACTGGCACATCGCCAGTCTTTTATTCCACTTCTCCTTCCCAACTCATCATGCCGCCGACCATGTTTTTTACATGGAAACCGCGTTCTGCTAGCCATTCGCACGCTAATGCACTTCGACCACCGGAATGGCAAACGACGATGTACGTTTTGTCCGGATCAAGTTCGTTTAAGCGAGCAAACAGCTGGCCGAGCGGAATATGGCGTGCGTTTGGAATTTTTCCTGCCGCTACTTCATGTGCTTCACGAACGTCTAGCACTTCAACATTTGCTTCATGACGCAATACGTCCGCTTGTGTTGGTAAAATATTTTCAAACATGTAAATCCCCCTTATTTTACACTTGAATACAGTTTATAACCACCGTCTAAATTTTTTGCTTGAAAACCATGTTCTTGTAAAATGCGCGTTGCTAAATATCCACGTAAACCGACTTGACATGTGACATAAATCGTTTGATCTTTCGGCAATTCATGAAGACGGTCGCGCAAATCATCAAGTGGAATGTTGATGCTTCCTGGAATCATCCCTCTTGTCTCTAATTCTTTCGGTGTGCGAACGTCAATAAGCACCCCACCGTTAGCGACAATGTCATCAATTTCATGCCATTGTACCGTCTCAACCATGCCATCTAGCACGTTTGACGCTACATATCCAGCCATATTGACTGGATCTTTTGCTGATGAGAATGGAGGCGCATAGGCTAACTCTAAATCAGGCAAATCGTATACAGTTAATCCTCCTTTTATCGCCGTTGCAATGACATCAATGCGCTTGTCGACTCCATCTTGTCCAACTGCTTGTGCTCCATAAATTCGACCTTGACGATCGAAAATTAACTTTAATGTCATTTGCGTTGCACCTGGATAATAGCTTGCATGGCTCATTGGATGAACGTGAACGACTTCGTAATCAACACCGTGATGTTTTAATATTTTTTCGTTCAATCCTGTTGCCGCTACTGTCATATGAAAAATTTTAGCAATCGACGTACCGAGCGTTCCGTTGTACTTTACATCGCGACCGTTAATGTAGTCGGCGACTAGTCGACCTTGACGGTTCGCTGGCCATGCAAGCGGAATAAACGTTTCAAATCCGTGAATAAAGCTTTTTACTTCAATTGCATCACCGATTGCAAAAATATTTGGATCAGACGTTTGTAAATGTTCATTTACTTTAATGGCACCACGAAAACCAAGTTCCAATCCTGCTTCTTTCGCCAACTGACTTTCCGGCTGAACACCAATGGCTAAAATGATCATATCTGTTTCGATCGTACGACCGCTTTTTAATACGACGCGTCGACCTTCGTTTTCAAACGATTGCACACCGTCTTCTAAAATTAAATCGACACCGTGTTCTTTCATATGTGTATGCACAATTGCTGCCATCTCGTAATCAATCGGTGCCATCACTTGATTTGCCATTTCTACAAGCGTCACATGTACACCGCGCTCTGTCAAATTTTCAGCCATTTCTACACCAATAAATCCCCCACCGATGACGACAGCACGTTTCGGTTTTTCGTTATCAACAAACGATCGAATACGGTCTGTATCCGGTACATTGCGCAACGTAAAAAGTGCTTTTGCCTCATCAATTCCCGGAATTGGTGGTACGATCGGCTTGGCACCTGGCGACAAAATAAGAACATCATACGGTTGTTCATACTGTTCATTTGTTCGTAAATTGGTGACAGTGACCGTTTTCCGTTCACGATTAATGCTTGTGACTTCACTTAAATTGCGCACATCAATGCGAAATCGTTTGGACATGCCATCAACCGTCTGTACAAGTAGCTTGCTTCGCTCTTGAATGACATCCCCAATATAGTACGGAAGCCCACAGTTTGCAAATGAAATATATTCACCTCGTTCAAACATAATGATTTCATCTTTTTCGCTTAACCGACGCAAACGTGCTGCGGCAGAAGCTCCTCCAGCTACACCGCCAACAATAACAATTTTTCTCATCATCTATCCCCTCCATATACAAGTACGTGTAACCGTATTATACCAAACAATCATTTCATAAAGTTTGAACAGTTAGTGACATTTTACCATCTTTAACGCATTTGCATGCTCATGTTCTTTTATATAATATCCTTGTACAGAAAAACGATAACGTCTAAGCAATCGAATCGCGACATTTTTCTCTAAATGGCTTTTTGCAATAATGATCACTTGACGATTTGGAATGGCTTGATAATGACGTTTTAAGTACGCAACCGGAATCCGGAGCGCTCCATTTATCTCATCTTTCTCATTGTAGTCACGCACATCAAGCAACGTCACATGTTCATATGATGATAAAGATGTCAACTCTTTGACACCACGAACAGGTACATAACGATAATACAAAGCATGTAGTACGAACAAAACAATGACTGTATAAATCATATTGTCTTACCTCCCTTACACATCATACCCTAACAGGTATATAAAATCAATAAAAAAGAGCTGATTTTATTATTCAGCCCTTTTTAACGTAAGTAGTCGTTGTTTTAATTGTTCTTCCATGTCGATAAGCTCTTGCTCTACTCGCTGACGCTTCATGCGACCTTCTTGTTGAATTTTTAACGTTTCTTCGAGTGTTTCTAATAAATTTTCTTGCGTCTTCTTTAACGTTTCGATGCTGACAAGCCCTTCTTCATTTTCTTTTGCCGCTTCAATTGTATTCATTTTTAACATTTCTGAGTTGCGCAACAACAGCTCATTCGTCGTTTTTGTTACCGCTTTTTGCGCTTCTACCGCTTTCTTTTGTCGAAGGAGTGTTAGTGCGATAACAAGCTGATTTTTCCAAAGCGGAATGGCTGTCAAAATGGACGATTGAATGCGCTCGACTAACGTTTGATTGACATGTTGAATGAGCCGAATTTGTGGTGCCGTTTGAATCGTAATTTGCCGACTTAATTTTAAATCATGAATGCGTTTTTCAAGTCGGTCAGCAAATTGAATCATATCATTTACTTCTTGCACATCCATTTGATTTTGTGACTGTAACGCTTTTTTCTCTAGCTCTGGAATCGTTTTTGTTCGCAGTTGTTCGAGCTTCAACTCAGCTGCGGCGATGTAAATGTTTAAGGCATCAAAGTACTCTTTATTTTTTTCATACAATGTTTCTAACATCATGATGTCACGAAATAACATTTGGCGATGTTTTTCAAGTTGATCAGCAATCCGATCAATGTCGACACCTAATTTTTGATATTTAGATAAAATATGTTGCACAGACTGTGTGACAGATTGAAACATGCGCGCGAAAAAGCTTTTTTTGTTCATTGCAAAATCTTCAACGTTTACTTCTTTCATTTTTGTCATTAGCTCTTGAATGACTTCTCCAACAGGTCCAACATCTTTTTTCTGCACATGGTTTAAAATCGAATGTGAGAAGCGTGACAACTCCGCTTGTGCTGCTACTCCATATTGTAAAATAGCTTGATGATTGCGGGGATCAATTTGTTCTGCAAGTGCTAACGCTTTTTGACGATGTTCTTCTTTTAATTGGTCAATGAACCGCGAAGATGATGGCTTGTCCGTTACTTCTGTCACTTCACCAAATGGATTAGCAAGCAACGAATCGATCGAACTTGTCCAAAGCATTTCATCGTTTTTGCTCATGCTTTTTCTCCTCCGTTATTGTTACTGTATGTTTTGTTGGTAAAGAAAGGGGATCCTCTGATGCAATCGTATGTTTCACAAGTTTTACTTCCGTCTTTAAATCAAACAAATCTTCTTCAAGCATGTCCAACAGTTCGTTTTCTGCTTTCGTTAGCGCAAGGCTAAGCGCTTCCTCTGCTTCATGAATTGCTTGACGAATCTCCTCGCTTTTTACGGGTTGTTTTGTTAAATAAATATATTTATCAATAATTGTAACAATGGAGTCCAATGTTGTGTTAAAAAACGGTTGCGCGACAGCGAGACGATCCGGTTGTTTTTCGACAATTTCAATTATTTTTTGACAGATGGAGTACAAACGGGAAAGTTTAGAAAACATCGCAACTGAACGAATTCTCCACAAACTTTTTCCGATTTTCCGAACCTTTTTTTTCGCATCTTTCAATCGCTCATCCTTAAAATCATATAATAGATTTTTCTTTTCTTTTTTCTTCATATACAGTGAATACATCACCCCTATGCTTGCACCGATCAAAAATGAAATAAAAAACGGCAAACGAAATGCAAGCAACGAAATGAGAGCACTAAATAATCCCACGTTCCATGACACAAACCATCGCCATATCGTTCGAATGAATCGTTTCATCGTTTTCCTCCAATCGTCTATGATCCTTTATTTTACTATGATTTTTTACTAAATGGAAACGCTGACTGTATTACGTACGAGCGAGAAGATATGTTTCAATTGTTCATAAAAAAAGACGCAACGTATCGCTGCATCCTTTTAATTGAAATCAAGACGGATCATCCGAATGCGTTCACCGCCGAAAAGTGATATTGTTTCCGTTCGTTCGTGTTCATCCGTAGCGATCTTCACTTCGTATAAGCCAGGAACATATGTCCCGACTTTCGTTAGCGGCACATTCGTTTCTCCAACATAATCGTTGTTAATAAAAATACGCGCCCCTTTCTCATTCGTTTGTACATAGACGTGATATAACGCGGGCTCAAATTTGTATGTTCCTTGCGACAATTTCATTAAAAAAATCGGCGGAGTTGACGTTAATCCTTTTATGTAAACTCGATCATCTTTTTGCCGCTCTAACTCTTTTCTTATTCGGTCATAGCCTTCTGGGTGTTGGCGCAAATACGCAAAAAGCGGTGAGAGCGACTTATGATTTAATGGTACATCAATAAATTGACGCAACGTATGTACATCTTCTTGACGCAACGCGATGATGAATTGCTCGATTACTTTTTGCTCATTCGTCTCTCGTTTCACCATTCCCCATGCCCCGACGACACACGCGCTTACAACGAATAATAAACACACAAAAACAAATTGTCGTTTTCGTTTTCGTCGTTCGCTTCGTGTCATCGCTTCTTTTTGTAATCCCCCTTGTTCATTCACACGTATTTCCCCTCTTTTTCTCATATTTACATCATCATATGTATGAGAAGAAAAGGGAAAATATGAGAAAAAGAAGGGGCTACACATCATATATGTACATCACGGTGTGCGCCTTGTCAACGACAACGTCACAGCTTCCCAATACGCCCATTTTTTCTTTTTTGCAAGCCAACCATATCGTCTGAGTTGCCGACTAACAAGCAAATGAAACCAACCATGTCCAATGACGACAACGGTTCCCGTTCGAGCATAGTGGACGAGCTGTTGTGCCGCTTTCATCGCTCGCTGCTTTGTTTTGGTATAAGGCTCCTCTCCATATCCACAAAACCATAGCAAGCGCAACAAAATAAGCCACATCCATAGCGGATATACACCTTTCATCCACTTTGGCGGTTGAGGGAGTGGGGCTTCATTTAGCCATTTGTGCTCCTCAATTGGACTTGCTGGTTGCAATAAAGACGCTGAATGGCGAGCGCGAGCAAGCGAACTAACAAGGACGACAGATGCGCATTTTATTTTTTCTTTTGCTTCCGCATACGATAGAGGCTCGTCATAAACGATCGCCTCATCGTATGCTTTTAACCAGTTGATTAATTGTTCTCTCGTCATCCATCCGCCTCTTTTACAAACAGGCTTTCCGTGCCGAATGAGAATAATCATGCTTGCTTTTCCTCCATCGCTCGAAACATGATCGCATACAGCCAAGCACTACATACGGCAAGTAACGTTAAGATAAAAAACGTCCAATGATACGCAAACGGCAACGTCAAAGCGAGTGGTGCCATCATGCGCCCAAGCGTAAAACGTAAGCTCGCTGCAGCAAAATATTGTCCGCGCATATGTTCAGGTGCTAATTTAGCAACAAACGTTTGTTGTAAGCCGACTGTCATCAGTTCTGCTAACGTAAATAAAGCAATTAAAAAGACCATCATCCATAGCGATGTGGTTTGGCCAAAAAGAAAAATGGCGATTCCGTAAAAGAGTGAAGAAAAGACAAACACCCATTTTTCTTTATAGTTTTCCATCCACTTCGTCACAGCTACCGTAAATAAAGCGACAAGCAATCCGTTTTCAGCAATTAGGACACTAAACGCTTTCTCCCCGCTCAACGAAAGTGACCATGAACCAACAGAAAATAATGTTTGTTTCGAAACAACTTCCTTTATGTAAACAGGAAGTAAAATGTCGAGTTGCATAAACGTTTGTGCCACAAGAATACCAGCAACAATAAATAAAAGGAACGTCCGATCTTTTGCAATGAGACGATAATTGTTGAATTGCTCAACAAAAAACATATACCACGTCCCTGTTGTTTTTCTCCATATCGGTGCTGTTTCCTCTAAATAAATGGAAAGAACAATCGCGACGATAGCACAAAACGTTCCCCCGATTAAAAATAGGAAAAAACGATGCTCAGGATAAAATATTCCACCGAGCAGCGGACCGATGACAACCATGACGTTATTCATCGTGTAAAACACGGCAAAAACGCGACTTTGATCTTTTTCCGAAACAACATCAGCCACCATCGCTTGGCTAGCAGGCCAATAAAGTGAACCACATACCCCTACAAGAGCAAAACAAATAAAACTCATGAACGGCGATGAAAATAACGGAGAATTGACCAATGCAAATAACAAAAAAGCAAGCGCTTGTCCACAAGCAGCAAACACCATCATTTTTTTTCTTCCGAATCGATCAGCCAAATACCCGCCAAGCAAATTAGCAATCACGGAAAATAATTGCGAAATAACAAGTAATATACCTGTTTTTTCTTTACCAAACATCTCTGAAAAATAAATAGCGATAAAAGGAAATATCATCCAAAATGTAACCCCGACCAATGACTCTCCAATTAAACGAATGCGTAAATTCCGATCCCAATCTCGTATTCGCACCGTATCCCCCCCTTTCAAACAACTATTTTTTTATTATACCATTTTCTTATAAACATTTTGCTTATAAAAAGAAGTTGACAAAATGACAGAAAAATAAGAAAATAAATTCAAAAGGAAGTGAGCACAGTGAAAATAGTGAAAAATATTATTGTCTCTTATGCGACGGTTGTGACAATTATTGCATTACTTCCTGCTTTTCTTATTACAAATGATGTAAGCATCGTGGATGCGTTTCTTTCCTCAATAAAAGATTAATCTCCTGCCTAGGCAGGAGATTTTTTTAACCACTTTCGTAATAGTCCGTGTTTCGGAGCGATCCATAAAGAGAGAAAAAAGATGACACCTGTTGATACAGCAATCGCTCCGGAAATAGATACATTGAATACCGTTGCAATCATGTAACCGATCATCGACGCTAACACACCAATGAGCGCACTGCATATAAGCATCACACTTAGCCGATCCGTCCATAAGTATGCCGTCGCACTCGGTACAATAAGCATCGCTACTACTAAAATGGCACCAACACTATCAAATGATGCAACGGTCGTTAATGACAACATTCCCATTAATACATAATGAATCAATACAACCGGAATGCCGAGCGTGACTGCCATTTCATAATCAAATGAGCTAATTTTTAATTCTTTGTAAGCAAAAACGATGCAAAATATATTGATAGCTAAAACAAATCCAAGCAACCAAATCGCTTTCGGACCGATGCTTTTGCCTCCGACTTCAAGCACATCCCAAGGCACAAATGCAATCTCTCCCATTAATGCATGTTCAACATCTAAATGGACACGATCTGCAAAGAGAGAAATGAGAACAACACCGATAGCAAACAAACATGTAAACACAACTCCGATTGCTGCATCATTTTGAACCCCTTTTTGATGCAGCCATTGAACGAGAAATGTCGTGAGCAATCCAACAATTAATGCACCAACGAGCATAGACACACCTTGCAGATGATGACTGACCATATACGCTCCAACAATGCCGAGCAACACACTATGGCTAATGGCATCGGACAGCATTGACATTTTTCGCAACACAAGAAATGTACCGACTAATCCGCAGTTGATGCCGACAAGAGATGCAGTGAGTAAAATCCACATCGTATAACTCATAGTTGCTCTCCTCGCTTATACATCAGTTGTTGAGATTGCAATTTTTTTCTTTCTATATGGCGCCGAATCATTTTGCTACATAAACCACGTTTCGGAGCGAATAGAAATGAAAAAATAAACAGCACCGTCGCAAAAATAATAACAAGTGGACCAGTGGGTGCATAGGCGATTAAACTAATATATGCCCCGGCCACCCCTGATAAAGCACCGAATCCCCCGGCTAATAACGTCATCCATTCAAGTTTTTCTGTCCAATATCTCGCAGCTAATGCGGGGGTAATAAGTAGTGCGGACATTAACACAACGCCTACTGCTTGTAAACCAATAACAACAACAGAAACGATTAAAAACATAAGCACACCATTTAACAGCGATACGGGTATACCAATTCCTTGCGCAAACGCTCGGTCAAATGTAATGATTTTAAACTCTTTAAAGAAAATGAGAATCATAATAATGACCGTTACAGCTGTTACAGTTAACACATTGACATCACTTCCAGTCAATGACGCTGCCTTTCCAAACAAAAAGTCATGAATTCCACTTTGATTTCCGCCTTCATGTTGATTAATCCATGTCAATAGCACAATGCCTAAACCAAAAAATACAGACAACACAATACCGATCGCGGCATCTTCTTTTACACGCGTATGTTTCACAATAAACTGAATGCATATCGTCGCAATATATCCCGAACAAGCAGCGCCAATGAGAAAAAGAAGTAGCGATTTTTGTCCATATAAAAGAAAAGCGATACAAATACCAGGAAGAGCAGCGTGCGCCATCGCATCTCCTATTAAACTTTGTTTTTTTAGCAAGGCAAACGTTCCGATCATCCCGCTGGCTAATCCAAGCAAAGCCATGCTTGTAAATACCCATTGAACATTAATATCCATCCTATTCACCCCACAATATGTGTGGAAGAAAGAAAAGTCACTTTTCCACCATACGTTTTTTGAATATGGTCATACGTAAATACACTTTCTGTCTCTCCAAATGCAACGACACGTTTATTTAGCAGTAAAACGTAATCAAAATAATCCCGTACCGTTTGCAAATCATGATGAACGACTAATACTGTTTTTCCACGCGTTTTTAATTCATTTAACAGTTGGACAATCGCTTTTTCTGTGGCTGCATCTACCCCAACAAACGGTTCATCCATAAAATAAATGGAAGCGTCTTGTGCTAGCGCACGCGCCAAAAATACACGTTGTTGTTGCCCACCAGATAATTGGCTAATTTGTCGCTTTGCATACGGCAACATGCCAACTTTATCTAAACATTGCATAGCCATATCTATGTCTTCTTTTCTCGGTCGTTTCCATAATCCGATATGACCGTATCTCCCCATTAATACGACGTCAAGCGCATTCGTCGGAAAATCCCAATCGACCGAATTTCGTTGTGGAACATATCCAACAAGATGGCGTTGCTTTTCATATGGTTGACCGTATACGAAAACATGTCCGTGCATGCGCGGAATAAAATTTAACATTGCTTTCATTAACGTTGATTTTCCCGCTCCGTTTGGGCCGATCACCCCGACTAACTTTCCTTCAGGAACAGAAAACGACACATTCTCCAATACAAGCTGCCGGTCATATGCAACTGTCATTTGTTCTACAACTAACGGATTCATCTTCATTCCCCTTTCAACGCTTGTGTAATCGTTTTGACATTGTAACGATACATACCAATGAATGTTCCTTCTTCTGTCCCTTTTCGCCCGAGCGCATCTGAAAAGAGCTCCCCACCAATCGAGACATGATGTCCACGCTGTTTCGCTCCCTCGACAACTGCTTCGATCGCTTTTTTCGATACACTACTTTCCACAAACACCGCTTGAATATTTCGAGACACGATTAAATCAACAAGTTGTTGCACATCTTTTAGTCCATATTCTGCATCCGTACTTAATCCTTGCAATCCAACTACTTCAATATCATATGCACGCCCAAAATAATGAAAGGCATCGTGCGCTGTAATTAAAACACGCTGCTGCTTTGGAATAGAGCTGATTTCTCGTTTTGCTTCTTCTTTTAATTTCATCAGTTGGGAGATATATTCTTCTGCTCGTTCTTCGTAAGTTTGTTTATGTTTCGGATCGATCGCACTTAACTCATCCTTTACTGTTCGAACAGCATAGCTCCATAAATCAAGGTCAAACCATATATGCGGATCATATACTCCATCTACGTCAATTAATTTTTCTTTTGGAATTGCTTCACTGATTGGGACAACCTTTTTCGTTTTTGACATTTTAGAAAATATTTCCCCTAGTTTCCCTTCTAAATGAAGACCGTTATAAAAAATGACGTCTGCTTGACTTAGCTTTTGAATATCTCCTTGTGTCGCTTTATACAAATGCGGATCTACCCCTGGCCCCATTAATGCTTCTACATGAACATGCTCTCCTCCGACACGTTCAACTAGATCAGCAATTTGCCCTGTCGTAGCGACAATATAGATGACGTCTTTTTTATGTTCTTTCGTTTCACACCCAAACAACAATAATAAAGCAGTCCACACAACTATCCACTTTTTCATATGCATCCTCCTCGAAAGTTGTATAAAGGTATAAAAGTTTCCTTAATGCAAAATAAAGTCAAAAAAATTTGTTTGCCGCCCATCATATGCATAAGCAAAAAATGTTGTGACATGTGGAACAAGCAAACAATGATGATTAAGGTTAAAAAAGTTTCTTTAAACCAACTTTAATTTTATCTTATTCGTTTCCTTCTATCGTGTCAATGTTTTAATTTTCAAAAAAAGAATTTTTTCTTCATCTCATGCTATAATAGCGATTGTTCGACACAAAAAAACATTTGTCCTTTAGAGGTGAACAACATGATGAACACAGAATTAAAACGCAGCATCGGCTTTATGACAGCTACAACCATTGTCATCGGCACAGTCATTGGTTCAGGCATTTTTATGAAACCAGCGATCGTCATCGACTCAACTGGAAATTCTACACTTGCTCTTCTCGCATGGATCATCGGCGGCATCATTACTTTAGCAAGTGGGTTAACGATTGCAGAAGTAAGTTCAAAAATTCCTGAAACAGGTGGATTGTATGTGTATATCGAAAAAGTGTATGGACGGTTTTGGGGATTTTTATGTGGATGGATGCAAACAATCATTTACGGTCCTGCCGTCATCGGTGCACTAGGGTTGTATTTTGGTGCATTGTTTGCAGGTGTTTTTGCTCTACCAAAAGAAAGTGAGCTTTGGATTGGAATCATTGCGGTCTTGTTTTTATCCGTTGTGAATATGCTTGGTTCGCAGTTTGGTGGAATGGTTCAAAGTGTGTTAACTGCGGCGAAACTATTGCCTATTTTTCTTATTATTATTTTTGGAGTAGTAAAGGGGAATGTACCTATTTTCAACATGGATAGTGGAAACAGCCAAACGATCAGTATGGGAGCTGCTGTTCTAGCAACATTGTGGGCGTATGACGGATGGATGAACGTTGGATTTGTTGCTGGTGAAATGAAAAATCCAGCAAAAACGTTACCAAAAGCGATTATCACTGGTATTCTTATCGTCATGTTTGCCTACGTGGCTGTGAATGTAGCATTGCTTCATGTGCTTCGTGCCGATGAAATTGTTGCACTTGGACCGAATGCAGCAAGCGAAGCGGCGACCATTTTATTTGGGGCATTCGGTGGGAAATTTATTGCTATTGGTATTTTAATTTCTATTTTCGGCTGTTTAAATGGAAAAATACTTACATTTCCACGTATGCCATTTGCTATGGCAACAGATGGTTTGTTTCCTTTTTCTAAATATTTGGCTCATATTCATCCAACATGGCGTACACCTGTCTTTGCGACACTTGCACAAATGGCAATTGCCATTGTCATGATGTTGCTTGGAAATGCGGATCGCTTAACGGATATTGCTATTTTTAGCGTCTTTTTATTTTATGGTTTTGCCTTTTATGCGGTATTTTTATTACGGAAATCATCCTTATTTAACAAACCATTATCTAACGAACCATTATATCGAGTGCCACTTTATCCATTTACTCCAATCGTCGCGATTGTCGGCACAGCATATATTATTATGAGTACAGTACTTCATGCACCGTTAGATACGTTTTTATCGATTGTTGTGACGTTATCTGGTATCCCAGTGTATTATGCTATGACGAAAAAGCGACAAGGATAATCCTTTGTCGCTTTTTTCAATAGTCTCTCCCTTTTCCAGAGTCCGTCACATCAAGCAATGGTTCTGGATAAGGCTGAAAATATCGTTGTTTCAGTAAATATTTATTTTGATAACGAATGGCCCACGAACGAATGACCGTTGTCACACTACTTAGCGGTAACTTGCCCGCGCGATATTTTTGTAACAACTCATGGACATAACGTTTTTCATCGCCGCTTAATTCATGTTTAAAATAACCGATCATATGTTCACAAACATTTATGTTTGAATTCCGGCGTGAGCGACGGGCAAACAGTTCATATAATGTTTGTTCATAATGTAAAAATACTTCTTCCATCGGTAAACGATCTCGATTCGCAACAATGTTTCCTAATTGTTTCAATTTTTGTTGATGATACGCCATAAATAAATATTTATGCTCCGCATGAAACTCAACGAGACGATGATGTGATTTTGACTCTTTGACCTCTCGAAACAAAGCAAGTGTAAATAACTTCGTCAAAAAATGTTCTCGAATAACAAAGTTCGTCAATCTCCCTTCTTCTTCCACAGCTTTATGTGCAAACATTTGTAACACATGTTTCGCAAACATCCCGCTTCCCTTTCCTGATGCAGGTCCTTTTTGTTCACTACGATATATTTTGACATCTTTCATTCCACACGATGGCGACCGACTTTTTAAAATAAAACCGTCTACATTCGTTAATTGCGTTAAAAACGAAGCAGAAAACTCGTTCATTCGCTCGGTTATATCCATTTCGGTCGATGGTTGGACAAGCCGCACTTGTTCTCCGTCTTGAACGAGCCGAATCGTCTCACGTGGCGTACCAAGCCCAATGCGAACTTCGGGACAAACAGGAATAAATTGCACAAATGGCGCGAGCTTATGTACTACTTCATCGTTTAGTTGATCACCGTTATACCGACAAGGAGAAAAACCGAGACATTCACTAACAACGACGATTGGTTTTGCATAATGCCACATCTGTTATTCCTCCTTTGCTTGTTTTTGCTTATCATATCGCACAAACAAAAAAAATACACGCATCGATGTGCTTACAAAAACAAAAAATTTCGAATTTGAACGTTTATACAAAAAAATGATTGATTATATGTTTATTTTGTTTTATTATGCTTTATGTTGCTTATTTTGCAATATTAAAATCGTTATTAATTCATAATTTTGTATGTATATAAGTGTACACTTTTATATTTATACATCCATGCAAAATAATTTATATTTCTGAATCATTTTGTTATATTGACTATTTTTATTTTTATATTACGATAGTAGTAATGTTATGTATCCGCTTTCAAAATATGTAGTGGAAAGGTGGTTTTTAAAAATGAATCATACTCAATCACACAAGCTTACTGACATACTAAAATTTCTCGTTCCATCACTTATTGGTGTATTTCTTTTTATGATTCCTGTCCCTTATAAAAGTGAAATGACTATTCCTGTAGCCATTTTAGCGAAGTGGGTCGAAGGGAATTTTGTTTCTGTCATCCCAGCCATCTCTGTTTTATTTATGTTTATCGCAACGATTGGCACAATTATCACAAAAATAGCACAGCCTTCTTTTATAATGAATAGCTCGTTTCTTCGTCGACTATTTGATGTTAATGGTTTGTTTGTCGTTGCCCGTATCGTTGGTACAATTTTAGGGGCAATGACATTATGGAAAATTGGTCCAGAATGGGTATGGTCAGAAAATACAGGTGCTTTGTTGTTATATAGTTTAATTCCAATTTTGTTTTCTGTCTTTTTATTTGCAGGATTATTTTTGCCGTTACTTTTAGATTTCGGCTTACTCGAATTGTGTGGTGCACTTTTAACAAAAATTATGCGTCCCGTATTTAAATTACCTGGTCGTTCATCTATCGACTGTATCGCTTCTTGGTTAGGAGATGGAACAATTGGCGTGTTGTTAACGAATAAGCAATATGAAGACGGCTTTTATACGAAGCGAGAGGCAGCAGTGATCGGAACAACCTTCTCTGTCGTTTCAATTACATTTAGCATTGTCGTCATTACGTATATGAAGCTTGAACATATGTTTGGAGCGTACTATTTTACTATCGTCGTTGCCGGTCTCGTAGCAGCGATCATTATGCCGCGTATCCCGCCATTATCTAAAAAGCCAGATACGTATTATCATGAACATCACGTACCAGTCGATGAAACAGTACCAGCTGGGTACACACCTTTTCAATGGGGACTAAAACAAGCAACAGACGTTGCTAAGCGCAATAGCGATATGGGCAAACTGTTAAAAAACGGCATCCAAACAGTCATTGATATGTGGTTAGGTGTATTACCTGTCGTCATGGCGATTGGAACAGTTGCATTAATTATTGCCGAAACAACACCGGTGTTTGAATGGCTCGGTAAACCGTTTGTACCACTTTTGACACTCCTACAAGTACCAGAAGCATCAGCTGCTGCACAAACGATGGTTGTTGGCTTTGCAGACATGTTTTTACCTGCCATTATCGGTAGCGGCATTGAAAGTGAATTTACTCGCTTCGTTATTGCTTGCGTTTCCGTAACACAGCTGATTTATATGTCTGAAGTAGGTGGATTGCTGCTCGCATCTAAACTACCAATTACGTTTAAAGATTTAGTTGTTATTTTCTTGCTTCGCACACTCATTACATTGCCAATTATCGTTTTTATAGCGCATTTCATCTTTTAAAGTAAAAGGGCGATCGTCTCGCCCTTTTTTATTTTTCCCTCATTTGTCCAACCCAATAGCACGATTGTTTCATAATATACAGAGAGGTGACAATATATGTTTAAGAAACATATGGGAAAAACAATCGGTTTATTCATTAGTCAACTTGTATTATTTTCGGAAGCGATCGCTATGAGTGATACGATTGATGTAACACAATTACATGGAACGGAATTATATGTTGTCGTCGGTTTTTATGTATTCCAAACCATTGTAGGTATTTATTTTGGTAATCGTTATGATCGAAAAACTTGCGTCAAAGATTTAATATATCAGCTAAAAAGCAAAGACTTTGCTACAAGTACATTTGAAAAAATCGCAGCACTCGTTGATCGTGATCCGGATAGTCGGTTAACCATTTATTTACTCCGTACGAAACAAAATAGCCAACCACAACAAAAAGCAGCATTTGAACAACTTTTAGTCGAAGAAACACGAAAAAGTGACATCATCGCTAAATGGTCAAATGATGAATACTTGATCATTGCTGTCGAAAATGCTGTGAAACCGTCTACAATGATTGAACGAATCAAACAAAATAGCCCCGTATCTTTTCTTGTCGGTTATGCGACATATCCGGTCGAAGGAGAGCAATTGCAGCAGCTTTTACAAGTCGCAAAAGAGCGCATGTATGCTACACGGACGACAAAATAAGCGGTTCAACATATATAAAAAATAGTTTGTCCATTTCGACAAATTATGATAAGATGACGACAAAGGCATTTCACCACATTCCTCTTCATATTCCTCGCCAGAAATGCCATATACCCCTAAGATGAAAGGTAGGTGAATCAGGCGTGCAAGAACAACTTCTCCTTCAACTTGTTAACCTCGTTCAAAACTTAGCAGAAGACATGCAATGGATGAAACAAGAGATTCAGACAATGAAGCAAGAGATTCAGACAATGAAACAAGAAATTGGTGAATTAAAAGCAATCGTTCATAGACATGACGAAGATATTCGTTGGTTGAAAGAGCAAATGAAGGAAAATACAGCAATGATTAAAGCCATCCGAGACAACCAGCTAGAGCAACGTAGCATTCAAGATGCAATGCGCCATGAAATTGCTCACATCCGAGGAGAAATGGCCACAAAACAGGACATCGCTTACATTCACGAACGACTCGACTATCAGCTTGGTCGTATTGCACGCACAGAAGAAGAATTGCACATGTTAAAAAAGGCAAATTAACAAAAAAACGTCGTTCCTATCACGCGGAACGACGTTTTTTTGGCTAACTTCTCAACATATGAAACACTTGCTCGACATCTTTATCGCCACGCCCCGATAAGTTGACGATCATGATTTGATCAGAATTAAGCGTCGGAGCCAATTTCATTGCATATGCAACGGCATGAGCACTCTCTAAAGCCGGTATAATTCCTTCTGTTTTTGAAAGCGTTTGAAATGCTTCTAATACTTCCTCGTTCGTGACCGTATAATATTCCGCCCGACTTGATGTTTTTAAAAAACTATGTTCTGGTCCGATTCCCGGATAATCAAGTCCCGCGGCAATAGAATATGTTGGTTGTGGATTTCCTTCTTCATCAAGCAAGACGAGACATTTAAAACCATGAATGACCGCAGGAACGCCTTTTGTGAGCGTAGCGGCCCGCTCAGGTTCGACACCGATTAAGCGCACACTCGGTTCATCGATATAATGAGCAAAAGCACCAATGGCATTACTGCCACCACCTACACAAGCGATCACGACATCGGGCAAACGTCCTTCTTTCTCGATCATTTGCCGCTTACTTTCTTCACTAATAATAGACTGGAAATGCTTCACGATCGTCGGATACGGATGTGGTCCAACCGCTGAGCCAAGCAAATAAAATGTATGTTCATAGTTTTGGACATAGTCGTTTAACGCCTCATCAACTGCATCTTTCAATCTTCCTTGTCCCTTTGATACAGAAACGACTTTCGCCCCTAACAGCTCCATCCGAAAAACGTTTAATGCTTGCCGTCTCGTATCTTCTTCCCCCATATAAATCACACAATCCATCCCAAACATTGCACAAGCTGTCGCTGTCGCCACACCGTGCTGTCCTGCTCCTGTTTCAGCAATAATACGCTTAGCACCCATTCGTCTCGCTAATAAAATTTGCCCGATGACATTGTTAATTTTATGGGAACCGGTATGATTTAAATCTTCTCGTTTTAAATAAATTTTCGCTCCACCAAGTTTTTCAGTTAACCTTGAAGCAAACGTGAGCGGATTTTCTCGTCCGACGTACTCTTTTAAATAAAACGTAAATTCCTCATGAAATGTAGGATCGTCCTTGTATCTTAAAAACTGTGTCTCTAAATAGTCTAACACTTCCTGTAACGCCGGTGGTACAAAACTTCCACCAAATTCTCCGAAATACCCTCTTCTCTGCTCAACTACGCTCATCTTCTTTCCCCTCTCTATTTTCAAATTTACTACAAGCATACCTATCTTTTTATCAGAAGTCAATGAATATTCAGAATTTTATTCTTTCACTTTTTCTAAAAATGTTAACATATGCTGAATATATTCATCTTTATACATCGCAAAACTTTTCACATGTTTCGCTTTGTCGGTGAGCCAAAGTTCAAATACGTCTGGATGTTTGTTATACATTTTTACACTTTCTTCATGTGGGATGGACGGGTCAGCTTTGCTATGAATGAATAAAATGGGACGCGGCGCAATCGCATCGACCGCTTGAATCGGAACGGATTCCGCTGGATCTAAATCAGTAATCATCGGAATAAGGGTAATGATTAAGTACGTAAACGGCACGTTTGGTAAGTTCGTCCATACAGGCATATATGTCCGCAAATATCCTTCTAAATCGCTAAACGCACTGTCGGCAATAACCGCTTGCACATCTTCATCCATACTTGCGGCTAAAATCGACGTTGCTGCCCCCATGGACACTCCGTAAAGCACAATTGGTTCGGAATAATGTTTTTTCGCGTAATCGATAACACCGAGCAAATCGTATTTTTCTTTCGCGCCAATCGTTGTCATCTCCCCTTCCGATTCGCCGCTGGCACGAAAATCAAACATGATGACGCGATACCCTTCGTCCATTAGTGCTTTAGCAATTGGGAAAAACGGCACGTTTGGTTCATAGCGATTGCCGCCATAACCGTGCGAAAAAATAACGGTCATTTTCGCTTGTTTCGTCGGTTCTATGACCCAGCCTTTCAGCTTCAAACCTTCGTCTTTACTTGTAAATGTCACATCTTGATAAGCCATTCCGTAGTCTTTTGGTGTCTCAACAACCGCTTTTCGCTCTTTGTGCGTCAAATTCCAGCCGACATAAATCGAAATGGCAACGCAAGCTACAGCCACAAGCAACAAGACACTGATCAACGACGGAACGAGCCATTTTTTTGTATTTCGTTGCCTTTCCACCTGTATTTGCATCGTCCTCACCCCTCTCTTTTTTCCCATTATATCGCGAACGAAAACAACAATGAACAAAAATGTCTTTCGATGTGATACAATAAACAAAATGTCTTTCGCGAAAGGAATGAGACTGTTGGCTTTTACACATACATTTACGAAAGAAGAAGAAATCGTTCATGCAATTACGCATGGGATCGGTGCACTATTTAGTATCGCAGCGCTCGTCGTGCTTACCGTTTTTGCTTCACTGCACGGAAATGCGTGGCACATTGTCAGTTTTACGTTATTTGGAACCACGATGTTGATTTTGTATTTATCATCGACAATCGTGCACGCCTTGCCAGAAGGACGATGGAAACGGATATTCGAAATTTTCGACCACTCGGCCATTTACTTTTTTATTGCAGGCACGTATACACCGTTTTTATTTTTAGCAGTGAAAGGAGCAATCGGTTGGACGCTGTTTGGCATCGTCTGGGGGTTGGCACTCATCGGAACAGTATTTAAATGCTTTTTCGTCAATCGCTTTTTATACACTTCAACGATGATTTATGTTGTGATGGGCTGGTTAATTGTGTTTGCATGGCAACCGCTCGTTTCCGGTCTTTCCCGAGAAGGAGTTGTGTATTTAGTGAGCGGTGGCATTTTATATACGATCGGTGCGCTTTTTTACGTATGGCGAGGGTTTAAATTTCATCATGCCGTTTGGCATATGTTTGTGTTAGGAGGATCTGTCGCGCACTTTTTCGCGGTGTTTGTATTGCTATAAGGCAAGGAACCGACTTGGCTCCTTGCCTTTTTCTTTATACTTCGACTTCCCTCGTTTCATTCATTACTAAATCAAAATGACGAGCCGGTAACATCTCGTCATCGAATAAATCGCTTCCCCAAATATGCTGTAGGAAAAGGCGGGCGATGATTTGTTTTCGTTCGCTTTCTTGTGCTTCTTTTAACGCGACGGCGCTTACATACAAGTCGCAAAGGCGGTTGGCGATTTTTTTAGCGTGATACGTTTGCACGTCTTCTCGTTGTCCGTGCAGTTTTTGGAGCGACTGAACCAATTCACGCAGCCCGCTTTCGACCGGTTTGGCAAATGGGCGTATTTCGCTAGGAAGTGCAGCTAGTTGTTCACTTATTGTTTGAATAAATGTTTCATGAATATGATATTTGCGAATAAGACGCAACACTTCCAGTCCTAAAATGTTTGCTGTTCCTTCCCACACCGTCAACACTTGGGCATCTCGAAGCAAACGCGGCGCAACAAAATCCTCGATATAGCCGTTGCCACCGTGCATTTCAATCGCTTCATGGGCAAATGCAATCGCTTCTTCGGCTGTACGCATTTTTAAAAGCGCAATTAATAAGCGATTCCATGCTTTCTCTTGCTCAGACGCTTGATCTGGCGCACGCATCACACGGTCAAAAAAGGAAATTAACTCAAAGCAAGCGCTCGTTTGTACTTCTTGACGCGCCGTTAAGTTCGCTAGCGTTTCTTTCACCATCGGATACGATGTAAGTGTATGCCCAAATGCTTGTCGATTTAGCGCATATTGCTTCGCTTCTTCTAGCGCTCGCTTCATGATGCCAATCGAGGCGACGGCATTGCAGACACGCGATAAGTTGAGCGCTTCCATCATATAATAAAACCCTTTTTTCCCATCGCCAATTAAATAAGCTTTTGCCCCTTCAAATACGACTTCCGCTGACGGCACAGCACGAACGCCAAGTTTATCTTTGAGGCGGCGAATGTGAATGCCATTTAATGTGCCGTCATCATTACGCCACGGCACTAAAAATAAACTAAGTCCTTTCGTCCCCGGCTCGCTTCCGTCGATGCGGGCAAGCACTAAGGCTACACCACACATGCCAGCGTTGCTCGCAAAATATTTTTCTCCATAAATTTTATAGTGGTCGCCGCATAAAACGGCGCGCACTTCATTGGCGCCAACATCAGAACCACCTTGCCGTTCCGTTAAAAACGTCGCTCCTTCATACAACTCAACTTCTCCTGTCGAAATGACGTGCGGCAAATATTTCGCTTTGATTCGTTCGTCAGCAAAATGCTCTAACACGTATGCCGTTGCCATCGTGAGCGTCACCGGGCAATAAAAGCCTGGTTCGACTTGTGATAACAAATAGCCTTGGGCATAGGAATAAATATAGTTTCCAACGCGACCAAGCGCGGGGATTGGCTTATGAACATAGCCGACAATGCCTGTTTCATACGTTTCTTTCACCGTTTGCTTATATCCTTCGTTCACCCATATTTCAGAAATATCGTTGCCAAAACGGTCATATTTGATAAGCCGTGGCTGGCCTTCGCGGTCTGTATGTACCGCGCGTCGGTCGATATCGGTCATGCAACGTTGCCAAAACTTCTCTAACTCTTCTTCCGCATACGCAAAAAATTCTTCGTCTAAATATTTTTTTAAATTAGCAAGTAAGTTCGGATCAACTTCTTGTAGCCGTTTCATGATCGATCCCCCCTTAACACTTGTTTTAATATTTTCCCTGTCGCATTGCGCGGCAGTTCATGAATGGCTTCGTATAGTTTTGGAATTTTATAGTCTGCAAGTTTATCCGAAAGAAAACGTTTACATTCTTCCGCAAGCTGCTCAATTGGCTCTTTTGTTACAACAAACGCTTTCACCGTTTCACCCCATTCACGATGCGGCACACCAACAACCGCCACATCGACAATCGCTGGATGCAGTTTTAGCGCATCTTCCACTTCTTTTGGGCAAATGTTCACCCCGCCGGAAATGATCATATCTTTTTTTCTGTCAACGATCCAAATGTACCCATCTTCGTCACGGCGCGCTAAATCGCCTGTATATAGCCAGCCGTTTTTCACCGTTTCCGCTGTTTTTTCTTCGTCTTTATAATAGCCTTTCATAATGCCTTCTCCAGCTAAGACGACTTCACCGATTTCGCCAGGTGGAACTTCTTTGCCGTGTTCATCGACAATTTTCACTTCGCAATGAAGGGCAGCATCTTTGCCCACGCTCCCTGCCTTTGTCGCATGTTCTTCTGGCGATAAATACGTCCCGTTCGGACCGGCTTCCGTTAGTCCATACAAACACATGAGTCGATCGGTGCGAAACTGTTTGGCGACAAATTGCACTTCCTTTGCCGATAGCGGTGCGCCGCCATACGTCCAATATTGGACGGACGATAAATCGTATTCGTGAAGGCGTGGATGTTGTGCCGTGAGTAAATAAGCGACTGGTGCTCCGAAAAAGTGGGTAATTTCGTGTTTCGTAATCAGTTGTAGCAATGCTTCTGGGGAAAACGTTGCTGATAACACATGGGTGGCCCCGACGTACATGCCGCCGATAAAAAATAAATGAAGTGGTGCGGAATGGCTAAGCGGCATCATATGCAATAGGCGGCTATGTTTATCCATTTTCGTTTCGAGCGCCATCATCGTTGCGACAGCTAAAATATTGCGGTACGTGAACAAGACCCCTTTTGGGCGGCCTGTCGTTCCTGACGTGTATAAAATCGTTGCTTCGTCATCTTCGTTCAGCGGACAAACGATGGGGGACGTATAGCCGTTTGCAATGAGTTGCGTGAGCGAACGCCAACCGTCTGTCGCTTCCCCTGTTTTCACCCAAATGACGTCAACCGTATGCACAAGCGAGGCAAGTTCTTCATAAATCCAATCGTGCGCAATGACAGCTTTTGCTTCACTATGTTCGATAATATATTGCACTTCTTGGGCAGTTAGTCGCGCATGGACGGGCACGATAATCGCGCCAAGTCGCAAGACAGCAAAATATGCATATACAAACTCTTTCGTGTTCGGCATATACAATACGACTTTATCACCTTGTGTGATGCCTAGCGAAGCGAGCGAAGAGGCGAGACGATTAACTGTATCATCTACTTCTTGATAAGAAAACGATACATCGCCATCAATTATTGCTATTTTATTCGGAAACTTTCGCGCATTGCGCGCTAACAACTCAGAAATGTTCATTCGCTTCCCTCCAGTTTTTGTAATCGTTCACGAAAGTCCGTCAAAATCGACTCCATTTCTTGTTTTAACTGCATTAAATCCTCAATCCGTTCCGTCACCTCCTTTAACTTTTGCTCGCCATATGCGATTGTTTTTTCAAGCTGTTTTCGACCGGTGCGATCGTTATCAAACAAGCTAATCATTTCATGAATTTCATCTAATGAAAAACCGAACCGTTTCCCACGTAAAATAAGCTTTAAGACAGCGCGATCCTTTTTTGTATACAGCCGCTGGCCTGACTCATTGCGAATGGGTGAAATGAGCCCACGCTCTTCATAATAGCGAATCGTTCGTGTGCTAACATCAAACTGCTCTGCAAGTTGGGAGATCGTATAATAGTCCATCCTCTTCACCTTTATTTTTAATTTTCTGAATTTTATTTTAGTTTACGTTTACGTAAAAGTCAACGAAAAAAAGAGGCGCCTTTCACAAATGGCGCCTCTTGACTAGACATTTGAATGTTCCCATTGCTTTGCAAGTTCAACAAAGAAAGAAAGTGCTTCAGGGTTTGCCATTGAGCCGACGTTCACCGCTTTTTCGAGGGGGAAGCCTAATAAAATTTTACGAATAGGAATCTCCATTTTCTTTCCGTTTAACGTTTTTGGGATTTGGTCGACTTGGTAAATCGCATCCGGAATAAAGCGCGGCGATACGTGCGCTTTAATAGCTTCTTTCACTCGTTGTTTTAACGCATCGTCTAGCTCTACCCCTGGCTGAAGGACGACAAACAATGGCATAAACGATTTCCGCCCCATCACTTCTAAGTCAATGACTAAGCTGTCGAGAATTCCTTCAACCGTTTCAACAGCACGATAAATCTCGCTCGTGCCCATCCGCACGCCCGCACGGTTAATCGTCGAATCGGAACGGCCGTAAATGACGCAGCTTCCTTCGTCGTCAATTTTAATCCAGTCCCCATGTTTCCACACGCCTGGATACGTATCAAAATAGCTTTCGAGATAGCGGCGGTCGTTTTCGTCGTTCCAGAAAAAGAGCGGCATCGACGGCATCGGTTCCGTGATAACTAATTCCCCGACTTCGTTGATCAACGAATGGCCGTGTTCATCAAACGCCTGTACGTTAGCCCCAAGCGAACGACATTGCAGCATGCCGGCACGAACGGGTAGCATCGGCGACCCACCGACAAATGCGGTGCATACATCCGTTCCGCCACTGCATGAAACGAGCCAAACATCTTTCACATGTTCATATACCCAAAGAAACCCTTCGGTCGTCAGCGGCGATCCGGTCGACAGAACCGCTTGCAACGGAGAAAGATCGTAAGTGTCTTTCGGCTTGATGCCTTGTTTCATGCAGACGTTAATAAACGCTGCGCTTGTGCCAAAATGGGTGATTTTTGCTTTTTCGACAAGTTCCCATAACACGTTCGCATCTGGAAACGTCGGGCTTCCGTCGTAAAGCACGACTGTTGCCCCGACTAACAGCCCGCCAACTAAAAAGTTCCACATCATCCAACCAGTCGTCGTAAACCAAAAAAACGTGCTATCGCGTGTAAGATTACATTCAATGGATAAAATTTTTACATGCTCTAATAAAATGCCACCATGTCCTTGTACAATCGGTTTTGGCAATCCCGTCGTACCGGAAGAATATAAAATCCAAAGCGGATGAGCAAACGGCACTTGTTCATACACAAGTTCGCCTTCTTCTTGCAACATATCCGTCCATAATAAAACAGACTCGTCCCACGCTTTCACATCGTCACGCAAATACGGAACGACAATCGTCTTTTTTAACGATGGCAATTTTTCTTGTAATTCCTTAACAGTAGGCACTTTGTCGAACGTTTTTCCGTTATATTGGCAACCGTCCACCGCAAATAAAATGGTCGGTTCAATTTGTTGGAAGCGGTCGATGACGCTATTGGCGCCAAAATCTGGCGAACAACTAGACCAAATGGCGCCAATGCTCGCGCACGCCAAAAACGCAACGACTGTCTCGGGAATGTTCGGCATATAAGCAACAACGCGATCGCCTTGTTTTACGCCAAGTTTTTTTAGTGCCGAAGCGACCGCCGCCGTTTGTTGTTTTAACTCTTCCCACGTCACTTCACGCAGTGAAACGCGCTCAGAACGAAACAAAAGTGCTGGCTTCTTCTGCATGTTACGAAAAATATGTTCCGCATAGTTTAACCGTGCTCCTGGAAACCAGTTTGCTCTCGGCATTTTACGCTCCTCAAGGACGCACGTATAAGGCGCGGACGATTGAATCTCCCCATATTCCCACACCGTTTCCCAAAATTGCTCAAGTTTCTCGACTGACCATTTCCATAGCTCCGCATGCGACTCAAACGTCAACCCTTTATTCGCTTCTAACCAATTCATATACTTTTTTACACTTGATTGTTCGATTTGTTCTTTCGTTGGTGTCCATAAAACATCCCCATCCGTAACCGCTTTCATTTTCCAACCTCCCCTTTTTAAAAAGAAAGAAAATTAAGAACATTTTTATTATACTATATGTATAGATGAAAAAATATATAAAAAGACGCATGGCGTTTATTGCCACTGCGCCTTTTTATCCAAATACAATTTCTTGACGTTCATCGTCCCATTTCATTTCAACATATTTTTTTTCTTCATAAAACGTATACGTCCTTTTACCGAATTGCACAACAGTTCCTTCCCGTGCGTGTTCAATATAAATGATCTCCCCTTTTGGCACAGCCAATACGGTCTTAACACCGAGTGAAGATCCGACTTCTTTCACTTTCATTCCTTTTTGAGCATACGCTTCTCCACCGCGCACTACCCCATGAACTATCAATGTCCCACCCGCATAAATATTGCAATTGTAACATCCTTTTCCTGTCACAATTACATCACCACTTCCATGAATGACGCTATTCAAGGCATAAGAAAGCTCAATCGCATCATTCTCTTCACGGTCATATTGTCCGATAAACGTATTAAGTTCACGCAATAAATTTGCCATCCCTTCTAAACAATGAAAATGATTCGGACGATCCGCAAGCAAACAGCTGTCCAACTGTGAACCGATATCAAACCATTGTTCGCCGATTTGTTCCCGCTTTTGCTCACACATTGTTTTATACTGTTTCATCGCCTCCATCATTGTTTTAAATTTACTTTCCATCAACTTTTTCGTAATTGGATAAATATCTTGTTCACGAATTTTAGACATGACCATGAGTTGTTGAATAGCAACAATCATTCGCTCGAGTGAATGGCGAATTTGTTGTAATAAACCAACAAGCTGTGTAACAAGCATTTTATTTTCGCCTGATGTCACTGTACCGCCAATGACGTTTTGTTGAATAAAAATCGATTGTTGTGCACGAATTTTTGCTCGATTGACATTTTGTAAAATCATAATGCTACCAAGTGCCTCAACAACCATTTCTTCTTGAACACTTCCTGTAATTTCAACATCACCTTTAAAATGAATGTTTCCTATTGATAAATCCACATCCCCTTGATGAACGAGCTTTGGAATAATGGAAACGATAACCGTTTTTCCTTTTTTTGCAATTTGCGGTCGTCCCCCCTGTATAGCTAAAATGCGATTCTCATCCATTGTTACCCCTTTACCAAGTTTAATCGTTACCGGATGCACTTCTTTCACAGGAATGACTTCGTTTGTCACTGTTAACCCTGGTTTCCCTTGTTGCGGTGGATGAACAACAGCAATTAAATCTCCTTCACCGACAGTCGCAATCGTTTCTATCTCCCTGTAATCAACCGTCCCGTCTTCACGAACTTTTGGCTTTTTTTTTCCCTCCCCTACTTTCACTTCCACCCAACCGTCTTTTCCTTCGATTGGTTCAATTCCTTTTGCGATCACAGCCGTTATTTTTTTCTCTGCCTGCAACGCCTCTCGAATAGCTTCTTCATTCACACCATACACAATGCCTAATTCTTGGAGTTTCGCCACCACTTCCTCATATGATACATCGTAGATGAGTTCTGTGTCCATTTTCGCTTGTATATGTAATTTGCTAGCTGGTTGCTGATCTTCAAGTACATATCGGCGCCTTACACCTGGCGCAAACGTCAACGTTGCCTCTAGCTTTTTAGCATCTATGTGAATTTTCCAAACAGATTGTGCGACGCTTTCTTCTTTTGGATAAATGCGAACGTCGTCTCCTTCTTGTAGCGTTATACTTCCTTCGATGGCTTTTCCGTTATGTAAACAGATGACTCCTTCACCAACAATAATCGTTGGACCTACATGCACACATTCATAATGTAAAACACCGTCTTTTATCCACGCTTTACCTTCTATTTTTTGGATAACTGATTCGGTTTGTTGTTTTTTTGTTAATCGGACAATAGCAGGTTGCGAAACGATACCAAACAACTTTTTACGCTCTTGTTGCACGATTTCGATGACAACATCTTCGCGCGTGACTTGAAGTTGTTTTAGCCCTTCTTCAATCGCTTCTTCTACCGTTTGTCCTTTTACTTCGATGCCATCCATTTTTTCCCCACCTTTTCCCTTATCATTTCCTATTATTTTTATTATAATAGTAAAAAGATAAAAGAAATAGTGAAAAAAGTCGGACAAAACGATGATTGTTGAAAAGGATGGTTCCATATGAGAAAACGATTTATGTTTAGTTCCATACTTTCCGTCAGTTTATTGTTCAGTGGTTGTGCACAAAAGGAAAATGATCATGTCGCTGAACATCAGACAGGCGATATTCGAGAAGAAACGGCCTCAGTTCATGAACTTCCGTCGTTTTTAGCATCTTACAATGAGTCGATGGCCCATTTATACGAACAAGTAGCAGCACGTCGAGCATTGTTAGAAAACATTCCTTGTTATTGCGGTTGTGGCGAATCGGCAGGCCATGAAAATAATTATGATTGTTTTGTATATGAAAACAAAAGCAACGGTGCAATCGTCTGGGACGATCATGCGACAAAATGTGGCGTTTGTTTAGAAATCGCATCCATTTCAATCGAACAATATGAAAAAGGAATGTCAATCAAAGATATTCGACATTTCATTGATGAAACATATAAAGAGGGATATGCGAAACCAACACCAACACCAACAAAACCAATGTAAAAAACCGAGCCAACCGCTCGGTTTTCATCTTTTCGTTAATTGCCACGCTCGTTTAAGGTCTTTCCATGAAGACGCTTGATTGTACATCAGCACACCGCCACGGTATATTTTTGATCCGAACACGAATAAAAAGGCAATGGTTCCAACGAGCAAAATGAGACTAAGGACAATTTCCCAAATTGGAACATTTAACATTCCAATTCTTAAAAACATAATCATCGGAGTAAAAAACGGGACAAAAGACATTACAGTAATAAACGGAGATTCTGGTACATTCAAACCAAACATCGCCATAATAAACGCGGCAACAACGAGCATCGTCACAGGACCGGCCATTTGTTGCACTTCTTCTACTCGGCTAACAATCGAGCCGAGCACAGCAAATAACATCGCATATAACAAATAACCGAGCAAGAAAAAGATCATTCCGTATACAAGTAAAGAAAGCGGTAGTTTTTCCATTCCAAGTAACTGACTTAACATATCGCTATTTTGCAGCGATGTATAACCGACAGTGAAAATCACAACAAACTGCGTCAAACTCAACAAAGCAATCCCTAAAATTTTCCCGAATAATTGTTGAACGGGTGAAATGCTTGAAATTAAAATTTCCATAATGCGTGATGACTTTTCTGTTGCTACTTCCATCATAATCATACTTCCGTACATTAACACGAACATATACATCGCAAACAGCAAAACGTACACGATCGTTCTAGCTTGATCTAATTGTTCTTCTGTTTTTGCGTGTTTTTCAAGCGCCACTTTCTCTATCGTAATTGGCGCATACAGCGCATTGATTTGGTCATATGTTAACCCGATTTGTTTCGCCATCATCACAATTTTTACTTGTTGTAGTGCTTGCTCCATTTCATGCGTGACATCACTATCTGCAATATTTTTTGCATAATATGCCACTTTTAGTTGTCCGTTCTGTACATGAAGTACAATATACGCATACCACTTTTCTGCTTGAACATATTTTTTCGCTTGTTCTTCATTTTCATTGTGGCGAACAAGTTTTATTTCTTTATTTGACTGCATTTGTGCTTGCAATGCTTCATACCATCCGTTCGTTTGATCGATCACACCAATTGTTTTTTGACCATTATCGCTAAACGCTTCAATGATGCGATCTAACTGACCAATACCAAATATAATGAGAGCAGTAATCATGGTTGAAATGAAAAAAGACTTTGATTTTAATTTCGTCATATACGTATGAGCAAAAACAATCCAAAATTTATTGTTCATACGCCGCACCTACTTTCTCAATAAAAATGTCGTTAAGCGACGGTTCTTCTAACGAAAACGTACGAATGAATCCTTTTGCATAAATGTGTTCAAGAATGTGCTGTGATACGTGTTCATCAGCTATTTGCAAACGAACTCCTTCAACCGTTTTCTCCATTTTCAATACGCCTGGAATTTTCCCTAACGTTTCAAACGGTAACTCTCCATGAATGATCACATTTTTTTTACCGAAAGATCTCTTTAACTCTTTTATTGATCCATGCACAATCGGTTTTCCTTTATGCATAATGCATATATGTTCACATAGTTGTTCGACATGTTCCATCCGATGACTGGAAAAGACAATGGTTGTTCCTTTTTGCTGTAAGTCAATCACTGCTTCTTTTAACATTTCTACATTTACTGGATCTAATCCGCTAAACGGTTCGTCTAAAATAAGCAGTGACGGACGATGTAACACCGCTGCGATAAATTGAATTTTTTGTTGATTGCCCTTTGATAATTGTTCTACTTTTTGATGTTCGTATTGTGGTATTTTAAAACGCTCAAGCCAATGACGCATTTCTTTTACAATGTCTTCTTTATGTAACCCTCGCAATCTTCCTAAATAAATGAGTTGTTCTCTTACTTTTAACTTTGGGTACAATCCTCTTTCTTCCGGCAGATATCCAATGAGATGGCTATGCTTATATGTGATGCGTTCACCGTTCCATGTAATCTCCCCTTTCGTCGGCTCAAGCAACCCTAAAATCATTCGAAATGTTGTCGTTTTTCCTGCTCCATTCGCTCCAAGAAACCCAAACATACGCTGTTCTGGAATAGATAATGTTACGTCATCCACTGCTACAAACGAACCAAACTGTTTTGTCACATGTTGTAAAACTAAACCCATGTTTCTCACTCCTCCTTTATTTCATTATAACGTATAAACCTAGGTAAAAGTTTCATATATTTACTTTTTATGTTCAAAAAATGATGAGAAACATACTTCTTTCTTGTCCTTCATTCATTTATAATGAAAAATAAAGAGGAGGTGAATCAAAGTGGAGAAAGAAACAATGGTAAAAGAAATTGTGAAAGCGCTCGAACTATTTTCAGACAAAATTCATGCTGAAATGCAAGAGATGGGCAATCAACTCCGGATGGAAATGCAGGAGATGGGTAACCAACTCCGAGCGGAAATGCAGGAAATGGGCAACCAGCTCCGGACAGAAATGCAAGAAATGGGCAACCAGCTCCGGACGGAAATGCAGGAAATGGGCAACCAGCTCCGGACCGAAATACAAGAAATGGGCAATCAGCTCCGGACGGAAATGTATGCGGTGGAAAGCAAATTAGAAGCAAAAATTGATGAATTGAAGCAAGAGACGAACGAACAATTTAAACAACTCAACGAAAAAATCGATCACTTACGAGACGAGCTATCAGATACACAAGAAACCGTTGATCTGCTTTCTTCCAAAACACTCCAACACGAGCGAAAACTTCGTCTTTTATCCAAACAGTCGTAAAATCCGTTGACATCTTCGCTTTTTTGTTTCATAATTCTAAAAAATATAATAAGCGAAAAAGGCACGGGACAAGTAAACCGATGGAATGTGCAAGAGAGTGGAACTCATAGGCTGGAAGGTTCCTCACAGGAAGTCGGTTGAACCTACCCTACATGGCCGCTTATGCAAACATAAGTCGTCTCCCCGCGTTACGGGGCAAGAGGTGGGCGCTTTGCGCCAAAAAAGGTGGTACCGCGGAAACAACGCTTTTCCGTCCTTTTCTATATAAGGGCGGAGAAGCGTTTTTATTTTAAGAAAGGAGAGAAATCGTGAAAAAGAAGCGAATTGTCGTTAAAATCGGGAGTAGCTCATTAGCAGAAAAAAACGGGACACTCTCAGAACAAAAACTACGCGGACATGTCGAAGCGCTTGCGTATATGAAACAACTCGGACATGATGTCATTCTCATTTCCTCTGGCGCGGTCGCCGCTGGGTTTGGGTTGCTTGGGTATCGTTCGCGGCCGAAAACGATTGCTGGAAAACAAGCAGCCGCCTCAGTCGGTCAAGGGGTGCTTATGCAAAGCTACATTTCAGCCTTTCGTTCATTTGGCATCGTCACTGGACAATTGTTGTTAACGCGCGCCGATTTTTACGACCGCGAGCGATTTCGTAACTTATTTGCGACGATTTCTACACTGTTAGAACGAGGCGTGCTTCCGATTATTAACGAAAACGACTCTGTTTCCGTTGAAGAGTTGACGTTTGGGGATAACGATTTATTGTCGGCGCTTGTCAGTGGATTTTTACATGCAGATGCCCTCGTCATTTTAACAGACATTAACGGGTTATACGACCAAAATCCAAAACATCCTGAAGCAAAAAAATATCATTTTCTATCAGAAATCACCGACGAACTCATTTCCCAAGCAGGTGGAAGCGGCTCAACGGTTGGAACTGGGGGAATGAAATCAAAACTTCTTGCGGCGCAAAAGGCTCTTTCTTTCGGTGTTAGCGTTTTTATCGGCACAGGGGCTGGCAAAGAAAAATTGCAACATATTTTAGAAGGAAAAGGCGACGGGACGTATATCGGCTCCCCTTTTCAAGAACATATGCAAATGCGTAAACAATGGATCGCGTACCATTCCGAAGTCGCAGGAGCAATTGAAATTGATGAAGGAGCAGAAACAGCCCTTTTGCATAAAGGAAAAAGTTTATTACCAGCCGGTGTAACAAACGTATTTGGCTCATTTCAAGCGCTTGATGTCGTCAATGTCGTCAATCAAAAAGGCGATGTAATTGCTAGAGGGCAAGTATATTATGCGGCGGGCGATTTAGCGAAAGTAAAAGGTCTTTCAAGCGAGGAAGCGAAACGATATTCTTTCCACCATCGCCCAGAAGTTATTCATCGCGACAACTTAGTATGCTTCAAAAAGACATCTGTCTGCTAAAAACGAAAGGAGCGAAAACGAATGAGTGAATTAATCATCAAAGCGAAAAAATTAAAGCAATCGGCCAGTCAATTAGCAATGTTATCAACAGAAGAAAAAAACAACGCGCTCGCGATGATTGCAGAAGCGTTAATTGCACAAACGGGGTACATTTTACAAGAAAACGAAAAAGACATGGCAATCGGAAAAGAAAACGGGCTCTCTCCTTCCTTGCTTGATCGGCTGCAACTCACGGAAGAACGCATTCAGCAAATCGCTGATGGTGTCCGCCAAGTCGTTGATCTGCCAGATCCGGTTGGGGAAACAATTGAACAATGGACGCGACCAAATGGGCTCATCTTAAAACAAATTCGTGTACCATTTGGCGTCGTTGGGATGGTGTACGAAGCGCGGCCAAACGTCACCGTCGATGCGGCTAGCCTTTGTTTAAAAACGGGAAATGCCGTCTTGTTGCGGGGCAGTTCTTCCGCCATTCACTCAAATAAAGCACTTGTTTCCGTGATGCAACAAGCATTAAAACAGTCGAAAATTCCGACAGACGCCATTCAACTGTTAGAAGATACAAGCCGTGAAACCGCTCAACAAATGTTTCGTCTAAAAGAATATGTAGATGTCCTCATTCCACGTGGCGGTGCAGGACTTATTCAGTCAGTCGTCGAAAACGCAACGATTCCTGTATTAGAAACAGGTGTCGGTAATTGCCATATTTTTATCGACGATTCCGCGGAAAAAGAAATGGCGATCGATATCGTCATCAATGCGAAACTGCAACGTCCATCTGTCTGCAATGCAGTCGAAACGGTGATTGTTCATAAACAATGGCCGTATATAAAAGAATTGCTTGAAACGTTGCACGAAAAAGGAGTCGAATTGCGTGCGGACAAACAACTTGCCGATACATATCCGTTTGTCCGTGAGGCAAAAGAAGAAGATTGGGCAACCGAATTTCTAGCACCCATTTTGGCGGTGAAGCTCGTTGAAGCGGTGGACGAAGCGATTGAACACATCGAACGATACGGAACGAAACATTCTGAAGCGATTATTTCCGAATGCAACGAACATGTAGAACAATTTTTTGCTCGCGTCGATGCCGCTGTATTGTACCATAACGCCTCCACTCGCTTTACCGACGGCGAACAGTTCGGATACGGCGCCGAAATCGGCATTAGCACGCAAAAACTGCACGCCCGTGGACCGATGGGCTTACGCGCCATCACAACAACGAAAACGCTCGTGTATGGGAGTGGACAAGTGCGAAAATAACAACCAGCCTCCGCGTGGGGCTGGTTTCTCTATTTCATTTTATCTAATGGGACATATTTTACAATGAGATTGCTTAGTTGTTTGATAAAAAAGACAACACGTTGTCCTTTGAATACGACTTTCTCCTTTCCAAAAACGATATAACGGATTTTGAGAATATGGACCGAACAACTTGCCATCTGCTTTTTGCACAACAAATAGAAAATCGTCATAAATTTGTTGACGTACATCGCAGCACTCGTTTTCCCCTATTAATGTTTCATATAGCCAGATTATATAAATCGAGACGTTTTCCCATAGGATTAACGGTGAAATATGCGTAGTTTTCCGCAACTGTTCAATTAACAAAGCAAGATGCCCTGCAAAAAGATGCTCAATGATTTGCGTACGCCATTTGTCACGATTTTCACTAACTGTTGTATATGTAAGAGACTCAAAGCGAAAAGTAGGCATCCACATTTTTGATTCAATATCTGTTTCCATCCATATTTGCTGAAAAGACGATGAAAGACGTTTATTCCATACAGACATTGCATATAAAACGATGGCTATAAAAAAGCTATATCTTTTCATGAATATAGAAGCAGAAACCATTTGATTTCGAGCACCAATTTTTTGCTGCACAAGTTGTAAATATATAGCGAGTTCCCTTTCATCATGCAGTTGATCAAGCCGAATAGATAAAGGAGAAATCATACGTTTTTTTGAAAAACGAAATCTCTCTAACTGTTTCACTTCATTTTCAGAAAGATTCATCATGATACTCCTTCCCTATCCAAAAGGTATCTACCTCTTCCATATGGAATACAAAGAGGTGTTCCAAATAAAGGGTCGTAAATTACTTCACAGTCAAGCTGAAAAACATCTTTGACAAGTTGACGTGAAATAATTTTCTCCGGTTTCCCTTGTGCATATACGGTTTTGTCGCGGATGGCAACGATATGATGGGCATAACGGCACGCCAAGTTTAAGTCATGAAGCACCATGACAATCGTTCGCTTTTCTTGTTCATGTAATGTAAACAATAAATCAAGAATTTCGATTTGATGTGCCACATCTAAATAAGTTGTCGGTTCATCTAGCAAAATGACTTCTGTATGTTGCGCCAATGTCATCGCAATCCATGCACGTTGGCGCTGTCCTCCTGAGAGAGAGTCAACCGAACGCTCTGCGAACTGTATCATGCCAGTTGCTTGAAGTGCGTGCTTAACCGCATCTTCATCCTCTTTTGACCATTGTTTTAACCATGTTTGGTGTGGATAACGACCTTGCTTAACAAGTTGCAAAACGGTCAAACTTTCTGGAACGGCTGGCGACTGCGGTAAAATGGCCATCTTTTTTGCTACTTCTTTTGTGGGCATTTTTGTGATCTCTTTTCCTTCCAGCAATACCGTTCCACCAATCGGTTTTAGTAATCTAGCTAACGACCGTAATAACGTTGATTTTCCACATCCATTTGCACCAATTAAAACAGTAATTTCCCCTTTTGGAATGCTCATATTTAGCTCATCAATGACGATTGAGTTTCCATAAGAAAGTGTAAGTGACTTTGTTTGTAAAATGGTCATATTTTCACCTCACTACGCATTTCGATTTTTATACAATAAATAAATAAAATAAGGGGCCCCAATTGCTGCGGTAAATACACCAGCTGGAATTTCTAGTGGAGCAAACAGTGTCCGTCCCGATAAATCCGCAAGCAATACGAGAATGCCGCCTAACAAAGCTGCTATTGGCAGCATCCCTCCAAAAGAAGATCCTACTAATCTTCGTGCCATATGCGGAGCCATCAATCCAACAAAGCCAACCCCTCCAACAAATGCTACAGCTCCCCCTGTTAGCGCCGTGCTTAATAAAAGGAGAAACAAGCGCTGTTTTTGCAAAGAAACACCTGCGCTAACCGCAAGCTCCTCACCTAATTCTTGAATATTTACTTGTCGAGCGGAAATGAAACTAATAAGTAACAACAAAAGAGCCCAAGGCATGAAAATCATCACTTGTTTCCAAGAAACCCCATATACACTTCCAGTAATCCAAATATTTGCTTGACTCGCCCGATAAATCGGTCCAATGAGCATGAGCATAGTAGTAAAAGCTTGCATGAGCGCAGATATCCCTATCCCGATCAAGACGAGACGAATCGGGGACACCCCGTTTTTCCAAGCTAGCATATACACAAGAAAAACGGCGATCGTGGCCCCTATAAAAGCACCTAAAGGCAACCAGTGAATACTAATGATAAGCGATCCATTTTTATCACTAAATATCGTTAAAAATAAAACAACGACTACGGCTGCGCCACTTGTCATCCCAAGTACATCTGGAGAAGCAAGCGGATTGCGAATCATTCCTTGAAGAATAGCACCAGCTACAGCTAAAGACATTCCCGCAAAAAAGGCGATAATCATTCGAGGTAGACGAAATGAATAAATTACAATCTCATCCATTTCACTTCCACTACCTAATAGCGTGTTTATAACATTTACTGGGGAAATATACATTTCTCCAATTCCTGTACTAAGAAGAAACAAAAAAATAGAAATCATTAGTAGCACTAAGCAAGTCGTCATCGCTTTTTTGTCAATTAAAAATGAAATATTGTTTCCCACTCGAAATGGTATGTACTTTCTCATTTTAAAATCCCCCTACGGGCAACATAAATAAAAAATGGAACCCCGATAAATGCCGTCATAATTCCGACAGGCACTTCTTGCGGCATCAATATATACCGAGCTCCAATGTCTGCAAAGTTTAAGAGACTTCCCCCAATGAAAGCACAATACGGAAGTAGCCAACGGTGATCATTCCCGACAAATGCTCGAGCAATATGAGGAACAATAATTCCTATAAAACCTATTGGCCCAGCTACTGCCACAGAACTTCCTGCTAACAAAACAATAAAAATAGCCATAATTAACTTGACAAAGTTCGTACGTTGTCCCAATCCTTTTGCTACATCATCTCCTAGCATGATAATGTTAATCTTTGAAGCTAATAAAAAAGAACCAATCCACGCAATGAGAAAGTAAGGAAGAACAGAAGTTAACATCTCTAACTTTCGTCCTGAAACAGATCCCGCCAACCAAAACAACACCTCTTCTAACGCTTTTTCATTTACAACTAACAATCCTTGTGTAAGAGAAGCAAAAAGTGTCGCTACAGCTGTTCCTGCTAACGTTAATTTAATCGGTGTCATCCCTTCTTTTCCAACTGAACTGATGATAAATACAATGATTGCTGCGAGTGTAGCACCAATTAAAGCGAGCGATGCGAACATGTGAAGCGAACTAACTTGAAAGAAGGTTACACATAACACAATTAGAAACCCCGCCCCTGCATTAATTCCAAAAATCCCAGGCGAAGCGAGGGGATTTTTAGTTAAAGCCTGCATAAGTGCCCCTGCCATGGCTAAACTTGCCCCAACAGCCGCGCCAATGAGGGCACGTGGCAAACGAACCGTATTAATAACAAGATGTTCGTTAGAAATACCTTTATTCATCAGCGCCTCGATTGCCGCTCGATAGCTTGTATCTGTGTAACCATAAATGATACTCATCCACATACTAATAAAAAATATAAGTACAAATAAAAGCAGTCCAACCAACCGTTTTGTACTGTTTTCTAACATTGTAGATAATCTCCTTACTATGATTTGTAGCCTCATATAAAGTCTATTTGATATCGAATATCAGTGTCAATGAATTTATTAGATTATTTGAAATCTCGGCAAGTAAATTATAATTCAATTATATAATTTAATTGACAATGATTATCATTCATATTATTATTTTATTCGTTAACGAAAATCATTTTCAAATAGGAGGCGTACATATGAAAAAACTTTCTTTTATGCTGATGATTGTTCTTCTTTTCGTTCTTAGCGCTTGCAACGGTTCGAACGAAGAAACAACGACAAAGCAAGATGAAGAAAAACCTGTAACTTATACAGTCGAGCATGCGATGGGCACAACTGAAATAAAAGGTGCACCTAAACGCGTTGTTATTTTAACGAACGAAGGAACAGAAGCTTTATTAGCATTAGGTGTAAAACCAGTCGGTGCTGTTAAATCGTGGCTTGGAGATCCTTGGTATGATCATATCAAAGATCAAATGGATGGCGTAAAAGAGATTGGAACGGAAAGTGAGCCAAATTTAGAAGCAATCGCTTCATTAAAACCAGACCTAATTATTGGTAACAAACTACGTCAAGAAAAAATTTATGAGCAATTAAACGCTATTGCTCCAACTGTTTTTTCTGAAACGTTAAAAGGGAACTGGAAAGAAAACTTCATGCTCTATGCAAAAGCAGTCAATAAAGAAGAAAAAGGAAAAGAGATCATGGCCGCGTACGACCAACGTATTGAAGATTTGAAAGCGAAGTTAGGAGACAAGCTACAGATGAAAGTTTCCATCGTCCGCTTTATGGCTGGAGATGTACGCATCTATCACAAAGACTCCTTCTCTGGCGTTATTTTAGATCAATTAGGATTTGCACGCCCTGAGTCACAAAATATCAACGATTTTGCGGAAAAAGGTGTAACGAAAGAACGAATTCCAGCAATGGATGGCGATATTCTCTTTTATTTCACATATGAAGAAGGAGATGGAGCAGCGACAAAAGTAGAAGATGAATGGATTAACGATCCGCTTTTCAAAAATTTAAACGTAGCGAAACAAGGAAAAGTGTACAAAGTGAGTGACGCCATTTGGAATACAGCCGGTGGGGTTCTGGCGGCGAACGATATGCTTGATGATATTGAAAAGTATTTCCTAAACCAATAGCACATATACAAAAGCCAGCCTCCGCGTGGGGCTGGTTAAAATCTCTTTTGAAAGAAAAGGAGCAATCAGACAATAGGCCATGCGATGAAGAAAGTAACGATAATAAGAAAAACACCTGTTACTAAAAATGAAAAAACAGCCTGCAATCCTCCAGTTCTCCATCTTAAGTATAATAAGGAGAGCAACTCGCCACCATTTTATGCGAAATCCACTACGCTTCATCCCCGCACAAATCCACCTTCCGAATGGATGATCTGTCCAGTAATCCATTCTGCTTCGTCGCTTGCTAGAAAGCGAACGAGACGCGCAGCATCGTTTGGTGTGCCGATTCGACCGAACGGAAATTTCGAAAGAAGGTACTGTTTTAGTTCTTCGTTCATCCATCCTGTATCGGTAGGTCCTGGGTTGATGGCGTTTACGGTTATCTTTTTTTCGGCTACTTCGACGGCGAACGTTTTGACAAACGCATCGATCGCCCCTTTTGTTGCCACATATGCGCTTTCTCCCGGCATTGGACCAAGCGACTGCCCCGATGTCATCATAATAATTCGTCCACCTTGTGGCTTTTCAAACATATTGGCAAATGCCACACTTAACATGATTGGCGCTCTGACATTGACAAAATAGTGTCGGTCGAGCATTTCGCTTGTTAACGATGAATATGGAAGCGAAACAGAATAGCAAGCGTTGTTTACTAAAATATCCGGTACACCAAACACCTCGCACACCTTATCGAGCAATACTTGCGGTGCTTCTTCTTTAGATAAATTGAGCTCGAAGGAATGGCACACGACACCGAGCGCTTCTAGCTTTCGTTGAATGTGAAGCGGTTCGTCTTGCTCCATCCCCCACGGCATCGTACGGTCGTATGCGCTCCAGTACGTGAAAAAAATATCTGCCCCTGCTTCGGCTAGCGCCTCACAAATTGCCGCACCGATTCCATGTTTCCGGCTCACCCCTGTGACTACTGCCTTTTTTCCTTTTAATGTTTTCAAACGTATTCACCTCTTACCGAATCGCTTCTAACACTTCCGCAAACCGCTTACGCTCATCATGCCATTTCGCCTCTTCCAACTCTAATTGAATCGGAATGTCACAATGAATGGCTGCCAGTTTGCGCGATAAATGAAGCAAGTCGAGATGTGTTGTTATTTTTTGTTGTTGCGCTTTTGTTAAGTTCGCTAAATTTGCGATGATTCCTTCAATTGATCCATATTGTTGAATGAGTTTAACCGCTTGTTTTTCTCCAATGCCACGTACACCTGGATAATTGTCGCTCGGATCACCCATGAGCGCTTTGACATCAATAAGTTGCTGTGGCTGAATCCCTTTTTCTTCAATAAAACGGTCGAGCGTATACGCTTCATAGTTGCCGATTCCTTTAGCCAATAAGTAAACCGTGACACGCTCGGAAAGAAGCTGAAATAAATCACGATCTCCGGTCATAATCGAAATGCGCATCTCCTCACGATATTGCTTCACAAGCGAGCCGATGCAATCGTCCGCTTCGGCACCGAGCACACCGATATTCGGAATACCTAACATCGCGACCACTTCTTTTGCCAAATCAAACTGCGGAATTAATTCATGCGGCGGCTCGCCACGATTCGCCTTATAGTCCGGAAACCATTCGGTGCGAAACGTCGTACTTCCCATATCCCAACAACAGACGACATGCGTCGGTTGAAGCACATTTGTCGCCGCTTCAATATGTTTCACTACCCCATATACCGCATTCGTCGGCACCCCACGGCTATTCATCATCCATCGCGGCGCCGTCGCATAAAACGACCGAAACAATAACGCCATCCCGTCAATCAATAACAAATGCTTTCGTTCCATCACTCGTTATCCTTTCTATGTATCGATGAAACAAGTATAACAAAAAACCACCCCAGATGGGATGGTGGAAATAATGAAGCTAGCCTTCTGCAAATAATCTTCTTCCGATATCGTATCCAACTGCTCCGATGTAAATCGGTACGACAAAAGCAACAGACGGATAAAACGGAATGGATACAAGCGTTGCAATGATAAAAACGACTGCCGAATGAAATTTCTTATCGAAAAACAAAAGAACACCTTCTGTCACTATACAAACAAGCAAAATGAGCAACAACGCAAATGGAAAAACAGCCCACGTAAACGACCATGAACTGAATAGTGAAAGCGCTAAGGAAAACAACACAATCGACAGGAAAACTTTTTTGAAAAATAGTTTCATAACTCACTTCCTTTATTATCTGGATAAAAGAAAAAGAGTGGCAAACTCCTACGCTTCTTTGACCATCCCTTTTTCTTCCAATCTGTGACCGAACGGACAATTTTTCTATTGATTAAACAATATAATCTCCCTAGCCTCAATGTCTCTGCTTTCTTTACTTTGACTCATAATCTGAGGAGTGGCAAGAATAACTTTCACAGTTACTTCTTCCGTAAAGTCGTCAACACTTCATTTGTTGCCATCTTCATCACTGAATTTTGTTTGATCTGTGATTCGGACTGTACAAGGATAGCTTATATCCTCTACGTTATTTTTCCTTTTCTTTACTTCATGGGAACAGTCCACGACAAAATAATTTTCTCCAATACTATAAAGCGTTCCTTCAAAAGACTTTGTTCCTGTACAACCAATCAAGAGTAAACTAACCAAGACGAAAACAACAGTTCTAATCATTCGAATAATACTCCTTTATTTTTATATATACACCAATCCCTTTTTTATAACAAATTGTATATAAAGAAACAAAAAACCACCCTACGATAAAGGGTGGCTCACATGAGAAGAACCGCGAATCGTTTGTTTTTTTGTTAGTTCTTCATCGACTGTTAATAACGCTTTTTTCTCCCAGCTGACGAAGTAATCTTCCCATAAGACGTGGCAACGATCATCGGTTACTTCTAGCACAATGCCTCTCGTTCCATCCAGATAGACGACGCAGTCTCCGATGTGAAACATAGCGATCACCCTAGACGGAAGACGATGCCATGACCACCGCGTGGATATTCCCACCGAATGTTTTCGTGCGGACAGCCAATGCGACAGCTGCCGCACTCATGACAGCCTTCATAGCCAACATGCATGCGAATATCTTCCCATTTATAAACAGCTGCTGGACAAAAAATGGTACAAATTTTATCGGGACATTTCGTTAAACAAATGTTGTCATCAAGCACGTGAAGATGCGATTTCGTATCCGCATTAAAGCGAACTAAATATTGCTTTTCTTCAATCGTTTGCGCCTTCATCATTTCATCACCTTCCATGCTTTCATCATATCGCGTGCCAGCTTAAACTTTTGTTTCGTCGAGCCGAGATCACGCCAAATTTTTTTCTGTTTTTCCCATTTCGATGCCCCGTCCACCGTAAACATTTGGCTTGCTGCGCGGTTGAGCATCGGGATGTATTGTTCAAAATATTGTGGGAACGATTCAAAATGATGGGTCGCATCTTTATATTTTTTCAAGTCTTGCCCAATAAAGCTTTCCATCAGTTTCATTCGGTATTGATCAAGCATGCTTTCGGAAAAGTCGTTTTGCTCTTTTGCCATAATGATTGTTTCTGCCGCTAACCGACCAGAAGTCATCGCCATATTGGAACCTTCGCGATGAATCGCATTGACAAGCTGTGCCGCATCCCCAACAACAAGCACTCCGTTGCCTGCCACTTTCGGAATGGAATGATAACCACCTTCTGGGATCAAGTGCGCTAAATATTCGACAGGTTCACTTCCTTGAATGTATGGACGAATCATCGGATGATTTTTCACATACTCAAGTAGCTCATACGGCTTGATTTTATGTTTAATTAATCCAGATAAAAGCGTACCGACACCGATGCTGAGCGTATCTTTATTCGTATATAAAAATCCTGTTCCTAAAATCCCCTTTGTCGCATCGCCAAAAATCTCAATTGTACAGCCTTGGTCGGCTTCAAGATTAAAGCGGTCTTCAATCACGTTTTTATCTAGTTTTAAAATTTCCATCGTCGCTAAAGCGACTTCATCTGGCCGCCATTCGCGATGAAACCCAAGCTGTTTCGCTAAGAGCGAGTTGACGCCGTCTGCTAACACGACTACATCCGCGTAAATGTCGCCATCTGGTCTGTCTGTGCGGACACCGATGACGCGGCCGTTTTCGACGATACATTCGACCGCTACCGTTTCACAAACGAGCAATGCTCCTTGTTCGACTGCTTTTTCGGCAAACCACTGGTCAAATTTGGCGCGCAATACGGTGAAATTGTTATACGGCTCTCGTCCCCACTCTAATCCTTTGTAACTAAACGTTACCGCCGATTCTTTATCCATCATCATAAACCGCTGCTCGACGATTGGGCGTTCTAGCGGTGCTTCTTTATAAAACTCTGGGATAATATCTTCCATCATTTTTCGGTATAATACACCGCCCATGACGTTTTTCGCTCCTGGATATTCACCGCGCTCTAAAAGTAGCACGTGAACCCCTGCTTTTGCTAGTTCATAGGCACAAGCTGTTCCAGCTGGTCCTGCGCCAACAACGATACAATCAAATTTTTCAGGCATGGCGGATCTCCTCCTTCACATCGGCAGCTGCTTTTATCTTCGGAATTTCTTCTTTCAATCGTTCAATTAAAAGCGGGACAATTTCAAACGCATCGCCGACTATACCGTAGTGGCATGATTGGAAAATCGGAGCGTTCGGGTCTTTATTGATGGCGATAATGAGCTCCGAATTTTGCATGCCTACAACGTGCTGAATTGCTCCAGAAATGCCGATCGCAAAATAAATTTTCGGCGTGACAGTCACACCGGTTTGCCCGACTTGGTGATGATGGTCAATCCATCCTGCCTCTACAACATCACGGCTCGCTCCAACGGCACCACCAAGCACTTCTGCGAGCTGATGAATGAGTTGGAATCCTTCTTTGCTGCCCATCCCTTTTCCGCCAGCAACAACAATGTCCGCTTCGTCAATACGCACTTTTTTCGCTGTCTCTCTCACAATCTGTAACACTTTCGTCCGCATTTCTTCTTCGTGTAACTCAATATGCTCCTCGATCACGCGACCTGTGCGCGACGGATCTGGCGGTAGCGCTTTCATTACTTTTGGACGAACAGTTGCCATTTGTGGACGATATTTTTTACATAAAATCGTTGCCATAATATTTCCGCCAAACGCCGGGCGGCTCGCTAACAATAACCCTGTATCTTCTTCAATATCAAGTATTGTCGTATCCGCTGTTAACCCTGTCGGTAAATCGGTTGCGATGGCGCTCGCTAAATCTTTTCCAGATGGCGTCGCCCCATATAAAATGACTTCTGGTTTATGTTTATGGCAACAATCGAGCAAAGCGCGCATATATGGTTCTGTTCGGTAATGTTCAAAAATTGGATCATCATATACATATACAACGTCTGCACCATATTGAAAAAGTGTTGAGGCAAGTGCTTTTACACCTCTACCAATTAAAACTCCTGCGAGCTCTGTTTTACGTTTATCTGCCAGCGCCCGTCCTGCTCCTAATAATTCTAACGATACAGGAGCAATTTGCCCATCTTTCACTTCAATGTATATCCATATCCCCCGATAATCATCGAAATTCATGCGCTACTCCCCCTATACAAAAAGCTCTTTTTTCTCAAGTATAATAGACAACAGTTCGTTTACTTGCTCTTCTTTTGTTCCTGTTAATATTTTTCCACCTTCTGGCTTCGGTGGTGCCCATACTTTTGATACAATTGTTGGAGATCCTTTCAATCCTAGTTGTTTGCGGTCAACATCTTCTAAGTCGTCTGCAGTCCAAATCGTTGGTTGATATCGTGCGGCTTTAATCATGTTTGGCAATGGTGCAAAGGAGATGTCATTGATGTCTTTTTCTACAGTAAACAAACAAGGTAATTGCGATTTCACCACTTCATAACCATCTTCTAATTTACGATGAACGATCGCATACCCTTTTTCTTTATTCACTTCAACAACTTTGTTTACACCAGTTAGAGGAGGAATGTTTAAACGACGGGCAATGCCAGGTCCGACTTGACCTGTATCCCCATCGATCGTCATTTTTCCACAAATGATGAGGTCAATCGGACGATGTTTGGCGATTTTTTCGAGCGCCTTTGTAAGCGCATAGCTTGTAGCGAGCGTATCAGCTCCGGCAAATGCTCGGTCTGAAATCATATACCCTTCATCTGCCCCGAGCTCGATACATTTTTTAATGGCTTTTACTGCTGGTGGAGGACCCATTGTTAAAACAGATACGATTCCACCGTACTTCTTTTTTAAACGAACAGCTTCTTCTACCGCATGCGCATCATACGGGTTTAAAATAGCAGGAGCACTCGCCCGGTCCATCGTGTTCGTTTTCGGGTTCATTTTAATAATTTTCGTATCTGGCACTTGCTTAATACAAGCTACAATATGTAGCATATGTTCACCTCCAAATCTATTTCATGTATACATATTCTAGCATAATAAATAAATTAGCCGTCATAACAATCAGAAAATTTACCATTTTGTTCACAATTTCAATGAATAGTCGCACGAATAACAACACCGCGACGAACCATTTCTTCAATATAGCGATCTCCCGGAACAATTTGTTCTGGTGGATACGCCCCACGCTTTTGAATCGTTCCGTCGCCAATCATTTGTGCAACGACAGAAACTGTATAGGCCGTTGAACGTGCCATTGCCGTGACTTGTTTTTGACGGTCTTTCTCCGTTACCATTTCGTACTCGTACGTTCTTTCTTTCCCATCTTTTTCCCCCGATACAATTACGCGCAATAAAACGACATCGTCTTTTTCTTTTAAATCTAAAAGTGGCGTAAGTACTTTTAACAATACGTCACGCGGACGTACGATCACTCCATCGACTTCTACTTCGTAGTCTCGACGCGTGAATTGTAAATCGACAAGAAGCTGAAATTTTTCTGCATGACCAGGATAGCGAATCGTTTTATATTCCAAACATTTTACATGCGGGTAAGAACGCGACAACGTCGATGTTCCTCCTGAGGTATGGAACGCTTCAAGCGGTCCAAAACGCTCAAAATAAATCGTTTCAACTTCCGATAAAGACGGTACTTGTTGCTTTTGTCCATCACGAATAATTAAGGATGGATCGGTGTAATGATCGAGTAAACCTTCAAGCGAAAAGACGTGATTATATCCAAGCGGCGGTTCTGGCCGAAGAGGAATACCGCCAACATATAATTTAATGGTATGAACGCGATCCAGTTGACTCGCTCCATATCCTGTTAAAATATTAATCATTCCGGGAGCAACACCTAAATCTGGAATTAACGTAACGCCTGCTCGTTTTGCTTGTTCGTGTAAAGCGAGGACACGATCTGTCATATGCCCGATATGCCCACCCAAGTCTACTGCGTGCACACCCGTTTCAATGGCCGCTTTCGCTACCTTTTCGTTAAACGTATAAAAAAGTGCATTAATGGCTACATCATGCCCATGCATCGCAGCCTGCAGTTCTTGATCATTCGCTGCATCCACTCGCTTCACTTTCACTTTTTCTGATGCCAACGAACGTTGAACGTTTTTCGCTTTCTCCTCATCGACATCCGCAAGTGTTACGGATAATACCCCTTGCTGTTCAATTAAATCTCGCACCGCTTCTTTTCCCATTAAACCTGCTCCAAGAACAATGACATTCATCGTCTAACCTCCTTCACACATCAATTTGAGCGCGTTGTAATTTGCCACTATAGTCAACGTAAATGCTTTTCCACTCCGTAAATACATCGAGTGCTGCGACACCTGAATCACGATGTCCGTTGCCTGTTCCTTTCGTTCCACCAAAAGGCAAATGAATTTCTGCTCCTGTCGTTCCTGCATTCACATATACAATGCCCGTATCAAAATCACGCATCGCCGTAAACGCTCGATGAATATCACGTGTAAAAATGGCACTAGAAAGCCCATAATCAACGCTGTTATTCACTTCAATCGCTTCTTCTAAACTACGAACGGATATAATCGATGTGACTGGACCGAAAATTTCCTCTCGCGCAATTCTCATCGTCGGTGTAACGTTTGTGAACAACGTTGGAGCGTAATAAAATCCACCTTTGTATGGCTCATCTTGCAGCATATACCCACCTGCAAGTAACGTTGCCCCTTCATTTCTTCCGATTTGAACGTAATGATGAATTTTTTGTAACGCATCTTGATTAATAACTGGTCCGACTTTTACTCCTTCCTCTAAGCCGTTCCCAACTGTTAATGTGCTTATCGCTGCGAGTAACCGTTCTTCTACTTGTTTTTTTACATGTTCATGAACAATAATTCGGCTACATGCGGTACAACGCTGACCTGATGTACCAAAAGCACTCCATATAATGGCTTCTACAGCAAGCGCTACATCGGCATCATCCATGACAATAATGGCATTTTTCCCACCCATTTCAAGCGATACTTTTTTCAAATGACGTCCACACGTTTCCGCAATGCGCCGTCCAACTTCATTGGATCCTGTAAACGAAATGACTTTTACATCTCGATGCTCAACAAGCGCTTCACCCACTACAGAACCGCGTCCATGTACCACATTAAATACACCGTTTGGTAAACCTGCCTCCTCAAATATTTGCGCAAGTTGCTGTGCCATGATTGGTGTTTCTAGCGCTGGTTTCCAAACAACTGCATTGCCGGCAACGATAGCAGGAAATGACTTCCACGTTGCAATGGCGATTGGAAAGTTCCAAGGGGTGATTAATCCGACGACACCAATCGGCGCACGGACGCTCATTGCGAACTTATTCGGTAACTCTGACGGAGTTGTATCGCCAAATAACCGTCTCCCTTCCCCTGCCATGTAAAACGCCATATCAATTCCTTCTTGTACTTCTCCACGCGCTTCCTCAATCACTTTTCCCATTTCCATCGTTAATAGGCGAGCCATTTGTTCTTTTCGCTCTTGTAGTAACATGCCCACCTTATAAAGCACTTCAGCTCGTTTTGGTGCAGGAACGAGTGCCCATGCTTTTTGGGCTCGTTTTGCCGCCAACACCGCCTGTTCGACATCTTGTTCGTTTGATATCGTCACTTCTCCAATACACTCACCATTCGCAGGATTCACAATCGGCACAAACTGATTGCTGACCGATGACACCCATCGTCCGTCTATATAGTTTAATACTTTCATTGCTTTCCACCCCTCGCCTGTTCAATTGTTAAAAATGGAGATAATATGTTCGGATCTGTCATGACTTCAATCACAGTTGGCTTATTGTTTTGGAGTGCTGTAGTAAACGCGGATGAAAATTGTTCTCCTGTTTCTACACGCATACTATCAGTTCCGAAGCAACGCGCTATACTTGCAAACGATATATTGCTGAAATCTGTTCCAATGACGCGCTTTGGATAACGAAGCTCTTGATACATGCGAATCGTTCCGTACATTTGATTGTTAAACACCACACTAATGATAGGAATGTTATATCGAACGGCTGTTTCCAGCTCTTGGATCGTCATCATAAACCCGCCATCTCCGCTTAATGAAACGACGGGACGATGTGGATTTGCCAATTTCGCACCAATCGCTGCTGGTAATCCGTATCCCATCGCTCCTGATGTTGGCCCAATATATGTATGTTGCTGAAATTGAAAAAATGAATGGAGCCAACTTGCGAAATTGCCCGCATCATTTGTAATGATCGCTTCGGATGGGAGAAGATGTTGAAGGATGTGGATCATTTCTTCGTTTACATTCCGTTTCATGGACGGAAGTGACGAAAATCGTTCGTATGTTTTCCGCCGTTCTTGTACCCAATCTGTCCATGACGGGTGAAGTTGAATATTTAACAACCGACTTAACGCCTCTTTCGCATCAGAAACAACACCAATATGCGGAGAATATGTTACACCGATGACATCGTAATCGATATCAATATGAATGAGCTGTTGCGTCGATAATAACTTATAATCTTGTGTCGTCACTTCTGACAAGCGCGTACCGATGGCTAAAACAACATCTGCTTGTTCCACCGTTTCAATGATCGCTCGTTGCGTTCCTAAACCAAGATGACCAACGTAAAGAGGATGATCGTTTGGAAATACATCATGTCGACGAAAAGAAGACATGACGGGAAGTGACCATTTTTCCGCAAATAAACGAAGGACGTCTATGGCTTTTGACCATATAATTCCTCCACCCGCAATGACAACCGGTCGCCTCGCTGACCGCAACGACTGCTCAATGCGTTGAATATCCTCCTCGTTCGGTGCTGGTTTTGGAACAATCGTTTTTGAAAACGTCACGTGATCGACTTGTTCATGAAGAACATCTTCAGGAAGCGCAACGACAACGGGCCCAGGCCTTCCTGTTTGAGCAATTCGAAACGCCCGTGTCAACAGCTCCGGCAACCTTTGTGCATCGTCAATCTCTACTGCCCATTTGGCTAGAGGACGAAAACATGCTTCAACATCTATTTCTTGAAAGCCTTCACGCCCCCGAAACGATCGCGCAACTTGTCCTAACAATACAACCATTGGCGTCGAATCTTGTCTTGCTGTATGAATACCGATGGCAGCATTTGTTGCTCCTACCCCTCTTGTCGCCATCACCACACCGACTTTTTTGCTCGCTTTCGCATATCCTTCTGCCATAAATGCGGCGCCGCCTTCATGACGAGCAGAAATGAGTTGGATCGTTTTCTCAGAAAAAAGGGCATCAAGGATCGGTAAATAACTTTCCCCCGGCACACAAAAAACATGAGAAATGTCCTCACTTTTTAAACATTGAACGATCGCCTCCGCTGCATTCACTACAAGCCCTCCTTTCTTTTTGTATCATGTATACACAAATGAAATCGTTTTATGACCTCACAAACAAAAAGAGGAGCATATTCGCCCCTCTACATCCGATGTACATGTTCTGTTTGCTCCATTGTTTTCGTTTTTATTCGCACGATAAAAAATGCCCCAATCACCCACCATCCCATAAATATGAGCCACTCATACGGCCAGACAAGCTGAGATGGCATACCTGGCATGTATAAGAAAATAAATCCGATCGACAATACGAGCGCGATCCAACCGACAGCTGATGATTGACCGACTTGAAACGGACGTGGCATATTTGGTTCTTTTTTGCGCAATGCAATAAATGATAAAGCAACAAGGAAATAAGCAATGATGATTGAAAAACCTCCTGCATCTACAAGCCAAACAAGCATTGGTCTGCCGAGTAGAGGAGCGAATGTGGCGAGCGTTCCAATGAATAAGATCGCATTGGATGGTGTTTTGTATATTGGATGAATGCGGGCAAACCATTGTGGAAGAAATCTTTCTTGTGCCATCGCATAAAGCACGCGGCTACCCCCGATAATAAACGCGTTCCAGCTTGTTAAAATGCCAGCCAATCCTCCGATGATGAGCACCTTTGAGAAAAACGAACTACCTAATGCTACAGCCATCGCGTCCGCTGTTGGAAGCGATGAGTTTGTCAAGACATCATCCGGCAAAATGTATGATACTGCGAAAACAACCGCGACATAAAACAAAACAGCTAAAGCGACAGATAAAATGAGAATTTTTCCAATCGAACGTTGTGGAATTTTCATTTCTTCTGCTGTTTGAGGAATGACGTCAAAACCGACAAACATAAATGGAGTCATAACTAACACAGCGAGTAAGCCGGCCGACCCATCTTTAAATAATGGCTGTAAATTTGATGTTTCTCCATTTATGAGTGAGCCACTTAAAAGTGCCATACCAACAAGAAAGATGACAAACGTCAATACGACTTGCAAAAAGGCTGCGCTTTTTACCCCACGATAGTTGATCCATGTAATGATGATTGAACCGATCATGCCAATCATCACCCATGAGACATTCACATCCCAACCTGCAATCGTCCAAAGATAGCCAAATTTAAATGTTGGGAATAAGTACTCAATCACTGTTGGGAGCGCAACAGCTTCAAATGCTACAACTGATAAATAGCCAAGAGCAATTGCCCAAGCAGCGATAAACGAAGCCTTAGGTCCGAGAGCTCGCAAAACGAAATAATGTTCCCCGCCGACTTTCGGCATGGCTGATGACAACTCCGCATATGTCAAACCAACAAAAATAACAAGAATTCCCCCGATTAAAAAGGCAATGATCGCTCCGAGTGAACCTGCACTCGTAATCCACGTACCTGAAAGCACAACCCATCCCCAACCGATCATCGCTCCAAATGCCAATAACAACACATCTAATTTCGTTAATACTTTATGAAACTGTTGATCCATTACATATCCCCCTTTCACATATTTGGATGTGGCCGAATAGAAATCGTTTGATACGCAGTAAAAAATTCGATGGCCGCTTGCCCTTGTTCACGCGTGCCTGAGCTGGACTGCTTCATCCCGCCAAACGGTGCTTGCGGTTCCGCACCGCCTGTCTCGCCGTTCACTTGCACCATTCCCGCCTCGATATGTTCAATAAAGTAAAGTGCTTTCGATACATCATTTGTAAATAGCGACGCGCTTAAACCGTAAATGCTGTCGTTTGCCATTTCAATCGCTTCATCAATGGATGCCGCTTCTACAATCGATAGGACAGGACCAAATATTTCTTCTGTCGCAATAATGGAGCGATGGGAAACAGAATCAAATACAGTTGGCTCAATATACCAACCTACATCATCGTTCGCTCCCCCTCCAATCAGTAGCCGTCCTTCTTGTGTTCCAATATGGATATAACGCTGAACCGTTTCAAATTGTCCTTTCGAGACAACCGGCCCCATCGTCACTTGTTCGTCCATTCCATTTCCAACTCGAATACGTCTCACCTGTTCCATCACATGCGTTCGAAATACATCGATAATCTCTTTCTCAACAAATACGCGACTCGTTGCCGTACAACGTTGCCCCGTTTGTTTCATCGCTCCTTCTACAACGAGTCGAGCCGCAAATTCGATATTTGCATCTTTTAAAACGATAGCTGGATTTTTTCCACCGAGTTCAAGTTGATATTTCGCCCCACGAGCTGCTGCTTTTTTTGCAATTTCACTACCAATCGCATTCGAGCCTGTAAACGTAATCGCATCGACATCTTTATGTTCGACAATGGCATCACCAATCGTGCTTCCACGGCCGACAACAAAGTTTAAAACTCCTGGAGGTAAGCCTGCTTCTGCAAACAATTCAACAATGCGAGCCCCTGTAGCGCTTGCTTCTAATGCAGGCTTAAATACAACCGTATTTCCATAAACGAGGGCAGGGGCAATTTTCCATATTGGAATAGCTAGCGGAAAATTCCATGGAGCAATCACAGCTACAACCCCGACAGGCACACGTTTTGTAAAAAATAAATTTTTTGCATCAAGTGACGGTAACACTTCCCCTACTTTTCGCAACCCTTCGCCGGCATAATAACGTAAAATAGCTGCGCTACGATATACTTCTCCTTTCGTTTCAACAAAACGCTTCCCCATTTCTTTCGTAGCCAATTCCGCCAATTCATCCGCGTATTGCTCAAATAAATGAGCGACTTTTTGCAAATACGCGCCACGCTCCGGGGCAGCCGTTTGCGCCCACTTTTTCTTTGCTTTCACCGCAGCAAACACCGCCTCATCCACATCATGAACAGATGAACCGGCCACGATCGCAACGAGCTCTTTTTGATCAGCTGGATTGTATCGCTCAATCGTTTCACTTTTCCCTTTCAGCCATTGACCATCAATGTAGTTTTTCACTTCACGCATCATTTCACCACCTTTTGTTGTACTTCTGCTAATAGTTGGTGTAAAATAGAAAAACCTTTCTGTAGCTGCTCATCCGTCATCACAAGCGGTGGTAAAAAGCGTACAACGTTGCTGTATAATCCAGCGCTTAAAAAGATCGCTCCGCGCTTCCATGCCTGGGAAACGATATATGCTGTTTGTTCTTTCGCTGGCGTTTTTTGCTCCCGATCTGTTACAAGCTCGATCGCGCACATCGCTCCAAGCCCGCGCACATCACCAACGATATCAAACTGTTGCTTCATTTCTTCTAAAAGCATCATCATTTTTTCACCAAGATGACGGGCACGCAAAATAAGCTGTTCTTCTTCAATGACATCTAAAACAGCGAGTGCAGCTGCACATGCCAATGGACTTCCAGAAAACGTACCACCAAGCTGACCAACTTTAGGGGCATCCATTATTTCACTTCGGCCAACGACTGCACTGATCGGCACCCCCGCTCCCATCGACTTCGACAATGTCATTAAATCAGGTGCTACACCGAAGTGTTCCATCGCAAACATACGCCCGGTTCGAGCAAAACCAGTTTGAATTTCATCAGCAATCATCACGATGCCATGCTCGTCGCAAATGCGACGAATCGCCTGCATAAATTTCGCCGATGGAACGACAAATCCACCTTCTCCTTGTACAGGTTCAATAATGATCGCGGCCACATGATCAGGCGCTACTTCCGCAGTAAAAAACTGTTGCAGTGCTGCTATTAACTGTTCATCCACCTCATCTGCCGTTTGCCCGTTTGCCCGATAATAGTATGGATATGGAAATTTATACACCTCAGGAGCGAATGGACCAAATCCTTTTTTATATGGCATCACTTTGCTTGTTAGCGACATCGTTAATAGCGTCCGACCATGATATCCACCTGTAAATGACACAATCGCCGGGCGACCTGTATACTTTCTTGCAATTTTCACAGCGTTTTCTACTGCTTCAGCACCACTATTTAAAAAAATCGTTTTTTTCGGAAAGTCACCCGGTGTTAGCTCATTTAATTTTTCTGCTAATAACACGTACGATTCGTAAGGCGTCACGTGAAAACATGGATGAATAAACGCTGCTGCCTGCTGCTGAATGGCAGCGACTACTTTTGGGTGACAATGTCCAACGTTTTGTACACCAATCCCCCCTGCAAAGTCGATATATTCGCGACCATCTATGTCGCGAATCATTGCTCCTTTTGCTTCTTTAATAAAAATTTCCGTCACATTGTATGGCGCTCTTGCAACCGCTTCTCTTCTTCGTTCCATCCAATTCGACATGATCTCTCCTCCTTCGACAAATAAAAAGCCAGTTTAATCATCGTGATGACACAATGACTAAACTGGCTGGTGCTTATGCGTTGCTCGCCGATCAGACGAGTAAAATAAGCTCCACAGTTTTTGCTTATTTGCTTTTATTTTAAGACAATCTTTTTGATTTTGTCAAACTATTTTTAAAATAAAAAATATTTACAAAATAAATGTGTTGTTTTATACTGAAAATAGCTAACCCCACCAAACAACTGACCGTTTGGCTTCGGGTAGCAACGTAACTTTTTTTGTTAAAGAACTGTTCCGATTCGACCGACTTTCTTTTCGAAAGGCACGCTCGAATCGTTTATGCCAGTTCCTTTCCTGTACGTTGTAGGGAGGGACTGGCTTTTTTATTACGAAAATGGAGGTGAACAAATGGCCGGAGCTTTAGATGGGATTCGAGTAATTGACTTAACGCGCGTTCTTGCTGGTCCATATGCCACAATGATTTTAGGTGATCTCGGGGCAGATGTCATAAAAATCGAGGCACCTGGTGGATCAGATGATACGCGATTTTGGGGACCACCGTTTCAAAACGGGATGAGCGCCTACTATGCAGCGGTCAATCGAAACAAGCGAAGCATAACTGTCAATTTAAAAGATGAAAGCGGAAAAGAAACGATTCGTCAACTTTCGAAAACAGCCGACATCATCATTCACAATTTTAAAACCGGAACGATGGAGCGGCTTGGGCTCGGGTATGATGATCTGTCAGTCATCAATCCGCAACTCATCTACTGTTCAATTACTGGATTTGGTGAAACAGGCCCGTATCATCATTTAGCTGGCTATGATTATATTATTCAAGCGATGAGCGGCTGGATGAGCATTAACGGGACAGAACAATCCGGACCATTAAAAGTTGGTGTTGCGGTCACAGATATCTTTACCGGTCTGTATGCAGCGATCGCCGTACAAGCAGCACTCATCGCCCGACAAAAAACAGGGAGCGGACAAAAAATTGATTTAAGTTTATTTGATTGTGCCATTAGTGCACTTGTAAACGTTGCGTCGAATTATTTAATGTCCGGTGAAGTGCCAAAACCGTTAGGAAACGATCATCCAAATATCGTTCCATATTCGACATATGAAGCAAGCGACGGTTTGTTTGTTGTCGCAGTCGGAAACGATCGGCAATTTCAGGCGCTATGCGAATTGCTAGAAGATCAATCGATCGGTGCAGATGAGCGATTTCGAACAAATGCCGGCAGAGTCGCTCATCGTCATGAGCTAAATCGCCGGTTAAACGATGAATTAAAAAAGAAAACGCGCGCACAATGGCAACAATTGTTTGAACAAAAAGGCATTCCTTGCGGCCCTGTGCATACGCTCGATCAAGTGTTTCAACATGCACAAACGCGCGCACGAAACATGCTTATCCACATGAATCATCCAGATGTTGGAGCGTTAAAACTTGTCGGCACACCGTTAAAGTTTTCACACACACCGGTCACATATCGGTTCGCACCACCCCTTGCAGGAGAACATAACGATTTATTTATTAAAGGAGGAAACAAACTTGATGAACTTTGATTTTACTCCAGAACAAGAAATGTTGCGACAAACTGTAAGAAAATTTGTTGATAAAGAAATTTTACCCCACATAAAAGAATGGGATGAACGAGGCTATTTCGATCCAAACATTTTAAAACGTCTTGCGCAATTAAACTTAATGGGCGTATGCATTCCAGAGCAGTACGGCGGAATGGGGATGGATTACAATTCGCTAGCCATCGTATGTGAAGAGCTTGAACGTGGAGATACTGCGTTTCGCACAGCAGTTTCTGTCCATATTGGACTTAATAGTTTAACACTACTTCAATGGGGAACAGAAGAACAAAAACAAAAATATCTCGTGCCACAAGCAAAAGGGGAAAAAATTGGGGCATTCGGATTAACCGAGCCAAACGCCGGTTCAGATGTTGCAGCTATTTCCACAACCGCTGTACGCGATGGAGATGACTACATTTTAAACGGACAAAAAACGTGGATTTCTCTTTGTGACATTGCCGACCATTTCATCGTTTTTGCTTACACAGATAAATCAAAAAAACATCGCGGTATTTCTGCTTTTATCGTTGAACGGACGATGCCTGGTTTTTCATCACGTGCCATCAAAGGAAAACTTGGCATTCGTGCAGGCAATACAGGTGAGCTGTTTTTCGACAATGTCCGCGTCCCAAAAGAAAATTTACTCGGGGAAGAAGGAGAAGGATTTAAAATTGCGATGTCCGCGCTCGATAACGGACGATTTACTGTTGCTGCTGGGGCTTGCGGCTTAATTATGGCTTGTTTAGAAGCAAGCGTGAAATATTGTCACGAACGAAAAACGTTCGGAAAAGAAATTGGCCGCCATCAACTCGTACAACAAATGATTGCGAATATGGAAGCAGGGTTGCAAATGAGCCGTTTGCTCGTATATAAAGCAGGATTTTTAAAAAATAAAGGAAGACGAAATACGCGCGAAACGTCGTTAGCGAAATGGATGGCATGCGACTTTGCAAATAAGGCAGCTGACGACGCAGTACAAATTCACGGGGCTTACGGCTATTCCAATGAATATCCTGTAGAACGATATTTACGAAACTCAAAAGCGCCAGTCATTTACGAAGGAACGCGCGAAATTCATACGATTATGCAAGCGGAATACGTGCTTGGCTATCGTCAAGATAAACCGCTCCGAAAAATGCTTCCAGCTTGGGAAGAAAAATAGAAGGTGGCTCGTGTCACCTTCTATTTTTCTGCATGCATCTTTTCTTCTAGTTTACAATATTGTTTATACAAATCTTTTAATGCTGCACATAACGCTTGATTTGCTTTTCCTAAATACCCTTCATGTAATTGAGCGAGCGGCTCGTCAATCCCATCTTTTAATGAATGTCCTTTTAACAACCGCGCCACATAATCACGGCCGTGTTCTGTTGCTAACGTACAAGAAGCATCAACGATGACACCGTACTTTTTATCTACCTCTGCCGTAATTGTCAACGTATCAAACACGCTTTTTGCCGCCATTCCTGAAGGCAATCGTGCATGACCGGCAATGAATTGCGTATTCATTTTTTTCACTCCCATCATCGTTTTACTTCTTTCATTATAACGGAAGCTTGTTTTGCATTTACGAACAACCTTTCGACAAAATTCTTTAAATTTTCATAATTCCACCTGTACTTGCGGACGTGACGAGCTTCGAGTAGCGAGCTAAATAACCTGTTTTTACTTTTGGTTCAAACCCTTTCCAATTCATTTTTCGTTTTCCCCACTCTTCTCCTGGAACATGTACATCAATTGTTCGTTTAACAATATCAATCACAATATGATCTCCATTTTCCACAAATGCAATCGGGCCTCCTTCAGCCGCTTCTGGTGATACGTGCCCAATCGATAGTCCACGGGAAGCCCCTGAGAAACGGCCGTCTGTAATGAGCGCTACTTTCGTCCCTAATCCCATCCCGACAATTTGTGATGTCGGTGCTAACATTTCTGGCATACCCGGTCCACCTTTTGGCCCTTCATAACGAATAATGACGACATGCCCCGGCTGTACTTTTCCTGCTGCAATTCCTTCAAGTGCTTCTTCTTGAGAGTCAAATACAATCGCCGGTCCTTCATGGCGTGTAATTCCTCCTTGAATGCCACCTGTTTTAATAATTGCACCGTCTGGGGCTAAGTTGCCGAACAATACAGCTAGTCCACCTGTTTCAGAATACGGACGGTCAATCGGACGAATGACTTCATAGTTTTTCACTTCGCACCCTGCAATGTTTTCGCCAAGCGTTTTTCCAGAGACCGTCAACGCATCTAAATGAAGTGTGCCTTCTTTTTTGGACAATTCATGTAATACGGCAGACACTCCACCTGCTTCATGTAAGTCTTCAATATGCATATCTGAGGCTGGTGCAAGTTTTGCTAAATGCGGTACGCGGGCCGCAACTTCATTAATGCGCTCAAGCGGATAATGAATGCCTGCTTCATTCGCAATCGCTAACGTATGTAGCACCGTATTTGTTGAACCACCGAGAGCCATGTCAAGTGCAAACGCGTTATCAATTGCTTTTTCGGTCACAATATCACGTGGTTTAATATCGTGCTCGATTAAATACATTAACTGTTGAGCCGAACGGCGCACAAATTCTTTTCGTGCCGGATCAATGGCTAAAATCGTACCGTTACCCGGCAGAGCTAAACCAAGCGCTTCAGCTAAACAGTTCATCGAATTGGCTGTAAACATCCCTGAGCAAGAACCACATGTCGGACAGCCGTACTGTTCAAGTTCTTGTAACCCTTTTTCGTCAATTTTTCCTGCTTGATACGCCCCCACTCCTTCAAATACAGAAGAGAGCGAAATTTTTTTCCCATCGCTTGTCACACCTGCTTTCATCGGCCCCCCGCTTACAAAAATGGTTGGAATGTTTAAGCGCATCGCAGCCATCATCATACCAGGTGTAATTTTATCGCAGTTTGGAATGCATACCATCCCATCAAACCAATGCGCAGAAATGACAGTTTCAACAGAATCAGCAATGATTTCACGGCTCGGCAACGAATAGCGCATGCCAATATGTCCCATCGCGATGCCGTCATCCACTCCGATCGTATTCATTTCAAACGGTACACCGCCTGCTTCACGAATCGCTTCTTTCACAATTTTCCCAAACTCTTGTAAATGAACATGTCCCGGAATAATATCAATATACGAGTTGACAACCGCAATAAACGGTTTATTGAAATCTTCCTCTTTTACCCCTGCCGCGCGCAATAAACTACGATGTGGCGCACGGTCAAATCCTTTTTTAATCATATCGCTACGCAAAGCAAATCCCTCCATCTTTTCTGAACTTGTTAAACATTGTAACACTTTTTTAAATAAAATGACAATTCCAAAAATAAAACTTCAATTATGCATGAAAAAGGCGTCCATGTAAGGACACCTTCCAAATCCATGTTTTATAATAATATCATGACAAAAAATCATCTACTTCTTTTGCTGCTTCCCGACCTTCATGAATAGCCCAGACGACAAGACTTTGCCCGCGTCTTGCATCGCCTGCGACAAATACCCCTTCGACATTTGTTTTATATTGTGACGCTTTTACTTTTTTGTTTCCTGTTTCTATTCCAAATTGTTGTAAAAGCGATGGCTCTGGTCCTTCAAAACCGATAGCAATCAACACGATGTCACACGGCCATACTTTCTCTGTACCCGGAATTTCTTTAAATACAATACGCCCATGTTCGTCTACTACTTTTTCCATTTGAATCGTATGCAGTTCTTTTACGTTCCCTCTATCATCACCGACGATTTTTTTCGTTTGAATGCAATATTGACGTGGATCCGTACCAAACTTCGCTTCCGCTTCTTCATATGCATAATCAACAGTAAAAATAAGCGGATATTGTGGCCACGGATTATCATTTGCACGGTCAGTCGGCAATGCGGGGTGTTTTCCGAACTGAACAACGCTTTTACATTGTTGGCGAAGCGCTGTTGCCACACAGTCAGCTCCCGTATCTCCACCACCGATGACGATGACATGTTTATTTTTTGCATCAATAAACGTTTCTTCTTTTTCCCCCGTCAACAACCATTTTGTTGTTCGGGTTAAGTAATCCATCGCAAAATGAACGCCATCTAGTTCACGTCCTTCTATAACAAGATCGCGCTGTTTTTGCGCTCCAATACAAAGAACAACCGCATCATATTGTTTCTGTAACTCATCGACGGAAATATGCTTTCCAACTTCTATATTCGTGATAAACGTAATTCCTTCTTCGCTAAGCAGGCGCACACGCCGTTCGACGACATCTTTTCCAAGTTTCATATTCGGAATGCCGTATGTTAATAATCCCCCTATGCGATCGGCACGCTCGTATACAGTGACAAAATGGCCTGCTTGATTTAATTCGTCTGCACATGCTAAACCCGCTGGCCCTGAGCCGATCACAGCAACTTTTTTTCCCGTTCGCTTGTTCGGAATGCGCGGTTGAACCCAACCTTCTGCGAATGCTTTGTCGATGATTGCTCGCTCAATTCCTTTAATGGCCACCGCCGGATCGGAAATAGCTACGGTGCACGATCCTTCACACGGTGCTGGACAAACACGTCCCGTAAACTCTGGAAAGTTATTCGTTTTTGCTAACCGTTCAAACGCTTCTTTCCAACGTCCACGATATACAAGATCGTTCCATTCTGGAATGAGATTATGAATCGGGCAACCAGATGTTAAACCATTTAGTTCCATTCCCATATGACAAAAAGGAGTACCGCAATCCATACATCGCGCTCCTTGACGTGCTAACGTTTCGTTTGAAAATGGAAACGTATATTCATTCCAATCATGTAAACGGGAAAGCGGATCGCGCTTTTTTTCTTCCTCCCGTACATATTCCATAAATCCCGTTGCTTTCCCCATCGTTCTCCCCCTTTCTTTTTTTACAGAAGCGATCGCTTACTTTGCGACCGCTTCGATCACTTTTTCAGCGACGACACCTTTTTTTGTGGCGACCGTTTCAAACGCTTGAAATACCGCTTCGTCATGCGACAGCCCGCGTTGCTTCATCGTCTCAATTGTTTCAATCATAAGCTTATAATTTTTCGGAATGACTTTGATGATGTCTTTCACAACTCGTTCCCAATTTGCAAGCACATACGTTGCTTTTGGACTTTCTGTATATTCATAATGTTTCATAATCATATGTTGTACATCTCGTATTTCGTTTTCATCTACTAATGACTCAAATAAAACGAGTTCACGGTTCGCTCGTTTTTTCCACGCATCGTCATCAGCAAGTACGTATGCTATACCACCGGACATTCCAGCGGCAAAATTTTTTCCAACAGAGCCGAGGATGACGACACGTCCGCCTGTCATATACTCACAGCCATGATCACCAACACCTTCAACAACGGCAACAACTCCGCTATTACGAACGCAAAAACGTTCCCCAGCTCGACCGCGAATGTACGCTTCACCGCTTGTTGCACCGTAAAAAGCAACGTTTCCAATAATGACTTGATCACTACATGCAAACTCCGCTTCATGCGGTGGCCGAACGATTACTTTTCCACCTGACAGCCCTTTTCCGACATAATCGTTCGCATCTCCGATGAGAGTCATCGTCATTCCTTTTGGTACAAACGCCGCAAAACTTTGACCGGCTGAGCCGTGAACATGTAGCCGGATCGTATCTTCTGGAAGACCTTCTTCTCCGTATCGTTTTGATATTTCACTCCCAGCCATTGCACCGACCGTACGATGAACGTTGCGAATCGGGACATGTAACTGTATCGGTTTTTTATCTTCTAGCGCTTTCTTTACCGCTGGCAAAATCATCGTATGATCAAGCGTTTCGTCGAGACGGTGGGATTGTGGTTTAGAAAACGTTCTCGGTCCATCCACTTGATACAACAAGCGCGATAAATCAAGATGTTTCGCTTTCCAATGTCGTTTCGCCCGCTCGCTTATTTTTAATACATCTACCCGTCCAACCATTTCTTCGATCGTACGGAAACCGAGTTGCGCCATCATCTCACGCACTTCTTGGGCGATAAAATACATGAAATTGACGATATGCTCTGGTTTCCCTGTAAATTTTGCCCGCAACTCCGGATTTTGTGTCGCTACACCAACAGGGCACGTATCTAAATGACAAACGCGCATCATAACACACCCTAAAACGACAAGTGGAGCCGTCGCAAAACCAAATTCTTCAGCACCAAATAACGCGGCCATCACAACATCGCGGCCAGTCATTAATTTTCCGTCTGCTTCTAATACAACGCGATCTCGTAATCCGTTTAACATAAGCGTTTGATGCGTTTCAGCTAAACCGAGCTCCCACGGAACCCCTGCATGTTTAATGCTCGTTTTTGGCGAAGCGCCCGTACCACCGTCATATCCGCTAATGACGATCACATCGGCACCACCTTTAGCTACTCCTGCCGCGATCGTACCAACGCCGGATTTTGCAACGAGCTTCACACTAATGCGCGCATGACGATTCGCATTTTTTAAGTCATAAATGAGTTGAGCTAAATCTTCAATAGAATAAATGTCATGATGCGGTGGCGGTGAAATAAGTTCCACACCAGGCGTAGATCCACGCACGTTTCCAATCCACGGATATACTTTATTAGAAGGAAGTTGCCCCCCTTCTCCCGGTTTTGCACCTTGCGCCATTTTAATTTGTAACTCATCGGCATGGACTAAATAATGACTTTTTACACCGAACCGTCCCGATGCAACTTGCTTAATTGCACTGCGACGAAAATCACCATTTTCATCTCGTACATAGCGCCGCGGATCTTCTCCACCCTCTCCGCTATTGCTTTTTCCACCGATGCGATTCATCGCAATCGCAAGCGTTTCATGAGCTTCTTCGCTCAATGAACCATATGACATAGCCCCTGTTTTAAATCGGCGTACAATCGCTTCCACAGGTTCTACTTCTTCAATAGGAATCGGTGTGCGCGTTTCGTCAAACGTAAATAAATGACGTAAAAATGTCATTTGCTCTTCGTTTGCCATTTTCGAGTATTGTTTAAACAGTTCGTAGTCATTTTTTCGACATGCCCATTGTAACGTGTGAATCGTTTTCGGATTAAACGCATGATGTTCACCGTTTTTGCGCCATTGCAATTCACTTCCAGAATCTAATGTTTGATCATAAGATGTGTGGAACGCTTGCATATGACGCATTTTTGCTTCTTGAGCAATTTCATCCAAACCGATTCCGCCAATTTGTGATGCTGTTCCTGTAAAATATTGCTCAATCACATTCGCACCAATACCGACCGCTTCAAAAATTTGCGCCCCACGATAGCTTTGTACGGTTGAAATACCCATTTTTGACATCACTTTCACAACGCCATCCGTCGCTGCCTTTTTATATGTTTCTACTGCCTTTTCGTATGTGGAGTGAAGCACTCCTTTTTCGATCGCTTCTCGAATAGTCGCAAATGCTAAATACGGATGAATCGCATCTGCCCCATAACCGATTAACGCGGCAAAATGATGTACTTCACGCACTTCTCCGCTTTCAGCGATTAAGCTTACTTTTGTACGCGTCCCTTTTCGAACAAGATGTTGATGCACTGCGCTGACCGCAAGAAGAACAGGAATAGCTACACGTTGTTCATCTATTGATCGATCAGATAAAATGAGTAATGTCACACCGGAAGCGATGGCTTCATCTGCTGCTTGACATAATTCGTCTAACGCCTCTTTTAAGTTATCTGTAAAAACAGTTGACAACGTGACGCTAGCGAATTCGCGATAAGGACTCATTCGAAGTGCCCGTAATTGTTTGTCGCTAATAATCGGGGACTGCAAACGAATGCGCCGAGCAGCAGACGCATCTAGATTTAACAAATCTCCTTCCTTGCCAAGCAACGTCACTGTTGATGTAACGATATATTCACGAATGGCATCGATCGGCGGATTTGTTACTTGCGCAAATAGTTGTTTAAAATAATTGAATAAGCTTTGTGGCCGGTCGGACAAAACCGCTAACGGTGTGTCATTTCCCATCGCCCCTGTCGGATCTTTTCCATCTGTCGCCATCGGAATGATCGTTTTCTCGACATCTTCATACGTATATCCGAACGCTTTTTGTTTCGTGACGAGATCATCAATTACTTGTTCATCATCGTCAGTTGTAAATTGGTCAATTGAAACGATTTGTTCGTTTACCCATTGACGATACGGACGTTCATTGGCAATTTGCTTTTTCACTTCTTCATCTGATATGATCCGTCCTTGTTCGAAATCAATAAAAAGCATTTTCCCAGGGCTTAATCGTTCTTTATACAAGACGTTTTCTTGTTCAACATCAACAACTCCAACTTCTGATGAAAAAATAATATAGTCATCTTTCGTCACATAATAACGAGCAGGGCGAAGACCGTTCCGATCTAAAATCCCTCCAATTTGTTTTCCGTTCGTAAACACGATCGCTGTCGGACCATCCCACGGCTCCATTAGACAGCTGTAATATTCATAAAACGCCTTCCGATCCTCGTCCATCTCTTCATCCCAATACCACGGTTCAGGAATGAGCATCATCGCCGTTTCAGCGAGCGATTTTCCTGCTAACACAAAAAATTCAAACGCATTATCGAGCATAGATGAATCGCTTCCGTTCGTATCTAAAATCGGAAGCACTTTTTGTAAATCTTCACTAAAAACATGTGACGTAAATTGCTTCTCCCGTGCCATCATCCAATGAATGTTGCCACGCAACGTATTAATTTCTCCATTATGGATTAAATAACGGTTCGGATGCGCCCGCTCCCAACTTGGAAACGTATTTGTACTAAAGCGAGAATGAACGAGCGCAAACGCAGAACGAAATCGCTCATCTTGTAAATCGATATAAAAGGCATCTAGCTGTTCCGGAGTAACTAGTCCTTTGTAAACAATCGTGCGACTTGATAAACTCGCAAAATAATATTCATTGTTTTTTACAACTTTTTCTGCTCGTTTACGAATGACATATAACTTTCGCTCAAAGTGTTGTTCATCTGTCACTTCATCGCTCGCTGCAATAAAAAGCTGGCGAATAAACGGACGACTTTTTTTCGCTAATGTTCCGAGTTTTTCGACATCAACAGGCACATCTCGCCATCCGAGTAACGTTTGTCCTTCTTCATGAACGATATGAGAAATTTGATGCTCTAACATCATTCTTTTTTGCTCGCTATGCTCAAAAAAGAAAATCATCCCAACTCCGTAACGTCCTTTCGGAGGAAGCGAAAATGAACAAACGTCCCGAAAATAATCATCAGGAATTTGCACCATGATTCCAGCCCCGTCACCTGTTTGCGGGTCGCTTCCTTGACCGCCACGATGTTCTAATTGCCGTAGCATATGAAGGCCTTGCTTTACAATATGATGGGACGCTTTACCTTTTAAATGAGCATATAAACCGATCCCACATGCATCATGTTCAAACTGTGGACAGTACAATCCTTGCGCTTTTGGTAAACCTCTCATGTGAATCCCCCATTCCGTCATCATGTATGTATAATTGTAGATTTCAATAATCATACAAACAATATATAATTTAGATAACATTCATCTCATTTCGAGAACGATAGAAAGGATTAACAAATATGGAATTAAGACAACTCATTTATTTCACGGAAGTTGCGAAACGGGAACATGTGTCAGAAGCTGCTGAAGCATTGCATGTTGCACAATCCGCCATCAGTCGCCAAATTGCCAATTTGGAGGATGAGCTTGGGGTCAAACTATTTGAACGAGAAGGAAGAAATGTGAAACTAACACCGATCGGACGGCACTTTTTACAACATATTGAATTAGCACTAAAAGCGATCGATTATGCGAAACAACAAATTGAGGAATATTTAGATCCAGAACGAGGAACGATCAAAATTGGTTTTCCAACAAGTCTCGCTAGCTATACGATGCCGATGGTCATTTCTACGTTTAAACAACAACATCCACACATTTCCTTTCATTTACGCCAAGGGTCGTATAAATTTTTAATCGAGGCGGTGAAAAAGCGAGAAATCGATTTAGCTTTTTTAGGTCCTGTTCCAACAGAAGAAAAAGGTATTCGAGGGGATATTTTATTTACAGAGTCGTTCGCAGCGCTCATTCCAAAAGATCATCCTCTTAGTCAAAAACGAAGCATTGCGCTAAGTGAATTACGACACGAGCCATTCGTCATGTTTCCAGAAGGATTTATTTTGCGAAAAATAGTAGAAGATGCTTGTAAACAAGCAGGCTTTTCTCCAATTATTTCATCGGAAGGGGAAGATTTAGATGCGATCAAAGGGCTCGTTTCAGCAAGTATTGGCGTCACTTTATTACCAGAAAGCACGTTTTATGAGACAACTCCACGCTATACAGTGAAAGTGCCAATCGAACTTCCGCTCGTTCGTCGCAACGTCGGAATTATTTTACCGAATCACGATCTAGCACCATCTGTCAACGTATTTTATCAGTTCGTCAAACAATTTTTCGCTATGTTAGATCGATACCAGTAAGCCAGCTGATGTGCATAGCTGGCCTACTGTATAACTACACAGATAAATCGATACCAACAACCCCAACAACACAACCTTCTTGAACAATTGGTGCTGAAATGGTCAAACACGGCCGTTTTGTCAATGCTGATGTATATACAGAAGAAACGTACACATTGCCTTTACTCGCCTCGACAAACCACTGCCGAGCTTTGGCATTTACAAGACCTGCTGGAGGATTTGAGTAAATAAACGTTCCATCGATTCGATTTGACCAAACTGCCTCGACATTGTCGTTTACGTGTAAAAATTCATTTAAATACGACTCATGTTCACTCGCATCTAAGCGATCAAACGGATAAGAGCGCACAAATGATGTAAGCTTTTCTTTCATTCGTTCAATGACGCGCAAGTCCATAGAGAACGTTCTTTCATGGTCATCTTTTTTCATAATAGATTGTAACTCATTTGATGTTTTTTCAATCGCTTCATTGACTTTTAACATTTGTTCAACATTTTTATGCTGTATATCCATATGTTTGGCTACGTCATGCGCATAGTTTTTATTTTCCGATGCCATCGCTGAAATATATGCAAGCAAAGCTGAAATTTCTTGTACACTCGCTGTCTGCCCTTCAACAGATTGCGCCGATTCGTGCGCCAATGCAGTCATATCATGCAACCGTTCTTTAAACCCAACCATAAGAGATAATACACGGTTCATTTCGCTTGATCCGTTCTCGATTTGCTCATTTTCTACTTCTACCATTCTCATCGTCGAATGAATCCCCGATTGGATAGAAGATAAAATATTTCGCGTTTGTTCTACTGCCACAGATGTTTGATTCGCTAATTTTCCTACTTCATTCGCAACAACTGAAAAGCCTCTACCATGCTCCCCGGCGCGTGCCGATTCAATATTTGCATTCAAGGCTAAAATACCCGTTTTTTGAGAAATTGAAGCAATCGTTGACAAAATGTGGCGAATTTCTTGTGACTGCTTAACTAACAACTCCATCTGACTAAGTAAAGCATAATGACTCGTTCGCAACTCATCCATGTCAAGTTGAAGTTTTTGTAATGAATTCCACGCCACAATGAGCTCATTATAGGACGCTTCACTATACTCATGAATGCGACGGGAAACATCGGAAACTTTTAATGCTGACGACTCGATGACTTTCGTCTTTTCTTCCACTTGTAATGTATAACTTACCGTTTTTTCTAAATGGTCAACAAGTTGGAGCGTACTTTGTTGTGTTGCATTAGACGTATGATCAAGTGAACTAGCAGCTAATTTCATTTGTTCAACAACCGCTTTTAATTGATCTGCCGCCACTTCGATTTGACTTAGTATTTCACTCGATTTCTCTTCTCCAGCTTCCTCCACTTTCAATCTCCTCTTTATCAAAAACATACACACGCCCCCTTATGTTATATTTGATAACACAAATATAACATAAAAAGTAAACAAAACAAATATTTTTTCTTAATATTTTGAAATATGTGTTACTTCTCTTTACAACATACTTTTTCAGAAAACACCCACATACGACTGTCGAACCAATTTTATCCCGCTCATTGTCGCTATCGTTTTGTTTAAAGAAACATTTCACTGAAACGATGTAACATCATGATCGTCACGATAAGAGAACAAAGGTTTACGAGAAGAAAGCGAACAAATTGTTTTTTCCCCTCCCGCTGATCGAAACGTCCACGCTCAATTTCATATGTAGCTATTGATCACTCCTACGCTATAGCCAAATATTTGTCACATACGGCACATAAAGTGCTATGAGGGATTACTCATCCCAACAACAATAAAACGAAAAAATGGAACGATATTATTCCATATCATGCAACACCTGCTGAAAAAATTAAAAGTTCATATTGGATTTTTATGTTAATATAAAAAGGTGAGAAATTTCAACTCATGCAAAAATGTCCATAAATTTAACAAAAGGAGATGCCAAAATGGAGTATAAAATTGAAACGATCCCATTTGAATTAACACTGGTAGGAAAAGGGTACCGCGTAAAAACAAACGAAGCATTTCAAACGATTCCTTCACTTTGGGCTCATGCCGAGAAGAATGGATTGATGCAACAACTTATTGATTTGTCATGGGAACAGCCAAAGTGCACACTTGAAGGACTGTTAGGCGTTTGCGGAAGAGATGCAACAATCACAGATGAGGAGTTTGTTTACTTCATGGGGGTACGCTATGACGGAGAAGTGTCAAACATGGAACGAATGACGATTTCGCATGATACATGGGCGGTTATTCCAAATATTGACGAAGCGTGGCAGCAATTATATTCGCAATGGCTCCCTGCTTCTCAATATAAGCTCGCTCATTTTCCTTGTATCGAATGTTATTATCCGCCAACTCACCATCCGGAAAATGAATTGTGGGTTCCTGTTATCATGAAACCATAAAACAAACCTATGCCAAAAGAACCATAAACGGTGGGCTCCTTTGGCATGTGGGTTAAAAATAAACATGCGCTATACCGATGACACTAGCTACTGTCACCGGACTAAGCAAAGTGGATAAAAATACAGCTTGGGCTGCATATTCGGGATGATGATTGTATTCTAACGCATATAACGCTGTATTTCGCGAACAAGGATATGCACTCGCAATAAGCAACGCTTGGGCTGTAATTCCTTTTATATGTAAAATCAAAATGATTAAAAAAGCGATGAAAGGAGAGAGAATTAGCCGACTACCAATCGTTATAAACATGAGACGCGGAATACGTTTCATATTCATATAAGCAAGTTGAGCACCTAACGTCAACAAGGCAATCGCTAAAAAAGCATCAGCGACATGCTCAAGCGACTGCCAAATAAACGATGGTACAGAAATATGAAAAACTCGGAAAACAACACCAAAAATAAGGGCATAAATAATCGGATTTTTTAAAAATTCTCGAGTCATTTTCCCTTTCTTTTCACTTGCAGAAATAAACTGAAACAATCCATACGTGTTCGTTAAAAAGTTTTGAAAAATCGTTACGACAATTTGGATCGACAAACCTAGCGGCTCTTGGCGAAAAATAAGTTGGCTGACTGGGATACCCAAATTACCAGAATTGTTAAGCACCATTGTATTTTGAAACGTTGCCCCCAAACTTCGATCAAGCTTTAGCCATCTTGCCATCATCGCACTAAGCATAATAAGCGTCCCATTTTGTAGAACGAGAAAAAAGAGGATGTTCAACAATACATCACTTGTTATGTCGCTCTCATAAATGTTTACAAACCCAACTGCCGGAAGCAAAAAATATGTCGTTATTTTTGACAACGTATTCATATCGAAATGAAACAATCGATGCAAATACGCCCCTGCACCAATCAACAAAAACAGCGGCAAAATGACATCAATCACAATACGGATAAAAATGTCCAATGGAAGTCCCCCTTTTATGTATTACTTCCTTGCACTCATCCATCCTTCGCGTACCTGAACGAAAACGGCTCTTGTTTCAGACGACAAGAGCCAAAATTGTTCGATTGTGCACTCTTTACCGATTTCGGTTGAAAATAATAAGCTTTAACTCTGTCATTTCTTCTATTGCGTATCGAATACCTTCGCGCCCAAATCCGCTTTCTTTTACTCCGCCATACGGCATATGGTCAACACGAAACGTTGGAATGTCATTAATAAGCACTCCGCCGACGTGTAGTTTCTCAGCCGCTTCCCATGCGGTATGGACATTGTCTGTATATATGCCTGCTTGCAACCCGTAGCGCGAATCGTTGACGAGTGCAATCGCTTCGTCGACGGATGAAACTTGATTAATCAACACAATTGGCGCAAACACTTCTTGGCATGATACTTTCAATGTTGGTGATGCGTCTAAAATGACTGTCGGCAACAATATATTTCCTTGTCTCTCCCCACCAATGGCAACGGTAGCGCCTCCTTGTTTCGCTTCCTCGATCCATTGTAACGAACGCTCCACATCTTTTTCAGAAATAAGAGCCGAAACGTCTGTCTTCGGATCAAGCGGGTCACCCACTTTCAACTGCTTCACCGCTGCCACAAACTTTTCGACGAATTCTTTATACCGTTTTTCATGCACATAAATACGTTGCAAGGAAATACACACTTGCCCTTGGAACGAGAAAGCACCGACGACGCATCGCGGAATGATTCGATCAACGTCCACTTGTTCATCAATAATGACGGCTGAGTTTGACCCTAATTCTAGCGTCACACGTTTTAATCCAGCTTTATTGCGAATAGCAATCCCTACTTCAGGACTTCCTGTAAATGTGATCATGCGAACACGTAGATCTGTCACAATTTGATCGCCAACTGTTTTTCCGCTTCCTGTCACGACATTCAGTGCCCCTTTTGGCAATCCTGCTTGTTCAAACAACTCCGCGATAAAATACGCAGAAAGTGGCGTTTGGCTCGCAGGCTTCAATACGATCGTATTTCCAGATGCAATCGCAGGCCCTAGCTTATGCGCTACTAAATTCATCGGAAAATTAAACGGGGTAATCGCTCCAATCACTCCAATCGGTTCTCTGACCGTAAAAGCGACACGATGTTCCCCGCCTGGCGCAGCATCAAGTGGAATCGTCTCCCCATGAATTCGCTTCGCCTCTTCCGCCGCAAATTTATACGTTTGAATCGTCCGCGCTACTTCCGCTTTGGCGGTCGTCATTGGCTTTACGGCTTCTTTCGCAATGATCGTAGCCGCTTCGTCCGCCCGCTGTTGCAATAACGTCACGACTCTCTCTAAAATGGCCGCGCGTTCATGTGCAGGCATCTTCGCCATCGTTCGTCGCGCTTCATCCGCTGCCGCAATCGCCCGTTGGACATGTTGTTTTGTCGCAATTGGAATGTGTGCCAATACTTCCCCATCATATGGCGCCAAAAGTTGAGTGTACGACTCTGCTTCTACCCATTCTCCGTTAATGTAAAGCTTCTTTTTTTCGCTTGTTGTTTCCATCATCATTTTTCTTCCTTTCTCGACCATCATCTATAAATTACTTTTTCATTCTTATTCTTTTTTTCTGAAAAGAATCCTTCATTAAAAAACACGCCGCGTTCATCCTATTGAAAAAATGAATATAAAAAAGACGTCCTCTCTCGGACGTTTTTACACCAAATATAAAATATGGATATTCACTCGTGTAAACGAATAAATGCTTTCAGAACGCAATCCGTTTTTTATATCAAAGTTCATTTATACGTTTTGTACTATTCCAAAACAAAGTAAGCAACGTTGCCATAATTCCTAATGTGCTTGAAAAATAAAATCCTGCCTTTATTCCAATGTTGTACCGTCAATATCTATTAGGAAAAAGCAAAACATATTCAGTTCACTCTATGAGGGGGATAAATAGTTAAAAGCTGAGTATGAAACAACTTCTTTGTTAACATCGGAACATACATAACTAAAAACAAGGATCGTCCTAAGCTAAACATTGTAAACGCAAACCACAAACCATGATTCCCCCACATTGGAACATACATGTAATATACAATGACATATAGGAAAAGCGCAAGAAGCATCGAATTACGTACAAACATTGTTTTAGAAGAACCAGTGAAAATTCCATAAAAAACAAGTCCAAAACTCGCTACAATTGGAAAAACACTCACCCATAAACTATAGGTGTCAGCTATTTTAATGACTGACTCGCTATTCGTAAACCATCTCATAATCACATCACGATTTACAAAATAAATGGTTGCAAGACATAATGAAAAAATAAATGCCCATCGCGCAGATATGAAAACCGTTCGTCGATATAGTTTCACATCTTTCGCACCTACTGCTTGTCCTGTAAAAAGGCTGCTAGCATTCGCAAGACCATCTAAAAAATACGCCATCATATAGTGAATTTGAATAAGAATAGCATTTGCCGCTAAAACATCTGTTCCAAAAGTCGCACCTTTCGCTGTAAACATATTTAATACAATTAATAAACAAACTGTCCGAATCATTAAATCTACATTAACTGACATCATGCTTCTTATTTCTGAGCGATTCCATACCTCTTTATTCAACAGTAAGGAAAGGTGTATATCATTCCGTTTTAATATGTATATACCAACAAAAAAGCATGCAACTTCTGACAAAATTGTTGCAATAGCCACTCCTTGAACATTCAAATGAAATACTAAAACAAATAAAACATCTAAAATAATGTTCAATATATTTGTTAATAATTGTAAATATAATGATATTTTTACTTTTTGCATCCTCATAAACCAACCAATAATTACATAGTTCGCAAGCGCAAAGGGAGCTCCCCAAATTCGAATATTGAAATACTGTTCGGCAAACAAAAAAACTTCCTCTGGTGGCTTAATGAATAAAAAAGCTGTATCTTTAATCCATTGCTTAGTTAAAATGAATATTCCACCTATCATCATCGCGACAACAAAAGGGCGTGCAAAAGAGAGCTCCCATCTTCTCCGCTCATTTGCCCCATAAGCTTGAGCAGTAAACCCAGTAGTACTGACCCTTAAGAAACCAAATAACCAGTATATCGTATTAAATATCACCGTACCAATAGCCACTCCACCGATATAAGATGAATTTTCCAAATGTCCGACAACGGCTGTATCAACAGCCCCTAATAAAGGAGTCGTAATCGTTGATATAATGAGAGGAAAAGCCATATATAAATACATACGATTAGTTAAATTTTGCATCATATTCACCCTTCTTCGTATAAAGAAATGAACTGCTTTACATCATCATGTCGTTGGGAAGAAAAAAGCTCCTCTTTACAAAATTCATCAATGACTTTGCCTTCTTTTAGGACAATGATTTTGTTACTTAGTGTATAAACAGTGGGCAAATCATGAGAAATAAAAAGATAAGATAAACCTAGTTCATTATGCAATTCCTTTAAAAGAATTAATATTTGATGTTGAGAGTACACATCCAAACTCGATGTTGGTTCATCCAAAATAATAAGCGGAGGAGCGATACTAATTGCTCTGGCGATCGCTACACGTTGCTTTTGTCCCCCACTTAGTTCATGTGGATAACAAGATAAAAAACGATCAGGAAGACCTACCATCTCAAGTAAACGCTTCGCACATGTTTCTCTCCTATCCCTTACATCTTTAATATGTACAGGCTCTAAATGAGGATGAGCATCCAAAATCTCCATTAAAGAATCAATAATCTTTAGTTTCGGATTTAACGAAGTAGAAGGATTTTGTAAAACAACTTGCATGTATGGACGCATGTGGCGTAACGACTTTTTATTCATTCGATGCAAAGGTTTATTTAAAAAAAATATTTCACCATCGTCTATTTTTTCAATCATAAGTAAGCAACGAACAAGCGTACTTTTACCACTTCCACTTTCTCCGATTAATCCAACAATTTCTCCACTTTTAATTCGCAACGATACTCCTTTTAAAACTTCATGATTTTCAGAATACTTTTTCTTTATTTTTTTCGCAATTAATATGTCCATTGCGCGATCTCCTCCTAAGTTTTTGTCAGCATGTGAGCGTGGGACGAGTGAGAATAGGAGCCGCATGAAACAAACTTTTTGTATATTCACAACGAGGAGAGTGGATTACCTCTGCTTTATTACCTTGCTCCACTATTTCTCCGTCCTTCATTACACCAATAGTGTCTGAATATTTTTTCGCATATCGAATATCGTGGGTAATAAAAAAAACTGCACACTTTGTTTCCTTGCGAACTTTTTCAATCAGTTCCAACACACGCGAAGCTGTCACCATATCAAGCGATGATGTAGGCTCATCTGCAACTAATAGTTTTGGACGTAGAAGAACAGCAATCGCAATTGCAATGCGTTGCAGTTGTCCCCCGCTCAATTGAAAAGGATAACTGTTATACACTCTTTCTGAGGGGAGATCGACATTTGTAAATGCTTCAATTATTAAATCTCTTCTCTCCTTTTTAGAAAGAGTGTAATGAGTATGAATAATCTCATCACATTGACGTCCTATTTTTAGAAAAGGGGTGAAAGAACTGTAATAGTCTTGAAAAATATAAGCGATTTCCTTTCCACGCGTCTTTCTCCACTCATTTATAGAAAATTTGGTAACATCTCTGTTTTCAAAAAAAATATTTCCTCCTTCGATTCTTCCAAAGGAAGGAAGCAATCCAATAATAGCTGAAGCAGTCATACTTTTACCGCTCCCACTTTCCCCGATTAATGTGAACCATTCCCCCCGTTTAACCTTTATATTCACCTCGTTTAAAATGCGTTTTTCGCCAATTGACACGCTTAAATGATCAATATGCAACAATGACATTTATCCATTTCCTTTCTAATGTTGATTTGTTTCTAATGAAAAATTGTCTCTTAACTGATCGCCTACAAAATTAGAAAGAAGGACGGTACACATAATAGCTGCCCCTGGAAAAATCATAAGATGAGGGGCATTATGGAAATAAGCGCTACACTCATTCAGCATCATTCCCCATTCTGGTGTAGGAGGTTGAGCACCAAGACCGATATATGACAAAGAAGCAATCATTAAGATAATTTTTCCTAGGTCTATTGTCGCCATGACAGTTACATGACTCAAAATATGTGGAAAAAAATGCTTTCTTAAAATATACAATGTTCTTGCTCCACCGACAATTGCCATAATAATATAATTTTTTTCTTTCTCAGATAGAATGATGCTCCTCACAACACGAATGTAACTCCCACACTTTGCAACAATAACTGCTATCACTATATTAAATAAACTTGGTCCTAATAAACCCGCTAATACAATAGCAATAATAATATCCGGAAATGCAAGAAGCGAGTTGACAGTTCGCATACAAAAGCGATCAAATGCCCCACCTAAAAAACCTGACAAAACTCCTAAAGGAATGCTTATCATTAAAATAAGAAGGAGCGATAAAAAACTTACCCCGACTGTCACTCTTCCCCCCTCTAAGAGACGCGACAACACGTCTCTACCTAGATGATCTGTTCCGAGCAGATGGTTCATACTCATTGGAGCAAATCGATTATTCATATCAACATTTAATGAATGAGAAGGTGCAAAAATAGGGGCAATAAAAATAACTAAAATATACATCAACAATATCGCCAATGGAAACAACGCCCTTTTTTTTGAATAGGCACGTTTGAATTTAATCATACCTACTCTCCTTTTTTAATCGAATTTCTGGATTTAAATATTGATAACTAAAATCAACTAATATATTTATACATGTAACAAAGAAGCAAATAAACAACACATATCCTTGAATCATTGGATAATCTCTTTTCATCACAGCATCGACCACGAGCTTTCCGACTCCCGGATAAGAAAACAGCACCTCAACAACAACTGTTCCACCAATTAAGGAGCCTAAACTCATTCCAAATAATGTGACTATAGGAATAAGTGCATAGCGAAAAACATGAAAAAAGAAAATTCTTTTTTCATGAATTCCTCTTGTTCGTGCAGCTTTAACGTATTCTTTTTGAAACCCTTCTAATAAACTAGTTCTTATTAGTCGAACATACATCGCGGACATAGCAAGCCCTAACGTTAGAGAAGGAAGAACAAGATGTTGCCATGTTCCTTTCCCCATGCTTGGGAATATATGAAGCTGGACAGAAAAAGTATAAATGAGAAGAAGCCCCAGCCAAAAGCTGGGGACGGCAGTACCGATTAGCGAAAATAATCGAATAACATAATCAATCCACTTGTTCTTATAAAGAGCTGAACATATTCCTAACGGCAAAGAAATAAGTAGCATCGTTAACAATGACGTAGCTGTTAAAAGAAGAGTATCTGGAAATCTCATAAACAATTCATCCAGAACCGGGCGCTTTGTTACGTAAGAAACCCCTAAGTCAAATGCTAAAAACCGTTTTAACCAATACCAATATTGAACGTACAAAGGTTCATCTAGCTTTAGTTCATCCCGTAAATGCTCAATCTGCTCTTCCGTGATGGCTACTTCATCAACTCTAAGCATTTGTTTGATTGGATCTCCTGGCAAAAGTTGAATGAAAACAAAACTAATTAGGTAACTATTCACCCCAGTGCTAGTGTATAAAAAAGCCCAGCACAAATAGGGCATTTCGGTCATAGAAAATGCCCTAGGTAGCGGAAAGAACTCGATCGATCGTTTCGCCTGCCAACAGAAGACACAA
>NZ_JAHZOF010000007.1:0-167898 GCF_019553625.1 Anoxybacillus sp. ST70
GCCGTGTCTCAGTCCCAGTGTGGCCGATCACCCTCTCAGGTCGGCTACGCATCGTCGCCTTGGTGAGCCGTTACCTCACCAACTAGCTAATGCGCCGCGGGCCCATCCTGTAGCGACAGCTTGCGCCGCCTTTCAACGAAAGACCATGCGGTCTTTCGTATTATCCGGTATTAGCACCGATTTCTCGGTGTTATCCCCGTCTACAGGGCAGGTTGCCCACGTGTTACTCACCCGTCCGCCGCTAACGATCCAAAAGCAAGCTTTTGAATCGTCCGCTCGACTTGCATGTATTAGGCACGCCGCCAGCGTTCGTCCTGAGCCAGGATCAAACTCTCCATAGAAAAGTTATCCTTAGCTTTTACGCTGCTGTTTTGTTCAGTTTTCAAAGAACATCAAGCACAAGATATATCATACAAGATGCTTTTTTTATTGTCAACACTTTTTACGCTATTTTTTATAAAAAATAAAATGACAACGGCAATAACCATTGTCATTTTATAATCTCTTCAATGAACAAATCTTTTTTATCTTTGAGAGAAATAATTTTGTTTGTTTCAATCATCTTAACCATTGGGTGATTTGGTGCATCTTGTTCAAAAAAGATGATTTCCCCGATTTGTTCATTTGATAATTTTACTCTTGCCCCGATCGAAAGGGTCATTAAAAGAGAAGCTAACGCTCGAACAACAGAAAGATCAAATTTTCCAAAACAATCTTTATGGATTTGTTCAAACACTTTAAAAGGGGATTGTTTATTACGATAAGGCCGCTCAGAAATCATCGCATGGTAAACATCAGCAACAGCAACAATTTTACTATACGGGTGAATTTTTTCTTCTTGAACGCCAAGTAAATACCCGCTGCCGTCATTTCGTTCATGATGTTGCAAAACAGCGAGCTTTACCCCTTCTTGAAGCGCTGTAATTTTTTGAACCATTTTATATCCGTAAACGGTATGTTGGCGCATATCTTTATATTCCATTGGCGTAAGTGCTGTGCTTTTGTAAAGTATTTTCGGATCAACTTTAGCCATACCGCAATCGCTTAATAATCCAGCAATTGCGACTTGATAATAGTCTCCTTTTGTATATTGCAATTTTTTCGCCAATACGCCTGAGAGAAGGCCGACCGTTACTGCATGATGGAATAAATACTCTGATTTTGTAGAGTAGTGATGAAAAAAGAGCAATTCTTTTTCCGATTCCAATACTTTTTCAAATAAAGGAATAAACATGTGACGGACTTTGCCGATGTCAATCGGTAACCCAGACTGCCAACCTTGAAACATTTGTTTATACTGCTGCACAGCTTCTAAATATAGTGTCAATATATCTTTGTTATCGACTGCTTTTGGCTTTGGCGCATCTTCTTGAATAATTTCACTTGGTCGAAATGTACTCCCATCGACAAGAACTGACTGTACACGTACTTGAGAAACGAGAAACTTTTGTAATACAGTTAAAAGTTTTGGAGTTAACACCGTGTTTTTCGGAACGATGACACGATTCGATTTCCCGATAACATCTTCGGCTAAGATGCAGCCTTCTTGCAATTGAGCTGTTTTTACTAACAACACGTCTTTCTCCCCCGCCTTTGTAAGAACATAGAGGGGGAATTCCCCTCTACTCTTCTTGCAATTGTTCTTGTTCTTTTTCTTCTTCTTTCGGCACTTTAGCTACTGTCGCAACATACTCTTGCTCGTTTTCTCCATCAAGACGCATTAACTTGACTCCTTGGGTGTTTCGTCCCATGACAGAAATATCACTTACCGCCATACGAATCATTACACCACCTGCAGTCATTAACATTAAATCTTCTTCACCTGTAACCGTTTTTACTGCGACAACATCCCCATTTTTTTCAGTAATGTTACACGTTTTAATCCCTTTTCCTCCACGGCTTTGAATACGATATTCTGAGGCTGGTGTCCGTTTTCCGTATCCATTTTTCGTCACAATTAAAATTTCTTCGTTTCCATTCAAACTCTCCATACCGACTACTTCGTCACCCGGACATAACGTAATTGCTTTCACACCTGCAGCTGTGCGTCCCATCGAACGAACATCTTTCTCAGGGAAACGAATTAACATCCCGTTTTTCGTCCCTACAATGATATGTTTATGACCGTCTGTCAGTTTTACGGATATTAATTCATCCCCTTCATGCAAATGAATAGCAATTAAACCGTGGTTGCGAATGTTAGCAAATGACGATAGCGGCGATCGTTTTGCAATACCTTGCTTTGTTGTGAAAAATAAAAACGCATCTTCACGAAATTGATCTATGGCAATAACTGTATTAATCACTTCATCTTTTTCAATGTTTAATAAGTTAACAATCGGAATTCCTTTTGCTGTTCGGCTAAACTCTGGGATTTCATATCCTTTTGCTTTATACACTTTTCCTTTGTTTGTAAAAAATAAAACAATGTCATGTGTAGATGTAATGACTAAATGTTCAACAAAATCGTCCTCATTCGTATTCATTCCTTGAATACCTCGTCCACCTCGGCGCTGGCTTCGGTATGTTGAAACAGGGAGACGTTTAATATACCCTCTATGCGTTAATGTAACAACGATATTTTCGCGAGTAATTAAATCTTCATCATCAATTGTTTCTAACCCACCATTTACAATTTCTGTACGACGATCATCATTGAACTTCTCTTTAATTTCAAGTAATTCGTCACGAATAATTTGTAAAACTTTTTGTTCATCAGCTAAAATAGCTTTTAAATGCGCAATGAGCTTCACTAGCTCCGCATATTCTTGTTCGATTTTTTCACGTTCTAATCCTGTTAAACGTTGCAGACGCATATCTAAAATCGCTTGCGCTTGTTTTTCACTTAACTGGAACTTTGTCATTAATCCTTCTTTTGCTACGTCTACAGTCGCAGATTGACGAATAAGCTCAATCACTTCGTCTAAATGATCAAGGGCAATACGTAACCCTTCTAAAATATGGGCGCGAGCTTCCGCTTTGTTCAATTCAAACTGCGTACGACGACGAATAACAATCTTTTGATGATCTAAATAATGCTGTAAACATTGTTTTAAGTTCAACACTTTTGGTTGACCGTCAACAAGGGCAAGCATATTAATACCAAAGCTTGTTTGTAATGCTGTTTGTTTGTATAAATTGTTGAGCACCACATGGGCACTTACATCTCTTCTTACTTCAATAACGATGCGCATGCCGCTCCGGTCAGATTCATCACGCAAATCCGTAATGCCGTCAATTTTCTTTTCACGTACAAGCTCAGCAATTTTTTCAATCAACTTTGCTTTATTTACTTGATAAGGCAATTCTCGGACGATAATTGTTTCTTTTCCGTTTTCTTTTTGTTCAATCTCTGCTTTGGCGCGCAATGTAATCGAACCTCGTCCTGTTTCATACGCTTTTCGTATACCGCCTCTTCCGATAATTTGCGCACCTGTCGGAAAGTCTGGACCAGGCAAATACTCCATTAGTTCAGCAATCGTCATATCTGGATCTTTCATTAGTTCTAATAAAGCGTCAATGACTTCCCCAAGTTGATGCGGCGGAATGTTTGTCGCCATCCCGACCGCAATACCTGAAGACCCATTTACGAGTAAATTTGGAAAACGAGCCGGCAACACAATGGGCTCACGTTCTGAGCCATCGTAGTTATCTTGGTAATCAATCGTATCTTTGTTAATATCCCGCAACAACTCCATCGAAATTTTCGACATTCTTGCTTCTGTATAACGCATAGCTGCTGCGGCATCTCCATCAATTGATCCAAAGTTTCCGTGACCATCAACGAGCATATATCGATAGTTAAAATCTTGTGCCATCCGCACCATCGTATCGTACACCGCTGCATCGCCGTGTGGATGGTACTTCCCGATCACTTCACCGACAATACGTGCGGACTTTTTGTAAGGCTTGTCCGCTGTCATCCCTAAATCGTGCATCGCATATAAAATTCGGCGATGTACCGGTTTTAGTCCGTCACGCACATCAGGAAGTGCACGCGATACAATGACGCTCATAGCATAGTCGAGAAACGATGCACGCATTTCTTGACTAATACTTATTTCTTTTACACGTTCAGACATATAGACGAACCTCCCTTACTTAACAAAATAATAAAACGAGGGGAGGGTGAACAAACACTCTCCGACATACTTAAATATCAAGATTTTTTACATACTTCGCGTTTTCTTCGATAAACTGTCTACGCGGTTCTACTTTATCCCCCATTAAAATTTCGAACGTTTCGTCTGCTTCCATCGCATCTTGCAAACTTACTTTTAGCAACGTTCTCGTTTCTGGATTCATCGTCGTTTCCCAAAGTTGTTCTGGATTCATTTCTCCAAGACCTTTGTAACGTTGAATAATCGGTTTTGGTTGTTCTGGTAACCGAGCTAATATTTCCTCAAGTTGTCGATCACTATATGCATACTCAATTCGTTTCCCTTGCTGAATTTTATATAAAGGTGGCTGAGCGATATAAACATAACCTTGTTCAATGACCTCGCGCATATAGCGGTAGAAAAATGTCAACAACAGTGTACGAATATGCGCCCCGTCGACATCTGCGTCCGTCATAATAATGATTTTATGGTAACGAGCTTTTGTAATATCAAACTCTTCTCCAATTCCCGTACCAAGAGCTGTAATAATTGCACGCACTTCATTGTTTGATAAAATTTTATCTAATCTTGATTTTTCCACGTTAATAATTTTTCCACGCAACGGTAAAATCGCTTGAAAATGACGATCACGTCCTTGTTTTGCAGAACCACCCGCTGAGTCTCCCTCAACGACATACAGTTCACATATCGATGGATCCTTCGAAGAACAATCCGCTAATTTCCCAGGCAAACTTGATACTTCAAGGGCATTTTTCCTTCTTGTTAATTCTCGCGCCCGTTTAGCTGCTAGACGTGCTCGTGAAGCTAAAATTCCTTTTTCAACAATTTTTTTCGCGACCGTTGGATTTTCAAGTAAAAACTTTTCAAATTGCTCCGCAAAAATGGACTCTGTCGCGGTGCGAGCATCGCTATTTCCGAGTTTTGTCTTCGTTTGTCCCTCAAACTGTGGAGACGGATGTTTCACGGAAATGATTGCTGTTAATCCTTCACGCACATCTTCACCCATCAAATTAGCATCTTGTTCTTTAAACATATTGTTTTTTCGACCGTAATCATTAATGATTCGCGTCAACGCCGTTTTAAAACCTAACTCATGCGTACCGCCTTCGTGCGTGTGAATGTTATTAGCAAATGAGTATATATTACTCGTATATCCATCGTTATATTGTAAGGCGATTTCAACTTGGATGCCGTCTTTTTCTCCCTCAATGTAAATCGGTTCATCGTGCAGTGTTTCTTTCGTCCGATTTAAATGTTTGACGTATGAAGAAATTCCACCTTCGTAATAATATTCGTTGCGTCGCTTTTCGCCACGTCGATCTTCTAGCGTAATGCGAATCCCCTTATTTAAAAAAGCAAGCTCTCGTAAGCGATGTGCGAGCGTGTCATAATCATACTCGGTTGTTTCTGTAAAAATTTCTGGGTCTGGTTTAAAATGAATAGTTGTCCCTGTCCGATCTGTCTCACCTACAACTTGCAAATCAGAACAAGGTACGCCTCGCATATATTTTTGATAGTGAATTTTTCCATCACGATGCACATACACTTCTAACTCTTCTGACAGCGCATTGACAACAGATGCCCCAACTCCGTGTAAACCGCCAGACACTTTATATCCACCGCCGCCGAATTTTCCACCGGCGTGTAACACAGTCATAATTACTTCAACAGCTGGTCTTCCCATTTTTTCATGAATGCCAACAGGAATCCCACGGCCGTTATCGATGACTGTAATGCTGTTATCTTCTTCAACAATGACGTTAATTTCCGTACAAAATCCAGCTAACGCTTCATCAATGCTGTTATCGACAATTTCCCATACGAGATGGTGTAATCCTTTTGGACCAGTTGACCCGATATACATCCCTGGTCTTTTCCGTACCGCTTCTAACCCTTCGAGAACTTGAATTTGACTTTCATCATAAACGACTTGTTCTCTTTGTTCCATCGTCATTATTGATCACCTACGCTTTCCTTTTCGAACAATACGTTCGAGGTTTATAGAAAAACTATCGTCTCATCATTTGTCCAGAGACAACTTCATACACATCTGCCTCACGAATGACGCGATGCTCAATTCCATCTATGCTCGTTGTTGTTACAAATGTTTGTACTTTACCTTGGATAGCATCTAATAAATGCGTTTGGCGAAAATCATCAAGCTCTGATAGTACATCATCAAGTAACAGAATAGGGTACTCGCCAATTTCTGAAAAAATTAAATCGATTTCAGCTAGTTTCAATGAAAGAGCTGTCGTCCGTTGTTGACCTTGTGAACCGAACGTTTGTACATCTTTGCCGTTAATCGTAAAAGATAAATCATCTCGATGTGGCCCAATGAGCGTTGTACCTCGTTCGATTTCTTTTGTCTTTATTTTTGCGAACTTGTCGTTATACACTTCTACTATTCTCGACCATTGTTGTTCGTCTAATACATCAACTGAAGGACAATAGTGAATACCTAGTTGTTCATTGCCCCGGCTAATTTCAGCATGGATTGGTTTGGCCCACGTTTGTAACAATTCAATAAATTCATATCTTTTTAGAGTGATTTTTGCAGCGAACTCTACAAGCTGCTCCGTAAGCACATCGAGAAACGTGTCATCCGTCTGTTTTTTCGCCTGAAGCAGTTTCAAATATTGATTTCTTTGTTGCAACACTTTTTGATATTGTCCGAGCTCGTGCATATAAACAGGTGATACTTGACCAATTTCCATATCGATAAACCGTCTTCGAATTTGTGGGCTCCCTTTGACTAGGTTTAAATCTTCAGGGGCGAACATAACAACGTTCATATGGCCAACGTAGCTGCTTAATTTTGCCTGTTCAATATAGTTTAATTTCGCTTTTTTTCCTTTCTTCGACACAGTCAACTGCAAAAAAATTGGACCGTTTTTCTTTTCTACTTTACCTTCTATTTTAGCATAATCTTCTTCCCAACGAATGAAATCTTTATCGTTTGTTGTTCGGTGTGATTTTGCCATCGATAAGACGTAAATGGATTCCATAATATTCGTCTTACCTTGAGCATTTTCTCCTAAAATGACGTTTACTTTATTTCGAAATTGCCAACAACCTTGCTCATAATTCCGATAATTTTTTAAAGTTAATTGTTCTAAAAACAAAGGTGCTCCCACCTTTACGAACGAATCGTAAATGTACCGATTGTTTGAATATGAACAACATCTCCTACTTTCAACTTGCGACCGCGGCGTTGTTCCCTTTCGCCATTAACGAACACATCGTTTGTTTGTAAAAACCATTTCGCCATTCCACCTGTTGAAATGACGTTTGCTAGTTTTAAAAATTGTCCAAGTGTAATTGTTTCAGTTGAAATTTTTATTTCTTTCATCCATTATCCGCTCACTTTCTATAAAAGTGTCCATTCTTTCATTGTACTAAAAAATAAGGGGGAAGAAAAGGAAAGCTGCTAGATCTTCTAGCAGCTTTTTAGTATGTTCGTACAGGCAAAATTAACTGAAGCATAGAATCGTCATGAAGCGGTCGAATGACAAACGGCCGCATAGCACCAGTAAAGCTAATTTTAATTTCTGCCCCTTCTAACGCTTTTAATGCGTCCATCATATATTTTGCGCTGAAAGAAATTTTTAATTCTTCACCTTCTACCTGTTCACATTGTACTTCTTCGACAACTTTTCCGATTTCAGGTGAGTTCGATGAAATTTCAACGACTTTGTCAGACAATGTCGATAAACGAACGACGTTATTTCTTCCTTCACGCGCTAGCAACGATGCACGATCGATCGCTTGTAAAAACTCTTTTGTTTTGACAATCATATCTGTTTGGCTTTCTGTCGGGATGAGCCGGGATGTATCTGGATAGTTTCCGTCTAATAACCGTGAGAAAAACAATAAATGTTTTGTTTTGAATAATACTTGGTTTTCCGTTACGACAATGTGAACAGGCTCATTTGATTCTTCAAGAATTTTATTTAATTCGTTTAAGCTTTTGCCCGGAATGACAATGTTGTAATACGCTTCGGATTCCGTTTCTACTTTTGCTTTTCGCATCGCTAGTCGATGGCTATCTGTTGCAGTACACGTCAGTTCATTATTTTCAATGCGCCAGTTTACACCTGTTAAGATCGGGCGTGTTTCTGAGGTGGACACCGCAAATACCGTTTGGCGAATGACATGTTTTAGTAAATCAGCTGGCACTTTAAACATGTTTTCCTCTTGAATTTGTGGTAGGCGCGGATATTCTTCTGGATCTAATCCATTCAAATGAAATTCGGTTTTTCCGGAGCGGATCGTTGTGACGAATTGATCTTTTACTTCGATTTCTATCGTTTCTTTCGGTAACTTACGAACAATCTCACTGAAAAATCGTGCTTGTAAGACAACGCTACCTTGTTTTATGACGTCAACAATGACCCGATCTTCTTCTTCAGCTGGAATGAATGATTCGATCGAAATATCTGAATCACTTCCTGTTAAAGTAACGCCTTGTTTTGAGGCAACGATTTTAATTCCAGTTAAAATCGGAATAGTTGTTCGAGATGATACAGCTTTCATCACATCTTGTACACTTCTTACTAAATGATCGCGATCAATAATAACTTTCACAAAGAAAACCTCCCTAATTTATTTATTATATTTTTTTAAAAAACTATTAATCATAGTACTAGGCGCTGTGATTATGTGGATAAGTGAATAAAACAAAGGAAGCACAGACTATCCACATGTGGACAGACTGTGCACAAACATAAAGCAGTTATTCACATTATTTCAGTTTCTCCATAATTTCTTTTAGCTGTTTTTGTAATTGCACATCTGTTTGGATAAGCGCTGAAATTTTCTCGTGAGCATGGATGACAGTCGTATGATCACGTCCTCCAAATTCCTCGCCAATTTTCGGAAGTGAGCAGTCCGTCAGCTCGCGCGAAAGATACATCGCAATTTGGCGCGGAAATGCAACCGATTTTGTCCGTTTTTTTGCCTTAAAATCTTCGAGTTTCAAGTTAAAATGCTCCCCAACAACGCGTTGAATGTCTTGGATTGTAATGACTTTTGGTTTGGAGCTTGGAATAATATCTTTTAATGCTTCTGCTGCTAAATCTGCGTTAATTTCTTTGTTAATTAAAGAGGAGTAAGCAACGACGCGAATGAGAGCCCCTTCTAATTCACGAATGTTCGAGTCAATTTGATTAGCGATGTACAACATCACTTCGTTCGGGATGTCGAAGCCTTCTGCTTTTGCTTTTTTACGTAAAATGGCGATTCTCGTTTCTAAATCAGGAGGAGTAATGTCCGTAATTAATCCCCATTCAAAACGAGAACGAAGGCGATCTTCTAACGTCGGAATTTCTTTCGGAGGTCGGTCACTCGAGATCACAATTTGCTTACTTTCCTCATGTAACGTATTAAACGTATGGAAAAACTCCTCTTGTGTCTGTTCTTTTCCGGCGAGAAATTGAATATCATCTATTAACAGCACGTCCACGTTACGATATTTATTGCGAAAATCGTCTGGACGATTATCGCGGATGGCATTAATAAATTCATTTGTAAACTTTTCCGAAGATAAATAAACGACTTTCGCTGACGGATTATGTTCAAGAACGTAATGACCGATTGCGTGCATGAGGTGCGTCTTGCCTAGGCCTACACCACCATAAATGAAAAGGGGGTTGTACGCTTTGGCCGGTGCTTCTGCTACTGCTAAAGATGCAGCGTGGGCAAAGCGATTGCCTGATCCAATAACAAAAGTATCGAACGTATACTTTGGATTCAGCATACTTTGTGGAAATTCTGTTTGTTCGTCATCGTGTTTCCGCGGTTTGCTCGATGGTTTTAGATCAAATTCCTCTAGTGCTTGATGATTAGGGATCGTGCATTTAATTTTTAACTCTTCTCCGGTAATGTCATAGAGCGTTTGCTCAATGAGCCGCGTGTAGCGCGATTCGAGCCAATCTTTTGTAAATTCGTTTGGAACGGTAATAATAAGGATGTCGCCTTTTAGCGAATGAGCAGATGTCGATTTTAACCACGTTTCAAAGCTCGGTTTGCTAATTTTTTTCTCAATCTCGGCTAATGCTTTATTCCATAAGTCCGAAATATTTTCCACGCCGCTCTCCCTCCTTCTCCGCGCGGGTGTTCAACATTTGTATAACTTTGTCTATAAAAAAATTTTTTTTCGACAGTTTTCACCGATTGTGGACAAATATTTACACAGGATGTGGACGGAACTGTCCACACATTATCCACATTTTGTGGATAATGAAAAAAACTTATAGAATTATCCAGAGTAAAAACAACAATATAATAGCAGATAAATACTTATGTTGCAATGGGTTTAAAAGATTATCCACAAAACGAAAAAGATGTGAAAAAATTTTATCCACAAGGTTATAAGATGTGAAAAACTTGTCGATAAATGTTGTGGATACGAAAAAACCGACAAAAAATTTATCCACAACAATAATCACAAGATAGTCAAAAAAAGATACTCCTGGAGTAGTTGACATTTCTCTAAATTTCTCACTATAATTAGAAAGACTGTCTTTTAACAGTTATTCCTCAGGGAGGTGTCATATATGAAAAGAACGTATCAACCAAATAAGCGGAAGCGTAGTAAAGTACACGGTTTCCGTGCGCGCATGAGCACAAAGAACGGAAGAAAAGTTCTTGCTCGCCGTCGTCGTAAAGGAAGAAAAGTATTATCTGCATAGGCCACTGAACGATCAGTGGTCTTTTTTCTAACGGGAGTTACGATCGAGGTGTGATTGAGACACATGAAAAAAAAATATCGCATAAAAAAAAATGATGAGTTTCAAGAAGTATTTCAACGAGGAACATCGGTAGCGAATCGGCAGTTTGTCGTATACGTTTTAGATCAACCGGGACAATCGTATTTTCGCATTGGGTTATCCGTTAGCAAAAAAATTGGAAAAGCAGTCGTTCGGAATCGGGTGAAGCGTTATATTCGCCAAGTGTTTCACGAAGAACGTGATCGGATCGAAGCGGGAAAAGATTATGTCATTATTGCGCGAATGCCAGTAGCTACGATGGAGTATGAAGAGGTAAAAAAAAGTTTATTACATGTTTTGAGACGGGCAAACGTTTTTCATTAGCGATATGTTAAAATATTTCGTGGAACGTATAAAGTAAGGGGGAAAAACGAGTGAAAAAAAGGCAAGTCGCATGGTTGTTTTTACTTCTTGCTGTTGTGTTAGCAGGATGTTCAGAAATTAACCAGCCAATTACCGCGGAAAGTAAAGGATTTTGGAACGAGTACATCGTCTATCCACTATCTTGGTTAATTACATACACATCTGAGTTATTTGGCTCCAATTACGGCTTAGGGATTATTGTGGTGACGATTTTAATTCGTTTAGCTATTTTGCCGCTAATGGTCCAACAAACGAGAAATTCTAAAGCAATGCAAGCGTTACAACCAGAACTGCAAAAACTTCGTGAAAAATATAGTTCAAAAGATGCGCAAACGCAACAAAAACTGCAACAGGAAACGATGTTGCTTTTCCAAAAGCACGGTGTGAATCCGTTAGCAGGGTGTTTGCCGTTATTCATTCAAATGCCGATTTTAATTGGATTTTACCACGCTATTATGCGCACAGAAGAAATTGCACGCCATAACTTTTTATGGTTTGACTTAGGGGAAAAAGACCCATTCTATATCTTGCCGCTTGTGGCAGGGGTAACGACATTTATTCAACAAAAGATGATGATGGCGGGCACGGAACAACAAAATCCGCAAATGGCAATGATGCTTTGGTTAATGCCAATTATGGTCGTTGTATTTGCGATTAACTTTCCAGCCGCGCTCTCGCTTTATTGGGTTGTCGGAAACTTGTTTATGATTGCACAAACGTATTTCATTAAAGGACCAGACTTAAAAGCAACAAAACAAGCTGGGGGAACAGGAAAGTGAAACGAGTGACGGTGAGTGGCCAAACGGTAGAAGAGGCAGTAGAAAAAGCGCTAGCGCAATTACATGTGCCGAAAGAAGCGGTCGATATTGTTGTTGTTCAACAAGAAAAAAGGCCGTTTCTCGGCTTTTTCGGTGGAAAAGAAGCGGTCGTTGAAGTAACGATTAGCAATCCGTTTTCTTGTGTGGAATCATTTTTAAAACATGTGCTTGAGCAAATGAATGTCCGTGTCACTCTTTCTTATCAAGTGGAGGAAGACCGTTTCATCGTTTCACTTTCCGGACAAGATGTAGCACGAGTAATTGGAAGACACGGTCAAACACTTAATGCTTTACAATTATTGGCACAAGGAGTTTTAAACCGTTGCACCGATCGTCCGCTTCATGTTGTGATTGATGCGGAAGGGTATCGGAAACGAAGAGAAGAGACGCTCGTTCGTTTAGCGAAAAATATGGCGAAAAAGGCGATTCAAACGGGACAAGATATTTCGTTAGAGCCAATGAGTGCATGGGAGCGGAAAGTCATTCATACAGCGTTAAGCGATGATGAAAGGATACAAACGTTTTCAGCTGGGGCGGAGCCGCATCGTCATGTCGTTATTTCACTAAAACGATAAACATTCTCTAGGGGAAGTCGTTCCTAGAGAATTTTTTTTGTAAATGGAAACGTGACGTGTATGTTGTTATTCACATGTGGATAAGTTAAAATTTATTTGATTATCATTGTGAGGAAAACATACATGATATAGATTGTGGATATTTTTGTTTATGAAAGAAGGTGAACAAGGTGGAATTTGATACAATTGCAGCGATTTCAACTCCGATGGGGGAAGGGGCGATTGCGATCGTCCGTTTAAGTGGGGATGAAGCGATAAAAATTGTTGATCAACTGTTTGTCGGTGTTGGGGGGAAGAAGCTAAAAGACGTCCCATCTCATACGATCCATTACGGGCATATTGTGCATTCAGAGACGAAAGAAACAGTTGAAGAAGTGATGGTAACAGTAATGAGAGCTCCAAAAACGTTTACACGTGAAGATGTGGTTGAAATTAATTGCCATGGGGGGCTTGTTTCTGTTAACCGCGTGCTTCAGCTCGTGTTAGCGCATGGAGCTCGTCTAGCACAACCCGGAGAATTTACAAAAAGAGCTTTTTTAAACGGGCGTATCGATTTATCACAAGCAGAAGCGGTAATGGATTTAATTCGTGCAAAAACCGATCGGGCGATGGCTGTCGCATTGAACCAGATGGAAGGACGTTTGTCGAAACTCATTCGTCGATTACGTCAAACGATTTTAGAGACGTTAGCGCATGTCGAAGTAAATATTGATTACCCTGAATATGATGATGTCGAAGAAATGACGCATCGGTTGTTGCTTGAAAAGGCAACAGAAGTGAAAAATGAAATTGAGCGACTGTTACAAACGGCACAGCAAGGAAAAGTGTTACGAGACGGATTAGCAACAGTCATTGTCGGGCGACCGAACGTTGGAAAATCATCGCTATTAAACAGCTTAGCCCACGAAAACCGCGCGATTGTCACTGACATCCCCGGTACAACGAGAGATGTCATTGAGGAGTACGTCAACGTTCGAGGTGTGCCGCTCCGTCTATTAGATACGGCAGGTATTCGTGAAACAGAAGATATTGTTGAGCGAATTGGCGTTGAGCGGTCACGGAAAGTGTTAAAAGAGGCAGACTTAATTTTACTCGTCCTCAACTACAACGAACCGTTAACGGAAGAAGATGAACGATTGTTCGAAGCGGTCAAAGGAATGGACGCGATTGTAATTGTCAATAAAACGGATTTGCCGAAACGAATCGATATGGAGCGAGTGCAACAATTGGCGCAAGGCGCACCGATCATTACCACATCGTTGTTAGAAGAAAGAGGAATCGACCAACTTGAAGAGGCGATTGCCTCATTATTTTTCAGCGGAGATGTGGAGGCGCGCGATTTAACGTATGTATCAAACTCGCGCCATATTGCGTTATTGACGCAAGCGAAAAAAGCGATTGAAGAAGCGATTGACGGCATTGAATCAAGTATGCCAATTGATATCGTGCAAATTGATTTAACGAGAGCGTGGGAATTGTTAGGTGAAATTATTGGAGATACGGTGCACGAAAGCTTAATTGATCAATTGTTTGCACAATTTTGTTTAGGAAAATAAGGAGGGTATTTATGCATTACGAGGCAGGATCTTATGATGTCATCGTCGTAGGTGCCGGTCATGCGGGATGTGAAGCAGCGCTTGCTGCTGCGCGCATGGGAGCGAGTACGTTAGTGATCACACTGAATCTTGATATGATTGCTTTTATGCCATGTAACCCATCTATCGGCGGTCCTGCAAAAGGCATCGTCGTTCGCGAAATTGATGCGCTAGGCGGGGAAATGGGGAAAAATATCGACAAAACGCATATTCAAATGCGTATGTTGAATACAGGAAAAGGACCTGCTGTGCGAGCGTTACGTGCACAAGCAGATAAATTTTTATATCAACAAGAAATGAAAAAAACGCTCGAAAATCAAGAGAATTTAACATTATTGCAAGGAAAAGTAGAAAAATTAATCGTAGAAGACGGTGTATGTAAAGGAGTAACTACGCATACAGGTGCCCGTTATTATGCCAAGGCTGTCGTCATTACGACAGGAACGTTTTTACGCGGTGAAATTATTATCGGAGACATTAAATATTCAAGTGGGCCAAACAATCAACAGCCATCGATTAAGCTTTCAGAACATTTAGAGGAACTCGGTTTTGAACTTGTTCGCTTTAAAACAGGGACACCACCGCGGGTTAATAGCCATACGATTGATTACAGCAAAACAGAAATTCAGCCAGGCGATGAAGTGCCGCGCGCCTTTTCATATGAGACGAAACAATATATTACCGATCAACTCCCTTGTTGGCTCACTTATACGACAGAGGAGACGCACCGAATTATCGATGAAAATTTACATTTGTCGCCGATGTATTCAGGGATGATTAAAGGGACAGGTCCGCGTTACTGCCCATCGATTGAAGATAAAATCGTTCGTTTCCATGACAAGCCACGTCACCAAATTTTCCTTGAACCAGAAGGAAGACATACGCAAGAAGTGTATGTGCAAGGTTTGTCTACAAGCTTGCCAGAGCATATTCAACGCCAAATGTTAGCGACAATACCAGGGTTAGAAAAAGCGCAACTCATGCGAGCTGGCTATGCAATTGAATATGATGCCATCGTTCCAACGCAACTATGGCCAACGTTAGAAACAAAGGTCGTTCAACGGTTATATACAGCAGGGCAAATTAATGGGACATCAGGATATGAAGAGGCGGCTGGTCAAGGGCTTATTGCCGGCATTAATGCGGCATGCAAAGCGCTCGGAAAAGAGGAGTTAATTTTAAGTCGCTCAGAAGCATATATTGGCGTTTTAATTGACGATCTTGTTACAAAGGGAACGAACGAGCCGTACCGCTTGTTAACATCTCGTGCGGAATATCGCCTTTTATTGCGTCATGACAATGCAGATTTACGTTTAACAGAAATTGGTTACAGACTCGGGTTAATTTCACAAGAGCGATATGAAAAGTTTATAGCGAAAAAAGAAGCGATCGAAGCAGAAAAGAAACGTTTAAAATCGTACATTATTAAACCGACGCCGCAAGTGCAAGAAATGATTCGCAACGTCGGGGGAAGCGAATTAAAAGACGGCATTCGAGCAGCCGACTTGTTAAAGCGTCCAGAAATGACGTATGAGCATATTCAAATGATTGCACCGGCGGAACAACCGATTGATCCTGAAGTAGCGGAACAAGTAGAAATTCAAATTAAGTACGAAGGGTATATTGAAAAATCGCTACAACAAGTTGAAAAATTAAAGAAAATGGAGAATAAAAAAATTCCAGAAGACATTGATTACGATGCGATTACAGGGTTGGCGACAGAGGCGCGACAAAAATTAAAACAAGTTCGCCCGCTTTCTATTGCGCAAGCATCGCGCATTTCAGGAGTCAATCCAGCGGATATTTCAATTTTATTAGTTTATTTAGAGCAGGGAAAAATCGCACGCGTGTCAAATGAATAAAGAGGGATGAACGATGGATGTAAATACATTTAAACAAATGTTAGAGGAGAAAGGGATTTGGCTTTCTCCTCAACAACTCGCTCAGTTTGAAACATATTATCAACTGCTTGTCGAATGGAATGAAAAAATGAATTTGACGGCTATTACAGACAAAGAAGGCGTATATTTAAAACATTTTTTTGATTCCATTACACCTGCTTTTTATTACGACTTCTCGCGGCCGTTATCTATTTGCGATGTTGGGGCGGGGGCAGGGTTTCCGAGCATACCGTTAAAAATTTGCTTTCCTCACCTACATGTATCAATTGTCGATTCATTGCAAAAAAGAATTACGTTTCTCAATCATTTAGCTGCGCAACTTCAGCTTGAAGGAGTAGCTTTTTATCATGATCGTGCTGAAACGTTTGGACAAAAAACGGTCCGTGAGTCGTTTGATGTCGTCATGGCTCGTGCTGTCGCGCGGTTGTCTGTGCTAAGTGAACTTTGTTTGCCGCTTGTAAAAGTAGGCGGAACGTTTATTGCGATGAAAGGAGCATCCGCACATGAAGAGCTTGAGCAAGGGAATACAGCGATCCGCGTGCTAGGCGGTGAAGTGACAAAAGTAGAACAATTTTTATTGCCGATTGAGGAAAGTGAACGAGCGATTGTTTTTGTTGAAAAGAGACGAAAAACACCGAAGAAATATCCACGCAAACCAGGGGTACCAAACAAACTTCCAATTGAATGAATGTTTTGAGTTCTCAAAGGTGGTGTCAGGGGGAAATGAAGCATCCTTTTTCACGCTTTTTTAGCTTTGGTGAGAAAGAGCAAGAAGAAATCGTTGTACCAAATGAAGAAATAAAACGAATAGCTATTTCACAAATTGTTCCAAACCGTTTTCAGCCACGGACCATTTTTGTTGAAGATAAAATTGACGAACTTGCTCAAACGATTCGAACACATGGAATGATTCAGCCAATTGTCGTTCGAGAATGTGAGGATGGGAAGTTCGAAATTATTGCCGGGGAACGAAGATGGCGGGCAGCGCAAAAACTTGGCTGGACGGATATCCCTGCCATTATTAAAAATTTAAACGATACGGAAACAGCTTCTGTTGCTTTAATTGAAAACTTACAGCGGGAAGAATTGACGCCCATTGAAGAAGCGATGGCTTACGCTCGCTTGCTAGAATTGCATCATTTAACGCAAGAAGCGTTAGCGCAACGGCTCGGGAAAGGACAATCGACGATTGCCAACAAACTTCGCTTATTAAAGCTGCCTCAAGAAGTACAAGATGCATTATTGCAACGTCAAATTACAGAGCGACATGCTCGCGCTTTGATTGTGCTAAAAGACTACAATAAACAGTTAAAATTGCTTGAGGAAATTATCCAAAAGCAATTAAACGTGAAGCAAACAGAAGATCGAGTGGCGAAAATGTTAGAAGATGAGAATGAAAAACGTCCGAAACCGAAGCGAAAATCGTTAAGTAAAGATATGCGCATCGCTGTCAATACGATTCGTCAGTCGTTAACGATGGTCGCTGATAGTGGTGTTGCTATTGATTCGGAAGAGGAAGAGTTTGAAGACTATTATCAAATTACAATCCGCATCCCGAAAAGACAAAAATAGTACCTCATCAAAAACGACGATGAGGTTTTCTTTTTGTATATGAAAATATTGAAAAATTCATGATACAATAAAAGTATTATAGGTAAAGGATGGGGAGCATTGTGGGGAAAATTATTGCGATTGCTAATCAAAAAGGCGGTGTTGGGAAAACGACAACGGCGGTAAATTTATCGGCGTGTTTAGCTCATATGGGAAAGAAAACGTTACTTGTCGATATTGATCCGCAAGGAAATGCGACAAGTGGCATTGGTGTGGAAAAACATGAAATTGAACAATGTGCATACGACTTATTAGTGGAGGAAGTGGATGTACGTCAAGTCATTCGCCCGACAAATATTGAGCGATTGCACATCATTCCTGCCACTATTCAATTAGCAGGAGCTGAGATTGAGCTCGTTCCAATCGTTTCAAGGGAAGTGCGCTTACAAAAAGCATTAAGTCCAGTGAAAGAGATGTATGATTTTATTATTATCGACTGCCCACCTTCCCTCGGATTGTTGACGATTAACGCTTTAACTTCAGCTGATACAGTATTAATTCCTGTACAATGTGAATATTACGCATTGGAAGGATTGAGTCAACTATTAAATACGATTCGTCTTGTGCAAAAACATTTAAATTCAAATTTACGTATTGAAGGTGTATTGCTCACGATGTTTGATGCGCGCACAAACCTTGGTATTCAAGTGATTCAAGAAGTGAAGAAATATTTTCGTGAAAAAGTGTATGAAACGATTATACCACGCAATGTACGACTAAGTGAGGCACCAAGCCATGGGAAGCCAATTATTTTGTATGATGCGAAATCGCGGGGAGCGGAAGTATACGCAGACTTTGCGAAAGAGGTGATCGCAAATGGCTAAAGGGCTCGGAAAAGGCATTCATGCTCTTTTTACTAATTTAGAAGCGGAGAAAGGGGAAATGGTTCAAGAAATCGATATTCAACAACTTCGCCCTAATCCATATCAGCCGCGCAAAACGTTTGATGAACAAGCGCTAGAAGAATTAAAGCAATCGATTATGGAACACGGAATCGTTCAACCGCTCATCGTTCGCCAGACGATCAAAGGGTATGAAATTGTCGTAGGTGAGCGGCGTTTTCGAGCGGCGCAATTAGCAGGAATGAAAACTGTTCCAGCGGTTGTGCGTGAACTCTCGGACGATAAAATGATGGAGATTGCGTTGCTGGAAAATTTACAGCGCGAAGATTTAAATCCAATTGAAGAAGCAACAGCATATCAATTATTGCTTACGCGATGCAAATTAACGCAAGAAGAGTTAGCGAAACGTTTAGGAAAGAGCCGGCCGCATATTGCTAACCACCTTCGACTTCTTTCACTTCCAAGTGATGTTCAGCAAATGATTGAAGAAGGTACACTATCGATGGGACACGGTCGGGCGTTACTAGCATTAAAAAACAAACAGAAGCTTGCAGCTGTTATTCAACGAGTCATGCAAGAATCCCTTAATGTCCGACAACTTGAGGCGCTTATTCAACAGCTAAACAAAAATGTTCCACGTGAAACATCGAAAAAGAAAGAGGAAAAAAGCCTGTTTTTAGCGCAAAGTGAAGCGTTATTGCGCGAGCGTTTAGGAACAGCGGTATCTATTAAAAAACATCGGAAAAAAGGGAAAATTGAAATTGAATTTTTCTCTGAAGAAGATTTGACGCGTATTTTACAATTGTTGAATGCATACGATGAACAAATGGACGAATAGGATGTGACATCAATTGGCTTTACTCGGTACACTCGTTAACGGAATATGTATTATTATTGGGGCTCTATTAGGTGCTGTGTTTAAAAATATACCCGAGCGGATAAAATCTACGGTTATGAATGGAATTGGGCTTTCCGTTGTCGTCCTTGGTGTAAAAATGGGATTAGAAAGCGACCAATTTTTAATTGTTATTATTAGTTTAGTTTTCGGTGGAGTGCTAGGAGAAATATGGGATATTGAAGAAAAGCTTGAGAGATTAGGAGTTTGGGTAGAAAAAAGAATAGGATATGGAGCAGAAGGGGCAATTGCAAAAGGATTTGTGAGTGCCACGCTTTTGTTTGTTGTTGGTTCGATGGCTGTCGTCGGTGCGCTACATAGCGGATTAAGAGGCGATCATCTTATACTGTATACAAAATCGATTTTAGACGGCTTTGCGAGCATCATCTTAACCGCTACGTTTGGCATCGGCGTTCTTTTTTCAGCCATTCCTGTTGTTGTATATCAAGGTTCTATTGCCTTAATGGCTACGCAAATTGATCGGTTTATTCCGCCAAGCGCCCTCGAGGCATTTATTGCTGAATCGACCGCAACAGGCGGAATTTTAATTATGGCGATCGGATTAAATATGTTAAATCTTACGTCTGTTCGTGTAGCGAATTTATTGCCGAGCATTTTAGTTAATGCGTTAATTGTTGCTTTTATGCACATGTTATTCTGATAGTTTATATTTCAGCTCGTTTATCTTTAATGATGCGAATCGGTTTTGTTTTTTCAGCTGCATTCCGGCCTCATAAATACCTGTTGCAATCATTTCAGCCATATTCATTACTAAATGAAGTCGGGTGTTTTGTAGCACGAAAAACTCCATAAATCCGCTTACATTAACAATGCCAGTAATGTGAGCGTCACCGACAGAAGGGAGATTTTTATTGACAGCAGCTCCAGGTTTTAATGGACCTTTTTCAATGGAAATCATCCCGATGTTTTTTACGCGCCCGAGACAAGCATCGACGGCGATAATAAATGCATGTTTATGTTTTTGTTGAATGTCTTTTAGTTTATCTTCTAAATTCACCGCATGAATCGGATCTTTTAACGTTCCGTACACATAAAACGGCAACGATCCTTTTTGTTCAAGCATCGTGCCGACAAGTGGGCCAAGCGAATCGCCAGTCGAACGATCGGTACCGATGCAAACGATGGCAACAGGCGTATGTGTAGAAGTTGGAAGCAAATATAAAATGGCCGATGCAAGTTGGGATACTGCATCCGGTTCATCGTAAAAAAATTTGTTTTGCATACGTTCGTTCCCTCCTTCAATGAAATGACGTGGTAACAGTATACGGAAAAATGTGAATATATATACATTGGACATCGTAGAAAGTTCGCGCGCTACAAATATAAGTGAAATACTGTTACAATAACTTATGCGCAAACAAATAAGCTTGTATAGGTCATTTTGCTACGATGGAGGTGCGATGAATGGAGCAAGTGCAAAAAATATACGGTCGTGTCGTTGAAAAAATTATCGAAGGTGAATGGCTCGTTACAGTTGGTGTCAGTTTGTTTAAAATGATAGTGATCATTCTCTTAGCATCAATTTTGCTGAAGGTTGTCAAATTAACGATCGCAAAGTTTTTTGCTGTTCGGCAAAAAGCACCGATTCGATTATCTGAACGAAGAGAAGCAACATTGATGCGCTTATTAAACAATATGGCTACGTATAGCATTTACTTTATTACGTTTATGATGATTTTAGACGCCTTTGGTGTCGATATTCGTGCCATTTTAGCTGGCGCTGGCATCGTTGGACTTGCTGTTGGTTTCGGGGCACAAAACCTTGTTCGCGATATTATTACCGGCTTTTTTATTATCCTTGAAGATCAGTTTGCGGTTGGAGACTATGTACGTATCGGTACATTTGAAGGACATGTAGAAGAAATTGGTTTACGTACGACGAAGCTGAAAAGTTTTACAGGTGAAGTGCATATTTTGCCGAATGGGTCGATTACGCAAGTGACAAACTTTTCTTTAAATAATAGCGTGGCGGTTGTCGATGTAAGTATTGCTTATGAAGGTGATTTAGAAAAGGCGGAAGCTGTTATTCGTGAAGTGTTACAAGAAATGCCAAACAAATATGAAGATATTGTGAGCCCGCCAGAATTATTAGGCGTGCAAAATTTAGGACCGTCTGAAGTCGTCATGCGCATTACGTGTGAAACGAAGCCGATGCGTCATTGGCATATCGCGCGCGCCTTGCGAAAAGAAATTAAGCTTCGTTTGGACGAGCGTGGCATTGAAATTCCGTTTCCTCGTTTAGTTCTTTATAATCGTGAACAACAAGCGGAACGTGCTTAAACAACGGAAAGGAGTGTGCTATATTGAATAAAGAGTATGGCATGCATGATATCGTCGAAATGAAAAAGGCGCATCCTTGTGGGACAAATCGTTGGAAGATCATTCGAATGGGCATGGATATTCGCATCAAATGTGAAGGATGCGGTCATAGCGTTTTGTTACCACGGAAAGAATTCGAAAGAAAAATGAAAAAAGTGCTTGTCAAACATGAGGAATAGATGAAGAGAGGAGTATGATGATGGGTTTAACAGCAGGGATTGTTGGTCTTCCGAACGTCGGAAAATCAACGTTGTTTAATGCGATTACAAAAGCAGGTGCCGAATCTGCCAACTATCCGTTTTGTACGATCGAACCAAACGTGGGGATCGTTGAAGTGCCAGATGAGCGACTAAAAACGTTGACAAAACTATTTAATCCAAAACGTACAGTTCCAACAGTATTTGAGTTTACAGATATTGCTGGGATTGTTAAAGGTGCTAGTAAAGGTGAGGGGTTAGGAAATAAGTTTTTGTCGCATATTCGTCAAGTTGATGCGATCTGCCAAGTTGTGCGCTGTTTTGCTGATGAAAATATTACGCATGTGGCTGGAAAAGTCGATCCGATTGCCGATATTGAAACGATTAATTTAGAGCTTATTTTTGCTGACTTAGAAACCGTAGATAAGCGAATAGACCGCGTTGGAAAAATGGCTAAACAAAAAGATAAAGAAGCGGTATTCGAATACGACATTTTAAGCCGTCTAAAGGAAACGTTTGAAGCAGGAAAACCAGCTAGAACACTTTTGTTTACAGAAGAAGAAATGAAAGTCGTAAAGCAATTGCATTTATTAACGATTAAACCGATGTTGTACGTTGCGAACGTTGGTGAAGAAGATTTAGCTGATCCAAACAGCAATGAGTACGTCCAACAAGTAAAAGCGTTCGCAAAAGAGGACAACGCAGAAGTGATCGTCGTTTGCGCTAAAGTCGAGGCGGAGATGGCAGAATTGGACGATGAAGAAAAAGAGATGTTTTTACAAGAACTCGGTATCGAACAATCTGGTTTAGACCAACTCATTCGCGCCTCATATAGCTTGCTTGGGTTAGCGACGTACTTTACAGCGGGTGAACAAGAAGTGCGCGCATGGACGTTCCGTAAAGGAATGAAGGCACCACAATGTGCAGGCATTATTCATTCTGATTTTGAACGAGGGTTTATTCGAGCAGAAACGGTATCATACGAAGATTTAGTGGCAGCAGGATCGATGGCGGCTGCTCGTGAAGCTGGAAAAGTACGCTTGGAAGGCAAAGATTACGAAGTGCAAGATGGCGATATTATTCATTTCCGTTTTAATGTCTAATCTTGCATACGAAAGTTGTTCGTGATATAATCAACAAATGTGAGTAATGATATATTGCTCCTTGCTCTGTATAGAGCCGTGTAGACCAAAAGGAGGTGACTGTGATGAGAAAGTACGAAATTATGTACATTATCCGTCCGAACATGGAAGAAGAAGCGAGAAAAGCAGTTGTTGAGCGTTTTAATAACGTGTTAACTGAAAATGGCGCAGAAATTACAAATGTAAAAGAATGGGGTAAGCGTCGTCTCGCTTATGAAATTGAAAAATTCCGTGACGGTTACTACATGATTTTAAACGTTGTTGCGAAACCAGCAGCGGTTCAAGAATTTGACCGTTTAGCACGCATCAGCGAAGATATCATTCGTCATATCGTAGTGAAGGAAGAAGAATAATTTCCTCATGAATAGGAGTGGTTCTGATGATTAATCGCGTAATTCTCGTCGGAAGACTGACGAAAGATCCGGAATTACGCTATACTCCAAATGGAGTTGCTGTTGCCACGTTTACGCTAGCGGTAAACCGAACATATACAAACCAACAAGGTGAACGTGAAACAGATTTTATTAACTGTATCGTTTGGCGCCGGCAAGCTGAAAATGTGGCGAACTATTTGAAAAAAGGTAGTTTAGCTGGATTAGAAGGTCGAATTCAAACGAGATCATATGAAAACCAAGAAGGAAAAAAAGTGTATGTGACAGAGGTTGTCGCCGATAGCGTGCAGTTTTTAGAGCCGCGAGGTGGCGGTGAGCAACGTGGCATGGCATCAGGCAGCTATGGCGAGCCGTTTCCATTTGGATCAAATCAGAACCCGAACCAAGGACGTAGCAGCGGATTTAGTCGAATTGATGATGATCCATTTGCGAACGATGGACAACCAATCGACATATCGGATGATGATTTGCCGTTTTAATATACATGATCAACGAAAGGAGGATACACGATGGCAGGACGTAAAGGTGGACGCACAAAACGTCGTAAAGTTTGCTACTTTACAGCAAACGGAATTACACACATCGACTACAAAGATGTCGACACATTAAAGAAATTCATTTCTGAGCGCGGTAAAATTTTACCTCGTCGCGTAACAGGTACGAGCGCAAAATATCAACGTAAATTAACAATTGCGATCAAGCGTGCTCGTCAAATGGCTTTATTACCATACGTTGCGGGCGAATAAAAAGAAAAAGCAGTAAGGGGGACGGAGCCTTACTGCTTTTTGTTTTCAAGGAGGGAAAAAAGTGAAAAACGCGCGTGTATTAACAGAAGGGGCTGTGCAACTCGCCATTTTTACAGTGCTTCTTTTACTTAGTTTATATATGCCTGTATTCGGGATGGTTACTACGTTTTTTTTAGCAATTCCATTTCTTTTATTTACGATGCGCCATACATATAAAAATGGCTTGTTTTTACTTGCTGCATCATTTATTCCATCCATTTGGTTCGGTTCATTTTTCTCTGTTCCGATGACGTTTATGTTTGCAAGTAGTGGAGTGGCCATGGGGCATGTATGGCGAAAACACGGTGGAAAATACGCCGTTTTGCTCGTTGGTACGCTCTCTTTTTTAGTCAGCATGATCATCATTTATGCGGGTTCTGTTTTATTTTTTGACATTCACATTGGTAAACAAATTGAAGAAATCATGCAACAATCGTTTCAAAGTGCACAAAACATATTAGAAAAAATCGGGCAACAAACGAACGACCAATTTGAAAAAACGATGAAACAAACGATGGATGTTGTTATCGATTTGTTGCCGACGGCGTTCGTTTTTGCTGCCGCATGTTTTGCTTGGATTACTCAACAAGCTGCCTTGCCTATTTTAAAGCGATTAAATATGCCGATTGGTAACTGGCAACCGTTTCGGGAACTCGTTTTACCAAAAAGCTTATTGTGGTACTATTTAGCGACAATGCTTGTATTATTTTTTCCGATCGGGCACGATTCATTTCTTTACGTTATACTCATCAACTTATTTCAAATTTTGCAGTTGCTTATGATGATCCAAGGGTTCTCGTTCATTTTTTATTGGACGCATCATAAACATATGGGACGTAAAGGGGCCATTGCCATTGTTGTTCTATCGCTATTTTTCCCTTTTTTACTTCACCTCGTGCGAATATTAGGTATAATTGATTTAGGATTTGATTTGCGAAAGAGGTTGAAAGATTAATGACGCAAGGAGCTGACGTTCATGTCCAGTTTGTATGAAAAGCAGAGGCATCGCTATCCCTTGTATGTTTTAATTGGTATTACGTTCATATTGCTTGTTATCGTGACGTACTTTGAATGGGTAATTGGGATAGTTGCTGCTGTGCTCCTTGGACCGACGTTATTTCACGTATTTCGATCGTATAAAGTCGCTCAAGAGGAAATTGAAGATTATATTTCTACCCTTTCTTACCGCATTAAAAAAGTTGGAGAAGAAGCGTTAATGGGTATGCCGATTGGCATCATGCTCATTAACGATGAGCTGGAAATTGAGTGGACAAACACTTTTCTATCTTCTTGTTTTGGAGTGGATACGTTAGTTGGCCAATCGTTATATGATGTTGCTGAGCAACTCGTTCCGTTAATGAAAAAAGAGGCAACCGAAGAAGTCATTACGTTACATGATCGAACGTTTAAAGTAATCATTCGGCGAGAAGAGCGGTTACTTTACTTTTTTGATATTACTGAACAAGCAGAACTAGAGAAAAAATACGAGCAAGAAAAAATCGTATTAGGAGTCATCTTTCTCGACAATTACGATGATGTAACGCAAGGAATGGACGATCAAACGAAAAGCCAGCTCAATAGTCAAGTGACGTCCATTTTAAACAGATGGGCGAGCGAATACGGGTTATTTTTAAAACGTACGTCGTCTGATCGATTTATCGCTGTGTTAAATGAACATATTTTACAACAGCTAGAGAAAAATAAATTTTTTGTTTTAGATGAAGTGCGTGAGCAAACAGCGAAAAATCATGTGCCGTTAACGTTAAGTATCGGTATTGGAACAAATTCTCCTTCTTTGCCGGAATTAGGGGCATTGGCTCAGTCTAGTTTAGATTTAGCGCTTGGACGTGGTGGCGACCAAGTAGCGATTAAACAACCGAATGGCAAAGTGAAATTTTACGGCGGGAAAACAAATCCAATGGAAAAACGGACAAGAGTTCGGGCCCGCGTCATATCACATGCGCTAAAAGAGCTCATTTTAGAAAGTGAACAAGTGTTTATTATGGGACATAAATATCCCGATATGGACGCCATTGGTGCTGCCATCGGTATTTTAAAAGTGGCTCAAATGAATCAAAAAGAAGCGTTTATTATTATTGATTCGAGCCGCATTGATTCTGGGGTACAACGGTTGCTTGAGGCGGTCAAAAAGCAGACGGAACTTTGGTCTCGCTTTATTTCCCCTGAACAAGCATTAGAGTTAGCGACAGAAGATACGTTGCTCGTTGTCGTCGATACACATAAACCTTCTCTTGTGATTGAAGAACGGCTATTGTTGCGACTAGATCGGGTTGTAGTCATTGATCATCATCGTCGCGGTGAAGAATTCATTCAAGATCCGATTCTCGTTTATATGGAACCGTATGCGTCATCAACGTCAGAGTTAGTGACGGAATTGCTAGAATATCAACCGAAACGTTCGAAGCTTTCTATGCTTGAGGCGACAGCTTTATTAGCTGGGATTGTCGTTGATACGAAAAGTTTTACGTTGCGCACAGGATCACGAACGTTTGATGCCGCTTCATATTTACGGGCGCAAGGGGCGGATACAACACTTGTCCAAAAATTGTTAAAAGAAAATATTGAGCATTACATTAAACGTGCTAAAATAATTGAGAACGCTATCATTGATGAGCACGGTTTTGCGATTGCGAAAGGAAATGTGAACGAAGCGTATGATCCTGTTTTAATCGCTCAAGCAGCCGATACGTTATTATCTTTGCATGGTGTTGTCGCTTCGTTTGTCATCTCGAAGCGAAACGATCAAACGATTGGAATTAGCGCTCGTTCATTGGGAGATGTCAACGTTCAGTTAATTATGGAAAAACTTGATGGCGGAGGCCATTTAACGAATGCGGCGACTCAGCTTACCAATGTAACGATTGACGAAGCCGAAAAACGATTGCGAGCAGCTATTCGAGAATATATTGAAGGAGGTAAAGAAACATGAAAGTGATCTTTTTAAAAGACGTGAAAGGAAAAGGGAAAAAAGGAGAAGTAAAAAACGTTGCAGATGGTTATGCGCAAAACTTTTTATTTAAACAAGGTCTTGCGATTGAAGCAACGCCGGCGAACTTAAAAGCGTTAGAAGCGCAAAAAAATAAACAAAAGAAAGAAGCGGAAGAAGAATTAGCCCGCGCAAAACAATTGAAAGAAAAAATCGATACATTAACTGTGGAATTGTTTGCGAAAGCTGGTGAGGGAGGTCGTTTATTCGGTTCGATCACAAGCAAACAAATTGCTGAAGCGCTCCAGCAACAACATGAAATTAAGATTGATAAACGTAAAATTGAATTAGATGATGCGATTCGGGCGCTTGGATATACGAATGTACCGGTTAAGCTTCATCCAGAAGTGACTGCGACATTAAAAGTACATGTGCAAGAGCAAAAGTAATGAAATGTGATTTTATGCCGGATTTTTTCCGTGCATATAATCACATTTTTCTTATGAGAAAGGATGGTGAGCGTATATGAACGACGTATTTGCTGATCGACTCCCCCCACAAAATATTGAAGCTGAGCAAGCTGTGCTCGGAGCAATTTTATTGGAGCCATCAGCGCTCACAACCGCTTCAGAAATATTAATTCCCGAAGATTTTTATCGAGCTGCCCATCAAAAAATTTTCCGGACGATGTTGCAACTATCTGATCGTGGTGAACCAGTCGATTTAGTGACCGTTACATCAGAACTAGCAGATGCGAATGCCCTTGAAGAAATAGGGGGCGTTTCATATTTAACCGAGCTAGCGAATGCTGTTCCAACGGCGGCAAATGTACAATATTATGCGAAAATTGTAGAAGAAAAGTCCATTTTACGCCGTTTAATTCGTACAGCTACATCAATTGCTCAAGACGGCTATACGCGGGAAGATGAAGTAGAAGATGTGTTAAATGAAGCGGAGCGCAAAATTTTAGAAGTATCGCAACGAAAAAATACGAGCGGATTTCAAAATATAAAAGATGTGCTCGTTCAAGCGTACGATAACATTGAAATGCTTCATAATCGCAAGGGTGAAATCACTGGAATTCCGACTGGATTTATTGAACTAGATCGGATGACGGCCGGGTTTCAACGAAGCGATTTTATTATTGTTGCTGCTCGTCCATCTGTCGGAAAAACTGCATTTGCATTAAATATTGCGCAAAATGTGGCGACGCGTACGGGTGAGAATGTGGCCATTTTCAGCTTAGAAATGGGTGCGCAACAGCTTGTGATGCGTATGCTTTGTGCAGAAGGAAACATTAACGCTCAAAACTTGCGGACGGGCAAACTCACACCGGAAGACTGGGGAAAGTTAACGATGGCGATGGGAAGCCTGTCAAATGCCGGTATTTTTATTGACGATACGCCGAACATTCGCGTAAGTGAAATTCGTGCCAAGTGTCGCCGCTTAAAACAAGAACAAGGACTTGGAATGGTATTAATCGATTACTTACAGCTTATTCAAGGAAGTGGACGAAACCGCGAAAATCGTCAACAAGAAGTATCGGAAATTTCTCGCTCGCTAAAAGCGTTAGCTCGTGAATTAGATGTTCCTGTCATCGCTTTATCTCAGCTTTCTCGTAGCGTAGAGCAGCGCCAAGATAAACGCCCGATGATGTCTGACTTGCGTGAATCAGGAAGTATTGAGCAAGATGCCGATATTGTCGCTTTTTTATATCGTGATGATTATTACGATAAAGAATCGGAAAACAAAAATATCATTGAAATTATTATCGCAAAACAACGGAACGGTCCGGTTGGTACTGTACAGCTTGCTTTTGTTAAAGAGTATAACAAGTTTGTCAACTTAGAGCGCCGCTTCGATGATGCAAACGTTCCGCCTGGAGCTTAATTGAATACGAATAAAAATGATAAAAGCATATATAAATGTTCGGTTTTTTATTGATTTTTTGTAGTTGATTTGGTACACTTACTTTGTTTGGAATTGATGAAGCGGAGGTGCTCGCCATGTCTTCAGTTGTTGTTGTTGGAACACAATGGGGCGATGAAGGAAAGGGTAAAATTACAGACTTTTTATCACAACATGCAGAAGTGATTGCACGATATCAGGGTGGAAATAACGCCGGACATACGATTGTATTTAACGGCGAAAAGTATAAATTACATTTAATTCCTTCTGGCATTTTTTATAAAGATAAAATTTGTGTCATTGGAAACGGAATGGTTGTTGATCCGAAAGCGCTTGTGCAAGAATTAGCGTATTTACATGAGCGTGGTGTAAGCACGGAAAATTTACGCATTAGCAACCGCGCACATGTGATCTTGCCTTATCATTTAAAGCTGGATGAAGTAGAAGAAGAACGAAAAGGGGCTAATAAAATCGGAACGACGAAAAAAGGAATTGGCCCTGCTTATATGGATAAAGCGGCACGTGTCGGCATCCGCATCGCAGATTTGCTCGACCGTGAAGTATTTGAAGAAAAATTAGCCCGTAATTTAGCGGAGAAAAACGTACTTTTTGAAAAAGTGTACGGTGTTGAAGGATTTAAATTAGAACACATTCTTGATGAATATTATGAATATGGACAACAAATTGCGAAGTATGTTTGCGATACGTCTGTCGTATTAAACGATGCGCTTGATGAAGGACGTCGTGTTTTATTTGAAGGCGCCCAAGGCGTCATGTTAGATATTGACCAAGGAACGTATCCGTTTGTTACGTCATCTAACCCTGTGGCTGGTGGGGTAACGATTGGTGCAGGTGTTGGTCCAACAAAAATTAAACATGTTGTTGGTGTAGCTAAAGCATATACAACACGTGTCGGTGACGGTCCGTTTCCAACTGAGTTAAACAATGAAATTGGTGACCGCATTCGCGAAGTAGGCCGCGAGTATGGAACGACGACAGGGCGCCCACGTCGCGTCGGTTGGTTCGATAGCGTTGTTGTTCGCCATGCCCGCCGAGTTAGCGGGATTACAGATTTATCTTTAAACTCAATCGACGTATTAACAGGTATTGAGACGTTAAAAATTTGCGTCGCTTATCGATATAAAGGACAGATCATAGAAGAGTTTCCGGCAAGCTTAAAAGTGCTAGCGGAATGCGAACCTGTATATGAAGAATTGCCAGGGTGGACAGAAGATATTACTGGCGTAAAAAGCTTAGACGAACTTCCAACTAATGCCCGCCGTTACGTTGAGCGCATTTCGCAATTGACAGGTATTCCGCTTTCTATTTTCTCTGTCGGACCAGACCGTTCTCAAACGAATGTTGTCCGTAACGTATATGCATAAGAAAAAACGTCGATGACTCGTTCGTCGACGTTTTTTTAAAAAAACTATTGTCTTTTTACTAATTATATAATAGAATAATAGATGTCTGTTAGAATACGGTTCCGTGGTGTAGTGGTTAACATGCCTGCCTGTCACGCAGGAGATCGCGGGTTCGAATCCCGTCGGAACCGCCATTTTTTATTAGCACGCTCGAATGGACTTCATTGATCAGGCACCAGCGTACCGCTCGAGCCGCATCTTGAGTAAGCAAACGGAGAGCGGGACGAAGGACGTTTGGTTTTCGAATAAATAAAGGATGAAGCTATAATCGATATGGCTCGGTAGCTCAGTCGGTAGAGCAAAGGACTGAAAATCCTTGTGTCGGCGGTTCGATTCCGTCCCGAGCCACTTGTAAGCATAGATACATATATGTGTCTATGCTTTTTTATTTTATAATAGTGACATGGTACACTATATGTAAATACGCCTTTTTGGGGGAGTGAACATAAATGGAGAAAAAAATTTTAGTTGTTGATGATGAAAAGCCGATTGCTGACATTTTGCAATTTAATTTAAGAAAAGAAGGATATGACGTATATTGTGCGTACGACGGTGTGGAGGCGTTACAAAAAGTAGAAGATATTCAACCGGATTTAATTTTATTAGATATTATGCTTCCGCAAAAAGATGGTATGGAAGTATGCCGCGAAATTCGTAAAAAATACGATATGCCGATCATTATGTTGACAGCAAAAGATTCTGAAATTGATAAAGTGCTTGGACTAGAGCTCGGTGCGGACGATTATGTAACGAAGCCATTTAGCACGCGCGAGTTGTTGGCACGCGTGAAAGCTAATTTGCGTCGCCATCAACAAAGCCAAGAACAAGATGTAAAAGAAATGAGCGAAATAAAAATTGGTTCGCTTACCATTCATCCAGACGCTTATATTGTATCTAAACGGGGAGAGGAAATTGAATTAACTCATCGCGAGTTTGAACTTCTTCACTATTTAGCGAAACATATCGGTCAAGTGATGACACGTGAACATTTACTTCAAACGGTATGGGGATACGATTATTTTGGCGATGTGCGTACCGTTGATGTAACCGTTCGACGTTTGCGTGAAAAAATCGAGGACAACCCTTCGCATCCAACGTGGATTGTGACAAGACGAGGGGTAGGATATTATTTACGAAATCCGGAACAGGAGTAACCGCATGAAAAAAGTAAGTATATTCCAATCGATTCACGTGAAATTTGCCTTGATTTATATTTTGCTTATTTTAATCGCAATGCAAATTATCGGGGCTTATTTCGTGCGTCAATTAGAGGCACAACTCGTTGAAAACTTTAAAAACTCGTTAAATGAGCGCGTGATTTTGCTCGCTTACAATATTGAACAAGAAATGAATAAAGAACGCGATAAAAAAAGTCCTACAATCGAAGAAGAGATTCGCGCAATTTTACAAGATTTCGTGTCACAAGATATTTCTGAAGTGCGCGTTATTGATAATAAAAGTAAAGTATTAGGAACATCGAATCCATACAATCAAAATATTGTCGGAAAACGGACGACAGATTTACTAATTAAACGAACGTTAGTTGCAGGCGAAATGACGGAAAAAATGCTTGTTGATCCGAAAACAGGGCACCGCATGTATATTTCCTCGACCCCAATTAAAGTAAAGAACGAAATGAAAGGGGCTATTTATGTTATCGCCTCGATGGAAAATGTTTTTGCACAAATGAGGCAAATTAATAACATTTTAGCGACTGGAACAGGAATCGCTTTAGTCATTACAGCGTTGTTAGGCATTTTACTAGCGCAAACGATTACTCGTCCCATTTCAGATATGCGTAAACAAGCATTAGCGATGGCAAAAGGTAATTTTTCACGAAAAGTAAAAGTATACGGGTATGATGAAATTGGACAGCTTGCGCTCAGTTTTAACAACTTAACGAAAAAATTGCAAGAAGCGCAAGCGACGACCGAAGGAGAGCGTCGTAAGTTAGAATCGGTATTGACGCATATGACAGATGGTGTGATCGCCACAGATAGAAAAGGGAGAATTATTTTAATTAATGATGCGGCGCTAAACATTTTAAATGTTTCACGTGAAACAGTGTTGTCTGCCCCTATTGTGAGCGTATTAGGATTAGACGAACAATACACATTTGAAACGCTGCTGGAAGAGCGTGAAACGTTAATTTTAGATTTTAGTACAGAAGAAGAAATGTACATTTTACGCGCTTCTTTATCTGTTATTCAAAAAGAAAAAGGGTTTGTAAACGGGTTAATCGTTGTGTTGCACGATATTACAGAACATGAAAAAATTGATCGCGATCGTCGCGAGTTTGTCGCTAATGTTTCGCACGAGCTACGGACGCCGTTAACGACCATGCGCAGTTATTTAGAAGCGCTTGCGGACGGAGCATGGCGCGATGAGGAAATTGCTCCGCGATTTATTGAAGTGACACAAAATGAAACAGAGCGAATGATTCGTCTCGTCAACGATTTGTTGCAGCTTTCTAAGCTTGACAGCAAAGACTACAAATTGAAAAAGACGCGCGTTCATTTTATTCCATATTTTCATAAAGTGATCGATCGATTTGAACTAACGAAAAAAGAAAACGTTTCGTTCGTTCGAGACTTTCCTGATGAAAAAATCTTTGTTCATATGGATGAAGATAAAATTACACAAGTGCTTGATAACATTATTTCTAACGCCTTAAAATACTCTCCGCAAGGAGGAAAAATTACGTTTCGTGTGAAGAAAAAAGAGGATCATATCGAAGTAAGTGTGAAAGATGAGGGAGTCGGTATTCCTAAATCGGATTTATCGAAAATTTTTGAGCGTTTTTACCGTGTCGACAAGGCGCGCTCACGGAAGCTCGGTGGAACAGGGCTAGGTCTTGCGATTGCAAAAGAAGTTGTCGTCGCACATGGTGGGCGTATTTGGGCTGAAAGTCAAGAACGGAAAGGGACAACGATTTACTTTACTTTGCCGATTGAACAACAGAAAAAAGGATGAAAACGATGAAATACGAAACGATGAAATCGATTGTATTGACGATTCTTGTATGTACGAGCGTTTTTTTAACGTGGAGCTTATGGACGTATCAGCCGAAATATGACTTCATTGAAAACGCAAAATACATTCAAAACGTCCCTGTCAGCAATGTTGCGGTCGATTATGGTACAGTCGTTCAGCCGCGTTATATTTTTATTCATAAAGATGCACAACATTACGGGATGACGCATCATTCAGACATTTATAAATTTATGAAGGAAATGAAAAATTGGACGTTCGATCATTTTGAAAATATATCAGACACAGTAAAAAAAGAACAATTTCTTTCGTTTATCCATGGGAAAGGAAAAATAGAAATTATTTATCCAGACGACATACCGATTGAAATGTATCATACGATTTTTCAAATAGATGATACAGATGTTGAAAAAGTTCGCTTTGATCGCATCATTATTCCAATGAATGAAAACGAAGAAGAAATTCACGTATATTTCGTATCTGTCAATGAAAAGCGTATATATAAAGCGGTCGCTCAAGATGTGTCGATAGAGAATTTGAAACAAACATATTATGCGCGCGCAGAGCGTTATACACCATTTTTATCGTACGACATCAGTGAAACAAAATCGCTATTTTTACCAGCTCGTCCACTCGTATTAAACCGATTGCAATACTATATGGACGAATTAAGCGCAGATCGTTTTAAAGATGCGCTATTTACAGATCCGAGTTTTGTGAAAAAAGATGTGCTCAACTTCGGAGAAGAATATACAGATGGTTCGCGGTTAATGGATGTCGATTTATCTAAAAAGTTACTATTGTATGTCAATCCAGCGGCTCGTGGCGAAACACAAACGTTTGATCCAACGATCTTGCAAAAAAGCATCGACTTTGTCAACGATCACGGCGGTTGGACGGATACGTATTATTTTGATCGCTTAGACGAAAACGGTAGAAAAGTAACTTTTCGTTTGTTTGCCAATGGTTATCCTGTATTTAATCGTTACGGTATGGCAGAAATTATACAAATATGGGGAGAAAATGAGATTATCAATTACCAACGCCCATTATTTACATTAGCTATTCCCGATCGGGTGAGCTTGCCAATTACACTTTCGTCTGGATATGAAGTCATTGATCAGTTGAAACAACAAAAAAATATTCAACATGAGTTAATTGATGATATTGCCATCGGTTATGAGCTCATTCGTGATTCGGAGCGGGAAAATATCGTCATGTTAGAACCAGCTTGGTACTGTTTATATAACGGAACATGGCGGAAAATTGTGATGACGACAGATGAACGAAGAGGGGATATCATTGGATTGGAGTAAAACGAAAACGATTTTTATTATTACATTTCTCATTCTCGATATATTTTTAGGGTACCAATTTATTCAGAAAAAAAATAGTAGCCAGCTTGATGTCATTTTAGAGGCGACAATTGAAGAACAACTTGAAGCAGATGGTATTACATATGTCGATTTGCCAAAAGAGATCACGAAAGCGACATATGTCAGTGGGAAAAGTAAAACGTTTACGGAAGAAGAAGTTAAAAATTTGCCAAACCAACAAGTAGAAGCAGCAAATGAAACGGTTTTGCAAGCTCATTTTATTAAACCTGTTCCATTGCAAGACCCGAAAGACGGTTATCGTTTAACAGAGTTTTTAAGGCAAAATATCATTGCGGGTGATCAATATACGTTTTGGAAGTATGACGAAGATTTACAAGCGCTCATTTATTTTCAACAATATGAAGGAAAAACGATTTATAAAAACGTGAGCAGTATGTTGCTTATTTATGTGAACGATCAAAATGAAATGGTCGGTTACGAACAAACGTTGCTTGTTGATTTAGAAAAGAACGAGAAAAAACAAGAAATTTTGCCAGCGATTAAAGCATTAGAGACGTTGTATAAACGAAATCACTTAAAGCCTGGTGATCGCGTAACGAAAATCGATTTAGGTTATTATGCACTTGTCCAGTTTACGACTTCGCAAGTGTTAACACCGACATGGCATGTTGTTGTGAATGGAAAAACAGATTATTATGTCAATGCATTTGAAGGACAAGTGATTAGCGATGAAAATAAAGTGTTGGAGTGAATGAGATGAGGTTTAGCGTTTTGGCAAGTGGCAGTACAGGTAACGCCTTTTACGTAGAAACGGAACGTGAACGGTTACTTGTTGATGCAGGATTAAGCGGTAAACAATTAGAGCAACTATTTGCTCATATTGATCGCCGTCTTCAAGATGTAACAGGTGTTTTAGTGACGCATGAACATAGCGATCATATTAAAGGTTTAGGCGTCATTGCTCGGAAGTACCGCCTTCCGATTTATGCGAATGAAAAAACGTGGAAAGCGATGGATGGACTCATTGGTGACATTCCATCTGAACAAAAATTTATTTTCCCAACGGGTGCTGTTCGCACGTTTGGAGATATGGATGTTGAGTCATTTGGCGTGTCGCACGATGCCGCCGAGCCTATGTTTTATGTGTTTCATTACGAGGGAAAAAAGTTAGCGCTTATTACAGATACAGGGTATGTTAGCGAGCGCATGAAAGGTGTCATTTGTCATGCGGATGTATTTGTATTTGAAAGCAACCATGATGTAGAAATGTTACGTATGGGAAAATACCCATGGAACATTAAGCGACGTATTTTAAGTGATGTCGGACACGTATCTAACGAAGATGCAGGTCTCGCCTTAGCGGACGTGATCGGTGATAAAACAAGGCGCATTTATTTAGCTCATTTAAGCCAAGATAACAATATGAAAGAATTAGCGCGAATGACAGTTGCTCAGACGCTTGAGAAAAAAGGGATGATCGTCGGACAATCTTTTCAACTATATGATACGGATCCGGTTCGTCCGACAGCGCTCGTTTCCGTATAAATTTCACCGTTTTTTCACCAACATGACGTATGTATATTGTTAGATGATGAGCGAAAAAACAGGTTATAATGGAAAATGGGTCAATATTTGAGATAGAAAGGACGGGTGAAAAATGGGCTATTATGATGATCATTATGAACATGTTCGTCAAAAACAAAAAGGGAACCGCGGAGGCACGTTTTTGGCGGGATTAGTCGGGGCGATTTTAGGGGGAATGCTTGTCATCGTCGCTATTCCTTCGCTAGTAAAATGGGACGTGTTACCTTATTCACTTGAACAAACGGAAGAAAAACAGACGACGGTAACAGAGCAGCCAAAAGTAGATAAAAGTGTAGCAGTAGATGTCGTCACTCAAGTAACGAAAGCTGTAAACAAAGTATCTAATGCGGTTGTCGGCATTGTAAATATTCAAGAAGCAAGTTTTTGGTCAGAAGGCGGGGAAGCTGGAACAGGTTCCGGTGTTATTTATAAAAAAGAAGGGAATAAGGCATATATCGTCACTAACCATCACGTCGTTGAAGGTGCGAGCCGTGTCGAAGTGAGCTTAAGCGACGGAACAAAAGTGCCAGCTCGTCTTCTTGGAAGTGATGTATGGACCGATTTAGCAGTATTAGAAATCGATGCGAAACATGTCACAAACGTAGCTGAATTCGGTAACTCAGATGTCGTGAAGGTCGGGGAACCAGTGATTGCAGTTGGGAACCCACTCGGCTTGCAATTTGCAGGTTCTGTGACGCAAGGAATTATTTCTGGGGTAAACCGTACGATTCCAATTGATATTGATCAAGATGGCATTCCAGATTGGCATGCAGAAGTATTACAAACAGACGCTGCAATTAACCCAGGAAACAGCGGAGGAGCACTCGTAAATATCGAAGGTCAAGTCATTGGAATTAACTCGATGAAAATTGCGCAAGAAGCCGTGGAAGGAATCGGATTATCCATTCCGATTAACTATGCAAAACCGATCATTGCGGATTTAGAGAAGTTTGGACAAGTTCGTCGACCATATATGGGCGTAGAGTTACGTTCATTAAGCGATATTCCAGCATATCATTGGCAACAGACGCTCCATTTGCCGGCAAACGTGAAAGAAGGGGTTGCTATTTTACAAGTCGTACCGGGATCACCAGCTGCCCAAGCGGGTTTGCGTGAATTTGATGTCATTGTCGCGTTAGATGACGAAAACATTCCGGATGTCATCGCCTTAAGAAAGCATTTATATAATCGGAAACAAATTGGCGATACGATGAAAGTAACGTTTTATCGCGATGGCAAAAAACAAACAGTGACATTAAAATTGGCTAAACAATCATTATAATGAAACGGCAGGGCATGCCCTGTCGTTTCATTCATAAACGAGGAGTGGTATGTTTTGTGGAAATGTTGTGAACAACATGTCGAACTTGCGATTGATATGTATGTGGATGAAAAACAACAAGCGCCTGAGATATCAACAGTTTCTGTGGATAAAAAAGAAGAAATGTGCGATTTTTGTGAACTGCGTGCGGTATATATAGTAGGGAACTAACGTTTCTACACAATATGTGGATTTATATTGTGGATATGTGGATAAAACCTGTGGATATTATGTTTGTAAAGTGGGGATCACTTGTGAATATATATATTATTGCTGTGGGTAAGTTGAAAGAAAAATATTTAAAACAAGGAATCGAAGAATATACGAAACGACTGTCATCCTATGCAAAAATCGACATCATTGAAGTAGCGGATGAAAAAGCGCCAGAGCAGTTAAGTGAACAACAAATGGAGCTCGTAAAAAAGAAAGAAGGCGAACGCATTTTAGGTAAAGTAACAGACGATATGCACGTCATTGCTTTAGCCATTGAAGGAAAAATGATGTCTTCTGAACAATTTGCTCAAACGCTCGATCGATTAGCGACATACGGAAAAAGTAAAGTCGCTTTTGTCATCGGAGGGTCTCTCGGCTTAAGCGATGACGTCATGAAACGAGCAAACGAATCGCTTTCATTTTCAAAAATGACGTTTCCGCATCAACTCATGCGCCTCATTTTAACCGAGCAAATTTACCGCGCTTTTCGCATTAACCGAGGAGAACCGTACCATAAATAAAATAAGCGGCGAAATGAAGCCGCTTATTTTACCCCTTTCATAAAGCTTTCAATTTTTGGTGAGATGATGAAAAGAATGATACTAAAGACGATGGCGATTCCGCCGATTGTTCCGAAATAAGCCATTTCGGTTTCAGGCGTATAAAACTTCACAATTTGCGCGTTAATGGCTTGGGCAGCTGCGCTTGATAAAAACCATAAGCTCATCGTTTGTGCTGAAAACGCCGCAGGAGCAAGCTTTGTTGTTGCCGATAAACCGACTGGCGATAAACATAGTTCCCCAAACACAACGATTAAGTAGCTTAGCACGAGCCAAAGAGGGCTCACTAATGAGTCGTTTCCGCCGAGATAAGCTGGTAATAAAATGACGACAAACGATAAACCAGCAAACAGTAGCGCTAAAGAAAATTTCTTTGGAATGGACGGCTGTTTATCCCCTAACTTCACCCATAGCCAAGCAAAAATCGGTGCAAATGTAATGACAAATAACGGGTTCAACGATTGGAACCAAGCTGGCGAAAGATCAATACCAGCAAAATGCAACTGTGTTCGTTTATCCGCATATGTTGCTAAAATGGTCGAACCTTGTTCTTGGATAGACCAAAACATGGCTGATGCAATGAATAATGGAATATAGGCGATGATGCGCGAGCGCTCAACATCTGTCGTTTTTGGACTACGATACATCACTACGAAATAAATAGTTGGAATGACAATACCGAAAATGCCGACGAGTGATACAAACAGATCAATTGTTAATACGTTTGTCCATGAGCCAATGAGAACGAGCAAGGCGATGACCGCTGCGCCAATTGCCCCCCATGTAAACACTTTTTTCTTTTCATCTGCGGATAATGGATTTGGGACATGCGTTCCGGCAAGACCAAGATTTCTTTTTTTCGTTCCGATAAATACGAGAAGTCCAAAAAACATACCGATCGCCGCAATCCCAAAACCGAGATGGAAGTTATATTTCATCCCAACTGTTCCAACAACGAGCGGAGCTAAAAATGCACCAAGGTTAATCCCCATATAAAAAATGCTAAATCCTGCATCGCGACGGTGATCCCCTTCAGCATATAAATCGCCAACGACGCTCGAAACGTTTGGCTTAAGCAATCCTGTCCCAAGAACGATGAGAACCATTGAAACGAAAAACATTGTGACACTTCCTGGAATCGCTAAAGCCATATGACCGAGCATAATTAAAATTCCGCCGTAAAAAACGGCTTTCGCCGTTCCGAACAATCGGTCAGCAAACCATCCACCAATAATACCAGACATATAAACGAGTGAGCCGTAAATGGACATGATCGCTAAAGCAGTTGTTTCATCTAGCCCTAGCCCACCTTTTGATACTTCGTAATACATGTAAAATACGAGAATGGCACGCATGCCATAGTAAGAGAAACGTTCCCAAAACTCAGTAAAAAATAACGTAAACAGTCCTTTCGGATGGCCGAAAAAACCACGTTGAGGAACGCTGTCCACAATTTGTTGTTTACTTTGTGACATAATAAAACACCTTCCATTTTCGAAAATAATAATTTTTATTTTCAGTATTTTCTGTATGAAACCGATCCATATTAATAAAAAGGTTTCACAAATCATAATTTTAAACGAATAGACAGATTAAGTAAATAAAAAATTTTCTAAAATAATATAAGAGGATAGCTTTTCGCCATCCTCTTATTTGCGATGCATTTTAAACTGTAAAAACAATTCATTGTAATATGCAAGCATGCTTTTTCCGAGATTTTCATACACTTCAAGTTTATTGGCCAGTTGTTCGCTCGGGTAAAAACGTTCATCTTCAACAATTTCCTTCGGCAAATATTCGAGCGCCTTTTTATTTGGCGTTGAGTAGCCGACGTATTCGGCATTTTGGGCTGCATTTTTCGGATCAAGCATAAAATTAATGAATTGATGGGCACCTTCAATGTTTTTTGCCGTCTTTGGGATAACCATATTATCAAACCATAAGTTTGTTCCTTCTTTTGGGATGACATAATCGAGCCGTTCATTTTCCCACATTATTTCTGCCGCATCCCCTGACCAGACGATGCCGATTGCTGCTTCTTCGTTCGCAAGAAGCATTTTAATTTCGTCACCGACGATCGCTTTGACGTTTGGCGTGAGGGCATCTAGTTTTTGCTTTGCTTGTTGTAAATGTGTTTTGTTCGTATCGTTGAGCGAGTAATGTAAACTATTTAATGCCATTCCTATAATTTCGCGCGCTCCATCGACAAGCAAAATTTCATTTTTAAACGCCGGATCCCATAAATCGTTCCAACTCGTGATTTCCTTTCCGCCAAGTAGGGCACGGTTATAGACGATGCCGACCGTTCCCCAAAAGTAAGGAATGGAATATTGATTCCCTGGATCAAACGATAAGTTAAGGAAGCGTTCATCAATATAGCGTAAGTTCGGGATTTTTGCATGATCGATCGGAAGTAACAACCCTTCTTCTTTCATTTTGCTGATGGCGTATTCTGAAGGGACAGCGACGTCAAATGTCGTGCCACCTTGCGCAATTTTCGTCATCATCGCTTCGTTTGAATCAAACGTTTGGTAAATCACTTTCAAGCCTGTTTCTTTTTCAAATTTTTTAATGAGTGCGGGGTCAATGTAGTCGCCCCAGTTATAAATCGTGACAGTATTGTCTCCTCCATACCCTTCAGATGATTCGATCGTTTTTGTAACATAAAGCAAACTAAAAGCAACGAGCCAAACAAGCAAAAAAAGCGACAATATTTTTTTCATTTTTGTCCCCCCTTCACGCTAGCTCGTTTTGTCATAACGTAATACACGACGACGAGAGAGAGCGTAAATAAGAAAAGAAGGGTAGATAAAGCGTTCACGGATAACGAAATCCCTTGTCGTGCCCGCGAATAAATTTCAACAGACAACGTTGAAAAGCCGTTGCCCGTCACGAAAAACGTAACTGCAAAATCATCAAGCGAGTATGTGAGCGCCATGAAAAACCCAGCGAAAATGCCGGGGGTAATGTATGGGAGGACGACTTTCGTCAATACGTTCCATTCGTTTGCCCCTAAGTCGCGTGCCGCGTCAATGAATGTTGGGCTCATTTCTTGTAGCTTTGGCAGCACCATTAACACGACAATTGGAATGCTGAAAGCGATATGAGACAGAAGAACGGACGTAAAGCCGAGCTGAATGCCAGCGATCGTAAATAAAATGAGAAACGATGCCCCGATAATGACGTCAGGGCTGACAATTAAAATGTTATTTAACGTAAGCAACGTCTGTTTCCAGCGATGCTTCGCATAATAAATGGTGATCGCCCCGAAAACGCCAATGATTGTCGCAAGCGATGACGATAATAATGCGATGATCATCGTATGCAATACAATGATGAGCAAGCGCGTATCATCAAACACTTCTTTATACCAATCGAGCGTAAACGATTCGAAATGATGCATCGTTCCGCCACTATTAAACGAATAGTAGATTAAATAAAAAATAGGCATGTATAGTATAAAAAACACAAGCGCTAAATAGAGGCGAGAAAACTTCATTGTCTCACCCCCCATTTTTTATTCCCTGTCAACGCCATGATACTAGCCATGGCAATCATTAAAAAGACAGCGATTGTCGCCCCCATTCCCCAGTTTTGCGTCACGAGAAAATGTTGCTCAACAGCGGTGCCAAGCGTAATGACGCGGTTTCCAGCGATCAACCTCGTCAACATAAAGAGCGAAAGCGACGGAATGAACACCGCCTGACAGCCTGCTTTTACGCCATCAAGCGTAAGTGGAAAAATGACGCGACGAAATGTCGTCCATTCGCTCGCTCCTAAATCGCGTGCCGCATCCATGAGAGAAGGATTCAATTTTTCAAGCGCATTAAAAATCGGCAAAATCATAAACGGAATAAAAATATAAACAGATACGAAAACAAAACTAAAATCCGTAAACAATAACTGCTTCGTTCCGATTCCGATGGCTTCAAATAGCGCATTGATTGCGCCATACGTGCCGAACAATCCGAGGAAAGCATACGCTTTCAACAATAAATTGACCCATGTCGGCAAAATAATAAGCAACAACCATAGCTGCTTATGCTTCGTTTTCGTCAATAAATAGGCGGTTGGATAAGCGATAAGAAGCGAAATGGCTGTAATTAAAAATGCATACCAAAACGAATTAAACGTCATTCGTAAATAAACAGGTGTGAAAAAAGTTTCATAGTTCACGAGCGAGAAATGGCCTTCCATATCGAAAAACGAATAATAAACGATAAGAATGATCGGTGCAATGACGAACAACCCGATCCATAGCCAATATGGGATAGCATAAGCGTAACGGCGCATGTTACTCCCCTCCGCTCTGCTTCATGACATGGATCGCTTCCGGTTCAAAATGAAGGCCAATTTCTTCTCCGATTTCCGCCTTTTTTGTTGAGTGAACAAGCCACTCGTTCCCATATGCATCATAACAACAAAGCTCGTAATGAACACCACGGAATAAAACGGAATCGACGCGCACGCGCAATTTGCCTCGTTCAACAGTTGTTAATTCTAAATCTTCAGGACGAATGACAATATCTACCCGTTCATTTTTTGCAAAACCGTGATCGACGCACGTAAATTGTTGATTTGCAAATTCTACAACAAAATCGTCAATCATCGTGCCAGCAATGATGTTTGACTCCCCGATAAAATCAGCGACGAAGCGGTTGACAGGCTCATCATAAATATCTTTTGGTGTACCGCGTTGCTCAATTTTTCCTTTATTCAATACAAAAATTTCATCTGACATCGCAAGTGCTTCTTCTTGATCGTGAGTGACGAAAATAAATGTAATGCCAAGTCTTCGTTGTAGTTCGCGCAACTCATATTGCATTTCTGTTCTCAATTTTAAATCAAGTGCAGAAAGCGGTTCATCTAACAACAAAACTTCCGGCTCGTTGACGATCGCGCGGGCGATGGCGACACGTTGTCGTTGTCCACCTGACATTTCATGAATCGCACGTTGTTCGTACCCTTCTAAGTTGACGAAACGAAGCGCTTCCTTTACTTTTCGTTCGATATTTGCCATGGGCATTTTTTTAATGCGCAAGCCAAACGCGACGTTTTCAAACACGTTTAAGTGAGGAAAAAGAGCGTAATCTTGGAACACCGTATTCACTTGCCGTTTATTTGCTGGAACGTTGTTTATTCGTTTTCCATGGAAATAAATATCGCCTTTCGTCGGTTCGATAAAACCAGCGATTAAGCGAAGGATGGTCGTTTTTCCGCAACCGGACGGACCGAGAAGCGTATAAAATTTTCCTCGCTCGATTTCAAAACTAACATCATCGAGCACAGGAAGATCATCATCGTATTGTTTTGTCACATGGTCAAAGCGAATAATGACGCGATCGTCCATATTGTTTTTCCCACCTCATTTAGCTATTTTTAAATTCATTATGAACGATCGGTTTATATTGGGCAACTTTTTATTGAAGGACACCGTAGCTAATGATTTCAACGGTTGGATGAATATCGATCTTTGCTTTCGCAAAAGCTTTCGGCCAGCTTTTTTGTTTTTGAAACGGTTTGTATTCGTAAGCGCGGGCATACAAACCAAATCCGACTGGATCGACTTCGTACTTTTGCATTTTTTTGACGATGCTCTCCAGCTGTTTTTGTATTTCCTTTGCAAGCCATTTCTCGACTTTTTTCTTTTCTTTTTTCATATCGATATATGTCGTTGACTCCGTGACGATTACGCCGAGCTTCATACGAACGTCAAAATGGAACACCCCATTTCGAAATGACGGTTTATATGAAAAATCACCATGTTCAACCGAAATGCTTACGTATTCATTTTGTTTAGTCAATTCTTTCGTTTGAAACGTAAGCGATGTAGCAGGTTTAACATTTTTTTTCAATATCGCAAAATACGGGCTCTCTTTTTGGGAAAGGCTACCGACATATTTTCGTTGTCGATTAAATAAAGCAATGCCACCTGCTACTAAATCCCCTTTATGCACCTTTAAAATGGGGGCGAATGGAGTTTGGGCACGATCGAGCGATGAACGTCGAAAATCAAGCATATTAATTTTTGTCGTTTGTTTACTTACATGTGCCGTTAATATGACATCGCGAATAGCGACAGATAAACGCGGTTTATCGTCAAGACGAACGAACATTAAATCTTTTAACGGACCATCAAAAATGATAAAATTCGCTGTTGTTGAATTTTTCGGATCGCGATAAAACACATCCAAATAGGAAAACATGTCGTGTTTTTTCGCGAACGTTTTACTGACGATAATGTTTTGCGCTTTTCCACCAACAATTTTTCCAGACGCAAACGCGTTTGCTTTTGACCGTCCGTCGCGCGGCGTCATTCCAACTGTACGAATGACTTCGTAAATGTTTTTAGACTCTTTATTAAACACAGGGCTAATCGAGTAAACGAGTAACTTTCCATCTTTCCCCTCATCTAAACCGACCGTTAATACAAGTGTCAATTCGTCAAGTTGTGTTTTCATTCCACATCCACTAGCTATAAAAAAGCAAACGATGACATATATACACTTTTTCATTTGTTTTTCCCTCCTTGAAACCATCGTGCAATGGAGGTGTAAATAAATAAACCGATAGGGAAAAAGTACGCTCCCCATAAACCGTATCTTTCCCACCACGAACCCATCGTTTGAATATGGGAATACGATGGGTTGTATAAAAACGACGTGAAAATAAATATACAAACAGCAACGAGTAATACGATCGTATGATCCTTTTTTCCAATGAGTTGACTAATGCCAAAAACAGTTGTGAAAATATAGGGGATGCCTGTCGTTGACATCACGAACAAATAAAACGATAAAAAAATCACTTCAAACCGTTCGATAAACGAAAATTCGATCGTTTTAAGCAGCGACAACGTCGGCCAAATAAGCGAAGGTGTTTCGTCTGGGCTAAAAAAAATAAAACATGTGATCGTAATGAGCAAAAATGTAAAAGCCGAGATGCTGTTGGCGATGACCATCGCTTTTACCGCATGCTTTTTTTCTTTTAAAAACGGGTAAAACACGAACGCTAATTCAAATCCTAAAAAAGATAAAACCGTCGTTTTCACCGCTTGAATAATTGGAGCCCATCCTTCCTTGAGCATAGGGAGCATATGCAAAATTGTTCCTTTTTGTAACGGCACAGCAATAAGAATAGGCATCCAAAGCGTTAAATAAAAGACAACTTCAGCATAACGCCCAAGTACACGCACACCATTTCGTGTAATGAAAAAGCCAGGGAGCATAAATAACATCATAATGAGATAGTTTGGTGTGTTTGGTAAAACCCATACTTGTGTAATATGAATAGAGGTAAAAACGACGGTGATTGACGCTAATAAAGCGTAAGCGACAAAAGCAAGATGAAGAAACGTCCCAAATATACGGCCGAAGTAGCGACGAGAAAGATCAAAAATCGTGTCTTGTTCATGCTTTTCCATCGTTTTTATAATGATCGTACTTGCGATGATCGAAATGATCCAGCCCATGACAATGGCGATCCATCCATCTGTATTGGCAATATCGGCAAGTTGGGCTGGAAGCGATAAAATGCCAATGCCGACTTGTGTACCTGAAATAAGAAAAATATATTGCATCGTTGTTATTTCGTTAAATTGATATCGTTTCATACCCACCACTTATTTACGAAATTTTTTTTGTCTCGTCAGTTGCGTTGGACGGGCGGATAATGGGCGCGTGCGCATCATCCAAAGCGGGAAGCGCAAAAGTGTATCTTTCCAATCGCGCAACCGCGCAGGAGCAAACGGACTTCCTGCAGGTGTGCCGAGCGACTCTAATGAAATCAAATGGCCGATAATAAGCATGAACCCGATAACCATACCGACTAAACCAAATAAAGAAGCGGCAATCATCATTGGAAAACGCAATAAACGAATCGACTCGGACATATCTGGGTTCGGAATAATAAACGATGCAATGGCTGTCAACGAGACGATGACGACCATAATGTTGCTGACGATGCCGGCTTCAACGGCTGCTTGTCCAATGACGACACCGCCAACGATGCCGACCGTTTGTCCGATCGGTGCAGGTAAACGCAACCCCGCTTCACGTAACATTTCAATCGCAAGTTCCATTAAAACGGCTTCTAAAAGCGGTGGAAGCGGGACGCGTTCGCGCGATTCGCCAACGGTTAGCAATAAATTGAGCGGAATAATTTCGTAATGAAACGAAAGTGCTGCGATGTAAGCCGATGGTAAAAAGATCGCCATAAAAAAGGCAAGCAAGCGCAACAGTCGCAAAAACGAGGCAATCATCCAACGTGTACTGTAATCATCAACGGTTTGGAAAAACGTAATAAACGTCATCGGACCAATCATGACGCTAGGCGAGCGGTCAACAACGATAACGATGCGCCCTTGTAATAAGTTGCTGACCGCAGCATCTGGTCGTTCCGTCAACAAAAATTGCGGAAACGGTGAAAACGGATTATCTTCAATATGTTGCATCAACTCCCCGGTATTGACGATCGTATCGACATCAACTTGTTCAATCCGATCTTTCAACTCTTGCAGCACTTCTGGATGAGCGATGTCTTCTAAGTACAATAATACGACAGGGGTATGTCCGCGTCTGCCGACGGTCGTTTCTTCAATTTTTAATTGTTGGTGTGGCAAATAACGACGAATTAACGCGATATTTTTTTCACACGTTTCAATAAAACCTTGGTGCGACCCTTTAAGCGATGATTCAATTTGCGGCTCTGCGATCGCGCGTTGCGGCCATCCTTGCGTATCCAACAACAATACATGGTCGTCGCCGTCTAAGAATAGTGCGGTTTCCCCTTGAAACACCCGTTGAAAGACATGTTCCCATTTTGTCGTATATGATTTTGAGCCGATTGGCAATTGAATATCAGCAATCGTGTGAATTTGTTTCGTTTCAAATAAAAGCGGATCAATAATGTTATTGTTAATCGAGTTTTTATCAACGAGCGTGTTGAGATAAATAAGCAACGCTCGTCTTTTTGGTTCCCCAATAAATAGATGACAATATATGAGATCAGGCGTTTTTGAAAAATAATCACGCAACGTTTGTTCGTTCATATCGAGCGAGTGCGTGACGGTTTGTTGTATTCCGTTCATCATTCATCCCCTTTAAGCTGTTGAAGTGGTTCGATAGCTGGTCCTTCTAGCACTTTTCCAGTAAAACAGAAGCGTGAACCGTGGCATGGGCAGTCCCATGACCGTTCACTATTGTTCCATTCCAGTTCGCAACCCATATGCGTACACGTTGTATCGACGACATACAGCGTGCCTTGTTCGTCGCGGTAGGCACCTGCCCGTTTTCCGTCTACATTGACAACGGCTCCTTCCCCTTTCGATATGTCGCGAGGGGTACGAAGGGCATATTCCAGTTTTCCGGTTAAAAAATGTTTAGCGACATCGATGCCCTCAGTGAACAAATTGTTTAGTGACGGGTCAGCGATAAATCGTGACGGAGTAAATAAATGCGCGTAACGATGTTCTTTTTGTAACGCTAAATGTGTCAAAAGACGAGCTGCGACCATACTTGTCGTCATCCCCCATTTTCGATATCCTGTCGCGACAAGAATGTGCGGAAGACTTTTGCGAATCGGACCGATGTATGGAAGATTGTCTAACGTGACGAGATCTTGCGCCGACCAACGATATAGCACATGTGATAGTCCGAACGTATGTTCACAAAACGATTGTAACGCTTCATAGTGGTGAATCATGTTGATTCCTTGTCCGACTTTATGCGACTCGCCGCCAACGAAAAGAAGTGTTTTTCCGTCCATCGTTGTACAGCGCAGCGACCGCTTTGGTTCATTTGCGCTTAAATACATGCCTTGCAATCGTTCGTGAGCTTCGACTGCAATGACATAAGATCGCTCTGCATGCAAGCGTGCAAAGTAAAAAGCAGGGTCAAAAAACGGAAAGTGGGTACAAATGACAACAGTGTCACAAGTGATCGTTGCTCCATTTTTCGTTTGTACAATCGGCTGCGTCGTTGTCTCAATATGTTGTGCAACAGTTTGTTCGTAAAAAGATGCCCCGTATTTTACAGCAAGCTCGACTAATGTTTTTATATAATGGAGCGGATGAAATTGCGCTTGGTTTCGCATCATGACTGCACCTTGGATAGAGAAAGGAAGCGACAGTTGATCGACATATGCCCCATCGATGCCGAGCGTTTCATACGCTTTCCATTCCGCCTCAAGCTTATGTAATTGCGTTTCTTCGGTTGTATATACGTATGCATCTTCTAGCGATACGTCGCAATGAATATTGTGTTCTTTTACGATATGCAAAATCGATTGCAACGCTTCTTTGTTTGCTTCGTAATATTGCCGAGCGCTATCTTCACCGAAGTGGGCAATCAGTTCATGATAAATGAGATCATGCTGGGCAGTTATTTTTGCGGTCGTATGCCCTGTTGTGCCGTGACATAGCCGGTCTGCTTCGATGACGGCGACACGCACTCCTTGTTTAGCGAGCAAATAAGCCGTTGTAATGCCTGTTATTCCTCCACCAATAATCGCTACATCCGTTTCAATCGGTTGCGTCAAAGATGGAAAAGACGGAAGCGTTGTTGTTTGTAGCCAATACGATTGAGATAACTTTGGTAAAGACATGTTTTTGTTCCTCCATACCCATGTTTTTCTTAATTTTCCCCAAATCGAAAAGTTTATGATGAACATTTGCAAAGATGATAAAATGGAAATAGACGAGTATAGAAACGTTTTTATAACATAACGTAAGAGGGAGATTGAAAGTGAATAAAGATGCAAACATTCGTTTACAAGATAACGTGGTGTTAGAACATTATGGGCTTAATGAGTTGCATTTAGAATCTGTTCGTCATTATCGCGAGCAATTTGCAAAAGCAAAGCCAAACCATCCGTGGAACGGGTTAGAAACGAAAGATTTTTTATATAAAATTGGGGCATGGGGAAAAATACGAGATACAAACAAAGAAGGGCTCACATTAGCAGGGCTCCTTATGTTTAGTGAAGAGCGAATGATTACAGAAGTTTTACCACAATACTTTTTAGAATATCGCGAATATGATGATCATGCGGTGCATTGGACAAACCGCTTTACTTCACAAGACGGAACGTGGTCGGGAAATATTTATGATTTTTATTTTAAAGTGATGAACGAGCTCAAAGATGTATCTACATTTGAAAAAGAAGCGGTGCATGAAGCGCTTATCAACGCGATTGTCCATGCCGATTATAATGGCGATGGAGGCATTATTGTTGAACGGCAGCAATCATATATACAATTTTCTAATCCAGGGCTTTTCGGCATTCCTTTAGAACAAGCATATAGCGGCGGGATTAGCCATTTGCGCAATCCGAATATGTTTAAAATGTTTATTTACATTCAGTTTTGTAAACGTGCTGGAGTCGGTTTAAAAACAATAGAGACGATTTGCTCACAACAACTCGCTGTCGAGCAATATGATTTTCAAAAACGAACGGTCGTTACATTGCCTATTGTGTCCTTCTCAGAAAGACATGAACATATAGAGGAGATCGAGGCAGTAAGTGATTGGACGGACGATGTGCCATTGTCGGACTCCGTAAATAAAGAAGAAAACTCCTATAATATCGAGCAAAACTCCGTTAATAACGAGATTAAGTCCGTAAATAACGAACCAGACTCCTTAAATAGTGAAGTTTACTCCTTAAATAAAGGGCTTAACTTCATAAATAACGAGGACAACTCCATAAATAAAGAAGAAAACTCCGTAAATATCCCATCCGACTCCGTAAATAAAGTGGATGAGGAAGAAGAAATAAATGTCGATCAGGAGTTATGGAACATTGCTGAAATTGCACGTAAGAAAAAAAGGCTTGCACCGACCAAAATGGAAGAAATCATTTTGCAACTATGCGCTCATCGACCGTTAATGTTAAAACAATTAGCGTATTTACTAGATCGGACGCCAGACGGTTTACGAAACAACTATTTAGGAAAGTTATTAGCAGAAGGAAAAATGCGCTTAAAGTATCCAGAACAACCAAATCACCCAAAACAAGCATATATGACGAATAAATAATATTCATGATTTGTTCAATATTTCACAAACTATAATCGACAAAAGAATGTTACAATGATGGTAACAAAAGAAAAGTTGAGGTGACAGAAGATGCTTGTATGCGAATGGAGAAACTTTTCAACAGATGCGGAAACATATACACTAGAGATATTTGAAGAAATGATTGGCGATGAATTTGAAGCGATGATGTTTGAAGATGATCAAGAAATTCCTTCTTATATATGGACAGTAAACTATGTTGTCATTGTGAAACGAAATACGCGCATGTACAACGATATTTCGTTTACGAAAATCCCACGCAATCCAGTGTGTGAGTAACCGTCTTTTTTAACAAAAGACGGTTCTCTTCTAAAAATAATTGCTCAACATTTCACAAAGTTGACACACACGAAAGTGATTCCTTTCGTTATAATGTAAATGTGAAAACAATCACATTTTATTTTTTTTAATTATCTTGTGAAAAGTTTCACAAGAACAATATAGGAGGGTCTTATATGGCTATTGATGAAAAAGTATTAGACCAAAAGAAAGAAGTTACAAAAATGATTGATACGCTTGTGGCTAATGCGCAAAAGGCGTTAAAAGCGTTTCGCGATTACGATCAAGAAACGATCGATCATATCGTCAAACAAATGGCGTTAGCTGGGCTTGATAAACATATGTATTTAGCAAAATTAGCGATTGAAGAAACAAAACGTGGCGTGTATGAAGATAAAATTATTAAAAACATTTTTGCGACAGAATACATTTACCATAACATTAAATACGATAAAACGGTTGGCGTCATCCGCGAAAATGAACAAGAAGGCATCATTGAAATTGCCGAGCCTGTTGGGGTGATCGCTGGGGTTACACCGGTAACAAACCCAACATCAACAACGATGTTTAAGGCGCTTATTTCAATCAAAACGCGCAACCCAATCATTTTTGCGTTCCACCCATCTGCGCAAAAATGTAGCAGTGAAGCAGCACGTATTTTACGCGATGCAGCCATTGCAGCTGGCGCGCCAGAACATTGTATTCAATGGATCGAAACGCCTTCTGTTGAAGCGACTCAACAATTAATGCATCATCCTGGCGTTTCGCTTATTCTTGCGACAGGTGGAGCAGGCATGGTTAAAGCGGCATATAGCTCAGGAAAGCCAGCATTAGGGGTTGGACCTGGTAACGTGCCTTGCTATATTGAGAAAACTGCAAATATAAAACGTGCCGTGAACGATCTCATTCTATCAAAAACGTTTGACAACGGTATGATTTGTGCGTCTGAACAAGCGGTTATTATTGATAAAGAAATTTATGATGCCGTGAAAAATGAGATGATCGCAAACAAATGTTACTTCTTAAATGAAGAAGAAAAGAAAAAAGTTGAAAAGCTTGTCATTAATGAGAATACGTGCGCAGTCAATCCGAATATCGTCGGTAAACCAGCATATGAAATTGCGAAAATGGCAGGCGTTGATGTACCTGTTGATACGAAAATTCTTGTAGCAGAACTAAAAAGCGTTGGTCCGCAAGAGCCGCTTTCTCGTGAAAAATTAAGCCCGGTATTGGCGTGCTATAAGGTGAATAGTACAGAAGAAGGTTTAAAACGAGCAGAAGAAATGCTTGAATTCGGTGGACTTGGCCACTCGGCTGTCATTCATTCAGAAAATCAAGAAGTCATTCTTGAATTCGGTAAGCGAATGAAAGCAGGACGGATCATTTCGAATGCCCCATCTTCACAAGGAGCGATCGGTGATATTTACAACGCATACATTCCGTCATTGACGCTCGGTTGCGGCACATTCGGTGGCAACTCTGTTTCGACAAACGTTGGGGCGACACATTTAATTAACATTAAAAAATTAGCGAGAAGGAATGTAAACATGCAATGGTTTAAAGTTCCGCCAAAAATTTATTTTGAAAAACATGCGACACAATATTTAGCGAAAATGCCAAACATCTCACGTGCCTTTATCGTTACAGACCCAGGCATGGTGAAGCTCGGCTATGTTGATAAAGTGTTGTACTATTTACGCAAACGCCCAGATTATGTGCATTGCGAAATTTTCTCAGAAGTTGAGCCAGATCCATCGATTGAAACCGTCATGAAAGGTGCCGATATGATGCATGCGTTCCAACCAGACGTCATCATTGCTCTTGGCGGTGGTTCGGCGATGGATGCGGCGAAAGCGATGTGGTTGTTCTATGAACATCCGAATACAGACTTCAATGGGTTAAAACAGAAGTTTTTAGATATTCGTAAGCGTGTATTTAAATATCCAAAACTCGGTCAAAAAGCGCAATTTGTCGCGATTCCAACAACGTCTGGTACAGGTTCAGAAGTGACATCGTTTGCGGTCATTACAGATAAGAAAAATAACGTCAAATATCCGCTTGCTGATTATGAGTTAACACCAGATGTCGCCATCGTTGACCCGCAATTTGTTATGACGATGCCAAAACATATTACAGCGGATACAGGTATGGACGTATTAACACATGCCATTGAGGCGTACGTATCGAACATGGCGAACGACTATACAGACGGATTAGCGCTAAAAGCAATTCAGCTCGTTTTTGAATACTTGCCACGCGCATACAAAAACGGCAACGATGAAGTAGCACGCGAAAAAATGCACAACGCATCAACCATTGCTGGTATGGCATTTGCGAACGCCTTTTTAGGCATTAACCATAGTTTAGCGCATAAACTTGGGGCAGAATTCCATATTCCACACGGACGTGCAAATACGATTTTAATGCCGCATGTCATTCGTTACAACGCGCAAAAACCGAAGAAATTTACAGCGTTTCCGAAGTACGAACATTTCGTAGCTGACGAACGTTATGCTCAAATTGCGCGCTTGCTCGGCTTGCCAGCAAGAACGACAGAAGAAGGAGTAGAAAGCCTCGTTCAAGCGATCATTAAGCTTGCAAAAGAACTTGATATGCCATTAAGCATCGCGGCAACAGGCGTCAGCAAAGAAGCATTCGAAAGCAAAGTTGACCAACTCGCTGAATTAGCTTTCGAAGATCAATGTACAACAGCTAATCCAAAATTGCCATTAGTCAGCGACCTTGCCGACATTTATCGCCAAGCGTATAAGGGAGTGTAAGATGATTTAGGGACGTCCGATGGAGGATGTCCCTTCTTTTTGTTTATGGTACACTAATAGAGGAAAGCGAGGGACGGATCATGAAGCAAGCGAAGACGAACGCTGTGCGCATGCTTGATCGCGCACGTGTGCCATATGAACTGTTCACTTATGACTATACAGATGGACAAATTGATGGAATATCGGTTGCGAAAAAAATTGGGCAACGTGAAGAAATGGTATATAAAACGCTTGTGACAAAAGGGGCGAGCGGACAACTTTACGTATTCGTCATCCCTGTCGCAGCGGAGTTGCATGTAAAAAAAGCAGCGGCTGTTGTTGGAGAAAAAAGTGTGCATATGTTGCCTGTGGCAGATATTGAAAAAATGACAGGGTATGTGCGTGGCGGTTGTTCGCCAATTGGAATGAAAAAGATGTATGACACGTATGTTGACGAATCCGCTCTTGCGCACGAGCAAATCATTGTGAGCGCAGGGAAAATTGGCATGCAAATGAAACTTTCTGTTCAAGATTTATTAAAGCTGACAAATGGAAAAACGGCACATGTCGTCAAAGAGTAGAAAGGAGAATTTTCGCATGCGAATGATCAAAGAGGAAGAACGACACATCGAAGAAGGACTGTTAGATGATGACAATCGGTTGCTTGCGGAAATGATTTTGCCAAGCCGCTTAAAGCGCATGTATGATGTGCTAAGTGCACGAACAAGGTATATTACCATTTTGACGGAAGCGGTAGACGACCCGCACAATCAGGCAGCGGTATTGCGTTCGGCGGAGGCATTTGGCATTCAAGACGTTCATGTCGTCACCGGAGTGGCTCGGTTTGAGCCAAACAAATGGGTGACGCGACATGCGGACAAATGGTTAACAGTGCATAAACATTCATCGATTGAACGGGCGATTCGCCATCTCCAACAAAACGGCTACCAAGTATATGCAAGCTATCTCGGGGAAGGAACGATTCCGCTTGAACAAATTGACGTATCGAAACCGACGGTGCTTTTGTTTGGAAATGAGCATCGTGGGGTATCAGAAGAAGCGCTTGCTTTAGCGGACGGAAAGTTTATCATTCCGATGAACGGATTTGTGCAAAGTTTTAATATTTCTGTCGCGGCAGCGATTTCCCTTTATGAAATCACGAAGCGAGCGAAACAAGTGGCAGGCGAGCAGTATCATTTATCGCTAGCAGAAAAGAAAGAAATATACGAACATTGGATGAAGCTTTCGCTTAGCCCACGGCTAAGAAAAATGGTGGAAAGTAAAATGGGAGGACGCAATGATTGAAGCGGTGATTTTTGATTTAGATGGCGTCATTGCTGATACCGTTGAGCTGTATTATATCGCGACAAAACGTGTCGCGGATGAAATTGGTGTACCGTTTGATCGACAGCTCAATCAAAAGCTACAAGGCATGAGCAGACAGGCGATGGTTGAGGCGCTTCTCGGTGAAAAGGCGCATGAATGGTCGGAGGAAGAGAAGCGAGCTCTTGGTGACCTTCGCGGTCAATATTATCGCGAGTTGATCGAGCAATTGTCGCCAAGTGACGTGTTGCCGGGAATGATGGAGCTTCTTTGCGACATTCAGCGCGACGGTGTTCCGATGGCACTTGCATCGTCAAGCTCAAACGCACATGTCGTTGTCGAACGGCTCAACGTGCGCTCTTTTTTCGATGTCATTGTTGATGTCAAAACGATTACGCGCATGAAGCCAGATCCGGAAATTTTTTTAACAGCTGCGAGACAGCTTCGTGTCGACCCATCCCATTGTGTCGCTATTGAAGACGGGGAAGCGGGAATGAAAGCGATCAAACAGGCAAATATGTTTTCAGTCGGCATCGGAGTGCATTTAGCCTCGCTGTCTCCCGATTGGCTCGTTCAACGGACAACGCAATTGACATGGGACGAGTTAAAAAAGCGATTTATGCAAAAAGCTGGTCAATGACGACCAGCTTATTTTGCACCTAATATTTCCTTGGCCTTTTCGACAAGTTCTTCTGATGGCGTCGGGATGCCTTCAAGTGGATATGTGAGTCCAAGTGCTTTCCATTTGTATACACCGAGTTGATGATACGGAAGAACTTCAATTTTTTCGACGTTGTGCAACGTACGAATGAAGTCAGCTAAGCGATGTAAATCTTCTTCATCGTCTGTGACGGTTGGAACGAGCACATGGCGAATCCAGACAGGCACGTTTCGTTCTGATAATAGACGTGCAAACGCTAAAATATGTTCATTCGTTTTTCCTGTTAGTTTACGATGTTTTTTTTCATCAATATGTTTTAAATCAAGCAAAATTAAATCTGTGTATTGAAGCAATTCATTTAACTTTTGTTGAAATGACGGTTCCGTCGTATAACATCCGCCAGACGAATCAATCGTTGTATGAATGCCAAGCTGTTTACAACGGCGAAATAGCTCAATTAAAAAATCGATTTGTAAAAGCGGTTCTCCGCCACTGACCGTTATTCCGCCGCCAGATGCTTGCATAAAAGGCAAGTACGTCTGGGCATCAGCAATTATTTCATCAACAGACATTTGTTTTCCTTTGCCAATCTCCCACGTATCTGCGTTGTGACAATATTGGCAGCGCAACAAACAGCCTTGAGTAAAAATGACGTAACGAATGCCGGGGCCATCCACCGTTCCGCACGATTCGATTGAATGAATAAATCCGTTCATGTTGTTTCCTCCTAGGTAGAAAGCTCCCACGATGCGTGGGAGCTTCCATTACATTGTTTCATGGAACGTCCGATTAATGACGTCAATTTGTTGTTCACGTGTTAATTTAATAAAGTTGACCGCATAACCTGATACGCGAATAGTCAATTGCGGATATTTTTCAGGATGTTCCATCGCGTCAAGTAATGTGTCGCGGTTAAAGACGTTGACGTTTAAGTGATGACCGCGTTTTTGCGCATATCCATCTAAAATCGCCACAAGGTTTTGAATGCGTGTCGCTTCATCTTTACCGAGCGCTTTTGGTACGATCGAGAACGTGTTTGAAATGCCGTCTAATGCATATTCATACGGTAATTTTGCGACAGAGCTTAACGATGCAAGCGCTCCTTTTGTATCGCGACCGTGTAATGGATTCGCACCAGGTGCGAACGGTTCACCAGCGCGACGACCATCTGGTGTATTTCCTGTCTTTTTACCGTATACAACGTTTGATGTGATCGTTAAGATGGATGTCGTATGTTTCGAGTCGCGGTACGTTTTATGTTTGCGCAATTTTGTCATAAAGCGTTCAACAATATCGACCGCAATCGCATCAACGCGATCATCGTTATTGCCGTATTTCGGGAAGTCGCCTTCAATTTCAAAGTCGACAGCTAAGCCATTTTCATCACGAATCGTTTTTACTTTCGCATATTTAATCGCACTTAATGAGTCAGCGACAACGGACAACCCAGCGATACCAGTTGCCATCGTGCGCAAAATGTGCGTATCGTGAAGCGCCATTTCGATTCGTTCATAACAATATTTATCATGCATGTAATGGATGACGTTTAATGTATTAATATACAATTCTGCTAGCCATTCCATGACGTTGTCAAATTTGCGCATCACTTCATCGTAGTCTAAGTATTCAGATGTGATTGGCGCAAATTCTGGGCCGATTTGTACTTTTAATTTTTCATCCACCCCGCCGTTAATCGCATATAATAATGCTTTTGCAAGGTTTGCACGCGCGCCGAAAAATTGCATTTGCTTGCCGATTCGCATCGCGGATACGCAGCATGCGATACCGTAGTCATCACCGAACTCAGGTCGCATTAAATCGTCATTTTCATATTGAATGGAGCTTGTTTGAATCGACATTTTCGCGCAATATTTCTTAAACGCTTCTGGCAACTGTGTTGACCAAAGCACCGTTAAGTTTGGTTCTGGCGCCGGGCCTAAGTTATCGAGTGTATGCAAGAAGCGGAATGAGTTTTTCGTCACAAGCGGACGACCATCAATCGCGACACCGCCAATGGATTCTGTGACCCATGTTGGGTCGCCGCTAAATAACTCGTTGTATTCTGGCGTTCTGGCAAATTTGACGAGACGCAATTTCATGACGAAATGGTCAACAAGTTCTTGCGCTTCGCGTTCTGTTAATGTTCCTTCTTGCAAGTCGCGTTCAATATAAATATCTAAAAATGTAGAGACGCGGCCTAAACTCATGGCTGCACCGTTTTGTTCTTTAATCGCCGCAAGGTAAGCGAAATATAGCCATTGGAACGCTTCGTGTGCATTGCGCGCTGGTTTAGAAATATCGTAGCCGTAACTTGCAGCCATTTCTTTTAATTCTTGAAGGGCGCGAATTTGTTCAGCTAATTCTTCACGAAGACGAATGATGTCTTCACTCATTGTACGCGCACCTGTGTTGCGTAAATCTTTTTTCTTCTCTTCAATTAAGCGATCAACACCGTATAAGGCCACGCGACGATAGTCACCGATAATGCGACCGCGTCCATATGCGTCAGGAAGCCCTGTAATGATTCCTGCTTTGCGCGCCGCTTTCATTTCGTCCGTATATACGTCAAATACGCCTTGGTTATGCGTTTTACGATATTGAGTGAAAATTTTCTTTACTTCATCGCTTACTTGGTAGCCGTACGCTTCGCATGCTTGCTCGGCCATGCGAATACCGCCAAATGGCATAAGCGCCCGTTTAAACGGTTCGTCTGTTTGGAAACCGACGACTTTTTCAAGTTCTTTATTCAAATAGCCAGGTCCGTGCGACGTAATGGTCGATACGATTTCCGTATCCATGTTGAGAACGCCGCCTTTTTCGCGTTCTAGTTTCGAAAGTTCCATCACTTGTTCCCAAAGTTTTTTCGTCGCTTCCGTCGGACCTTGTAAAAACGATTCATCCCCTGTGTAAACGGTTACGTTATTTAAAATAAAATCGCGAACGTCAATTTCTTTTTTCCATTTATCACCTTTAAACGTTCTCCAAGCGTCCATTAACGCTTCATGTACAGTCAGTAGCGCCATTATAATCTCCTCCCATTCATTCAGGATAATAAAAATATCCCCTATATAAAGAATACTACTTTTTAACAAGGTGAGGAGCATAAAGGATTGAAAAATTTGTGAAAAGTTGATCAAAAACATTTTTTAAAATAAAGATTTTTCCAAAAATTATTTTTATAAAATTTGTTGCATAAAAACAAAAAAGCTGATAATATGTGAAACATGAGGAGCATAACATGTTTATACACAAGCATTTATTATTTTACAGCAAATAGTAAGGGGGAATAACAATGGTGAAAAAAGGAATGATTGCAACGCTTGTCTTTATGCTTATGTTTGCGCTTGTTGGATGTGGTAGTTCGACAGAAAAAACGGCGACAACAGAAAAGAAAATTACTGTCGTCACAGATGCGGCGTTTGCCCCATTTGAATACATGGATAAAGGGGAAATTGTCGGTTTTGATGTCGATTTATTAAAAGCTGTCATGAAAGAAGCTGGACTAGAATATGAATTAAAAAACATCGGTTGGGATCCATTGTTTGCGGCTATTCAAGGGAAAACAGCGGATATGGCCGTTTCAGGAATTACAATTAACGATGATCGGAAACAAACGTATGACTTTTCTATTCCGTACTTTGAATCGACACATATGATTCTTGTTAAAGAAGGAAGTTCGATTAAAAGCGCGAAAGATTTACAAGGAAAAGTTGTCGGCGTCCAAAACGGTACAACTGGACAAGAAGCGGTTGAGAAGATTTTAGGAAAAGAGAATAAAAATATTAAAAAGTTTGAGAATACGGTCGTTGCGATTATGGACTTATTAAACGGTGGTGTGGAAGCCGTTGTCACAGATAATGCCGTCGCCAACGAATACGTAAAAAATAATCCAGATGCTAAAATTGTAGCGTTCGAAGACCCAGAACATTTTGAATCTGAATTTTACGGCTTTATGTTCCCGAAAGGAAGCGAGTTAAAACAAAAAGTAGACGAAGCGTTGAAAAAAGTCATCGAAAATGGCACGTACACAGAAATTTACAAAAAATGGTTTGGTGCAGAACCGAATATTGAATCATTACAACAACAGCAATAACGTTGATGTAAAAATTGCGTAACTTTAGACAGTTACGCAATTTTTACAAAGGGAAAGGTGATTAATGATGGATTTTCGTTTCAATATGATTGTTGAATATGCACCGTTTTTTTTGAAAGGAGTGCTCTGGACGATCGGCTTATCGTTAGTTGGCATTTTTTTCGGGACGATTCTCGGTTTAGCCATCGGGCTCGGAAAAATGGTTCAAAGCCGCCTCGTTCGTCTTCCTTTTGATTGGTACGTTCATTTTTTCCGTGGCACGCCATTATTCGTACAAATTTTGCTTATTCATTTTGGTGTGATGCCTATTTTTACGGCTCAACCGAATCCGCTCGTATCTGGCGCAATTTCTTTATCTTTAAACGCGGCTGCATATATTGCGGAAATTTTCCGTGCTGGCATCCAGTCCATTGATCGCGGTCAAATGGAAGCGGCCCGTTCGCTTGGAATGACACACGTACAGGCAATGCGTTACATCATTTTGCCACAAGCCATTAAACGAATGATCCCACCGCTCGGCAATGAATTTATCGTTCTCATTAAAGATTCGTCTCTTGCGGCAATTATTGCGGCACCTGAACTGATGTACTGGGGACGAGCAATGCAAGGGCAATATTATCGCGTCTGGGAGCCGTACTTAACTGTTGCGCTCATTTACTTAGTGCTTACCCTCTCGTTAAGCAAGTTGCTACATCGGTTAGAAAGAAGGTATGATGCATGATTCAAGTGACAAATTTAAAAAAATCGTTCGGATCGCTACAAGTGTTAAAAGGAATTGATGTACACATTCATGAAAAAGAAGTGGTCGTCGTTATCGGCCCTTCTGGTTCAGGAAAGTCGACATTTTTACGTTGTTTAAACTTGCTTGAAGATTTTGATGAGGGGGATATCATCGTTGACGGATTTCATTTAAAGGATCCGAAAACGGATTTAAATAAAGTGCGTGAAGAAGTTGGCATGGTGTTTCAACGATTTAACTTATTTCCGCATATGACGGTGCTTGATAATATTACACTCGCCCCGATGAAAGTGCGCAAATGGTCGAAAGAAAAAGCGACAGAAAAAGCGATGCAGTTGCTTGCGAAAGTCGGTTTACAAGATAAGGCACACGTATATCCGGATTCATTATCCGGTGGACAGGCACAGCGTGTTGCTATTGCTCGTGCGCTTGCGATGGAGCCGAAAGTGATGTTATTTGACGAGCCGACGTCTGCGCTCGATCCGGAAATGGTCGGGGAAGTGCTTGCCGTCATGAAGCAACTAGCGAAAGAAGGCATGACGATGGTCGTCGTGACGCATGAGATGGGATTTGCGCGTGAAGTCGGGGATCGCGTTCTCTTTATGGACGGTGGAGTGATTGTAGAGGAAGGAACACCACAACAAATTTTTGATGCACCACAACATGAGCGAACGAAGTCGTTTTTATCTAAAGTGTTATAAGAAAAAGGTGTCCCATGTTGTCAGGACACCTTTCGTTTTTTTATGCTAATAATTGTTTTTCTAATGCCACTTCAACAGGAACGAAGTCGTAACCGAGGTCGCGTGCGACTGCTTCGTATGTGATTTCTCCGTTTGCGACGTTTACACCAAGGCGTAATGCAGGGTTGTCTGCGACCGCTTTGTGTACGCCTTTATTTGCAATTTGTAGTGCATATGGCATTGTGACGTTTGTAAGTGCAAGTGTTGATGTGCGTGGCACAGCTCCAGGCATATTCGCTACTGCGTAGTGAACGACGCCGTGTTTCACATATGTTGGGTTGTCGTGCGTTGTTACATGGTCGCTCGTTTCAACAATCCCGCCTTGGTCGATCGCTACGTCAACGATGACTGAACCTGGTTGCATCGCTTTGACCATTTCTTCTGTCACTAATTTTGGCGCTTTTGCTCCTGGGATTAATACTGCACCGATCACAAGGTCAGACTCCGCAACAGCTTGTGCGATGTTCATTGGGTTAGACATAAGCGTATTAATTTGGCTTCCGAAAATATCGTCAAGTTCACGTAAACGTTCTGCGCTTAAGTCGATAATCGTGACGTTTGCACCTAAGCCGATCGCCACTTTTGCTGCGTTCGTTCCGACGACACCGCCGCCAATGATCGTTACTTTTCCGCGGCTAACGCCTGGAACTCCGGAAAGAAGAATACCTTTTCCGCCTTTTGTTTTTTCAAGAAATTGGGCACCAATTTGTGCTGCCATCCGTCCTGCTACTTCGCTCATCGGTGTCAAAAGCGGTAACGTACGACCAACTTGTACCGTTTCATAAGCGATTGCGATGACGCCTTTTTCTTTTAGCGCACGCGCTAACTCTGGTTCAGCAGCGAGGTGTAAGTATGTGAACAATACTAATCCCGGACGGAAGTATTCGTACTCGCTTGGTAGCGGTTCTTTTACTTTCATTACCATATCCGCTTGCGCCCATACATCTGCGGCACGTTCAACGATTTGTGCGCCTGCTTGAACGTAAGCTTCATCTGTGAAACCGCTTCCAATTCCTGCATCTTTCTCAATGATGACAGTATGTCCATTGCTGACGAATGACATAACGCCAGCTGGTGTAATCGCTACACGATTTTCATTATTTTTAATCTCTTTTGGAACACCAATAATCATGTGCTGTTTCCCCTTTCATGTTGTCTTTCGTTATTATCTACAGTATAAATGTTTTTTATCATTTGTTGTTTGTTTAGAAAAGAGAAAGAAAAAACAAGCTTTTGTGGATTTCCACAAAAGCTATGTTATCCGATATTTGTCTAATTTCATATCGATATATAGTTTTACTTTTTCGCTCATATTGCTTAAGTCGATGTTTCCAATTTCACTTATTCGCTTCAGACGGTAAGCGAGTGTATTCGGATGAATATTGAGCGTTTTCGCCGTTTCATTGACGTTGCTGTCACAGTCAAGATACGTTTCAATCGTCTCCACTAAGTTGGTGTGATGCTGTGCGTCGTACTGTTTCAGCTTTTCGAGCGCAACGTTGTGGAAATCCCCATGTCGTTTTTGTTCAAAAAGTAAATCAAAAAATTGATACATGCCAAGATGCTGATAGCTTTGAATATTCGCAAGTTGATGAGGAAAGGCGCGTTTCATTTTTAATACCGTTTGTGCTTCTTCATAACTTTTTGCAATTTTTGTGTAGCACTCATATACATTTCCGAACGCCCCCATCATAATGTCGACGCGAAATCGCTCTTTCATTTGCGTCATAAACGAGCGAAAAAATCGCTCAATGTGCGATTCCCCGTAGACGTTCGAGCTTGGAGCGACGAGCACGATAAGCCGCTGATGGTCGATCGTATAAAGCGGAATAGCGAGTTGTTGTGTCGTTTTTAATAAATAATCAATTTGCCGCTCCACTTGCGTTTGAATCTGTTGTTGAAATTGAAAAATGCCAACAGAAAAAAACGGATATACATGCACATTTAATTGGTGACATTGTTCAACGATGTCGTGAGGAGAGGAAACATGCCCTGTTAGTAGTTTCCAAAAAAACTCTTGAATGCGCTCTTCTTTTTTATGTTTGCGAATTTGCAATTGCAACAACAAATTTTTTGCTGCTTTCGCTGCTTGTTTTAACAAATGGAACTGTTGCTCTGTCCACGGCTCATTCATTTCAATTGCCCAAATAAATCCGAGCACCTCTTTATTTTTCCAAATCGAAATGGCGATGCGATTGCCGAGCCCTACTTCTGAAATTTCTGCGACACGAACAGGCTCTTCACCCTGCAAAAGTTTTGGGATCACCCCTTCACGCCATAAACTATTAATGACACGCTCTGGTACGCGACGATGAATGATGGTTGCCGTACGGGCAGGATCGGTGTAATGCTCATGTCCACTATAAGCAATTAAGCGATGGTTTGCATCTTCAATCGTAATCGGACATTGCAATAACTCGCTCACACGATCTGCAAACTCCTCTAAACTTTCAAAATGAGTGGCAAAAGGATTCATTACATCCACTCCGTTTCTTACGTTGTTTTTACGATTATTGTAGCATATTGACAAATGAAAGAGCTTACTTTACTCTATAAGTGAAAAAGTCGCATATTGTGGGATTGTGACTGCGTTGCAGGCAAGACCTAAAACGGATGAAAGAAGGTTTCTTTCTTGCGTTTTAGGTCTTTTATTTTTATCCAAATAATTCTTTAGGAAGGAGATATTTCAAATGTTTCGTTTGTTTCGTAAGCGTGAAGAGGTCATTGTTTCCCCTTTAACAGGAAATGTACGATCGCTTGAAAATGTTCCAGACCCTGTGTTTGCCCAGAAAATGATGGGCGATGGCTTTGCGATTGAGCCAACAGATGGTGTCGTTGTTTCACCGATTCATGGAGAAGTAGTACAAGTGTTCCCGACAAAACATGCTGTTGGCTTGCGTTCGGATGAAGGATTAGAAATTCTTATTCACGTTGGCATTGATACAGTTCATATGCATGGAGAAGGATTTGAAGCGTACGTGAAAGCAGGGGATCGTGTGAAGGCCGGGGATTTACTTTTGTCGTTTGACTTGGCGCTTGTGCAACAAAAGGCGAAAAGTCTCCTTACCCCAGTAGTGATTACAAACGGGGAGGTGGTAAACGAGTGTCATCGAGAGCATATAGAACAAGCAGAAAGAGGAAGTACTGTTTTAATGAAAGTGAAATTGAAATAATATATATGTGATAAAACAATCGGTGTTAAGGGGACGAAGATGACGTTGCGAATCCATAAAATTTTGAACAATAACGCTGTCGTTGTATTGGATGAAGGGCAAGAGAAAATTGTAATGGGACCAGGAATTGCTTTTCAAAAAAAGAAAAATGATATTGTACCTCGTGCAAAAATCGAAAAAATTTTTGTGATGGAAGAAGAGAATGAAAAGTTCCAAGAGTTGTTACGTACCCTTCCAGAAGAGCACATTGATATCGCGGAAGAAATTATTAGCCATGCTGAAGGTGAATTGCAAGCACCGTTAAACAATCATATTCATATTGCATTGACAGACCATTTATCATTTGCGATTGAACGGATTCAACAAGGGTACCAAATACAAAATAAGTTGTTAAATGAAATTAAAGTGTTGTATAAAAAAGAATATCAAATAGGTCTTTGGGCAAAACAACTGATTCGAGAACGTCTTGGTATCGACATTCCTGATGACGAAGTTGCCCATATTGCTCTTCATATTCATACAGCGAAAATGGACGCAGCCAGCATGAACAGAACGTTAAAACAAACGACTTTAATTCGAGAAATGATCGATTTGATGAAACAAACATTACATGTTCATATTGACGAAGAAGGAATATCTTACCAAAGACTTGTAACACATTTGCGTTTTGCACTGAACCGAATTGAAAACGGTGAGTTGTTTCATTCGATGGATGAAGAGATGTTAACGCTCATTCAAAAGAAATACGAAAGAGAGTTTGCATGCGCTGTTGCGATGGCTGAATATGCAAAAAAGGAATACGGAATCCAATTTCCTGTCACCGAGTTAGCTTATATTACGCTACACATTCAACGCTTAACCACAAAATAATCATTTTGTAGAATATTGACGAATTTTGAATAATAAGCTAAAATGAAAGCGGATAAAAAATCAAATATCGTAGGATTGTTACTGCATAAGCAGGCAAGACCTAAAATGTACGACGATGTTTAAGGAATTCGTATGTACATTTTAGGTCTTTTTGTTTTCTATCATTTTATATGCAGAGGAGGAGTTTATATGAATTACGAACACATAACAAAGCAACTTTTGTCTTTGCTTGGTGGAAAAGAAAATGTCATTAGTGCGGTTCATTGTGCAACTCGTCTTCGTCTTGTTTTAAAAGACGAAAAGAAGGTTAATCAACAAGCAATTGAACAACTTGATGGGGTCAAAGGTGCATTTTCTAGTTCCGGTCAGTATCAAATTATTTTTGGTACAGGTGTTGTCAACAAAGTATACGAACAGTTTGTCAAAGAAGCAGGTTTACAAAACGTAAGTGCCGATGTGCACCAAGAAGCAGTCAAGCAAAAGATGAATCCGATCGCTCGTCTCGCGAAAACGTTGTCAAATATTTTTGTTCCAATTATTCCAGCCATTGTAGCTAGCGGATTGCTTATGGGATTGCTCGGGATGATGAAGGCGTTCAAATGGGTAGCGCCAGATAGTGCATGGATTGTATTACTTGATATGTTCTCAAGTGCTGCTTTCATTATTTTGCCGATTTTAATTGGTTATAGTGCTGCGAAAGAATTTTGGGGAAACCCGTTTCTAGGAGCAGTGATCGGCGGAATTATGACTCATCCTGCTTTGTTGAATCCTTGGGGATTAGGAAGTGCTGAACCTGAGTATTTGCATTTTCTCGGTTTTGATATCGCAATGATTGGATATCAAGGAACGGTCATTCCAATTTTGCTTGCAACATATGTCATGAGTAAAATCGAAAAAAGCTTGCGAAAAGTCGTTCCACACGCAGTCGACTTGCTTGTTACACCATTTATTACGGTTATTTTAACAGGTTTCACTGCGATTTTAGTCATTGGTCCACTTGGAAATATAGTTGGGAAAGGAATTACAACAACGTTAAACTTCATATATGACACAGGTGGAGCGCTTGCAGGCCTCATTTTCGGTGGTCTGTATTCGATGATTGTAATCACAGGTGTTCATCATAGTTTCCATGCGATTGAAGCCGGATTGCTTGCGGATATTGGTAAAAACTATTTATTGCCTATTTGGTCAATGGCAAACGTTGCTCAAGGTGGAGCGGGTTTAGCAGTATTTTTAAAATCAAAACGGACGAAAACAAAAGAAATCGCTTTGCCAGCTGCATTTTCTGCTTTTCTAGGCATTACTGAGCCTGTTATTTTTGGGGTTAACTTGAAATATCGAAAACCGTTTATTGCAGCAGCTATCGGTGGTGCTGTCGGTGGTGCGTATGTTGTATTTACAAACGTTGTGGCAAATGCGTACGGATTAACTGGTATTCCAATGATTGCGATCGTGGCACCGATGGGGATGGCGAACTTAATAAACTATTTAATCGGCTTTGCAATTGCGGTTGGTACAGCATTTGTGGCAACATGGATATTAGGATTTAAAGAAGAATAAGGCGAGCGAATAACTCGCCTTTTTATGTAGGAGGGAATGATGATGAAGCAAGGAATTATTAGTCTTGGTGAAGTGTTAATTGATTTTATTCCACTAGATGCAACAAATCGGTCGTATCAAAAAAGTCCAGGGGGAGCGCCGGCAAATGTTGCGGTTGGTGTCGCACGGCTCGGTGTTCCATCGACGTTTCTAGGGAAAGTTGGTCGCGATGTATTAGGCGTTTTTCTAAAAGAAACGCTTGATGCATATGGAGTGAATACATCTTTCCTTCAATTTAGTGATGATGTTCGCACAGGTGTTGTTTTTGTAACGTTAGCGGAAAACGGAGAACGGAGCTTTGATTTTTACATTAACCCGAGCGCTGATCGCTTTTTATGCGAAGAAGAAATTGATGAGTCGTTATTTCGGACACATCGCATTCTTCATTTTGGTTCGATCTCACTGATTAGTGAGCCAGCACGAAGCGCTACAAAGCGAGCTGTTATGCTAGCTAAAGAAAACGGCATGATCGTTTCATATGATCCAAATTTACGCCTCGGTTTGTGGGAAGGTGAAAAACAAGCTCGCGAAATGATTATGTCGATGTTAAGAGAGGCAGATGTACTTAAAATTTCTGAAGAAGAGTTGACATTTATTACGGGAGAGAAAGATATTCAAAAAGGTATTGATGCCCTTGCCCCATACAATATTCCTCTCATCGTCGTTACGCTAGGGGAAAACGGTAGTTATGCGTTTACGAAAGAAGGATCCGTCTTTACGCCAGCGCTTAAAGTAGAGGCGGTTGATACGACAGGAGCCGGTGATGCTTTCGTTTCTGGCATGCTGTATTGCTTGCACGAAAGAGAAGGAACAATTGATTCGTTATCCCTTACGGAAATTGAACAAATGGCGCGTTTTGCGAGCGTTTCTGGAGCGTTAGCTGCATCAACGAAAGGAGCAATGACAGCGTTGCCAACACGCGATGAAGTCGAACGTATTTTACGCGAAGGTTGGTCGAAATGAAATCATTGAACGAAAAAAAACAAATACAGCTTGCGGAAGAAGAAGTAAAAAAATATGCTTCAATTGTTGAAAGTGACCCAAATCGTTTGCGTTATCATTTAATGCCTCCTGTCGGATTAATGAACGATCCAAATGGACTGATTTATTGGAAAGGGACGTACCATGTGTTTTATCAGTGGATGCCGTTTCAAACGACACATGGAGCAAAATTTTGGGGACATTATACATCGCGTGACTTTGTTCATTGGGAAAGACAAGTGCCTGCATTAGCTCCAAGCGAATGGTTTGATCGAAACGGTTGCTACTCCGGAAGCGCTGTGGACAATGATGGTGTACTTACACTTTTTTATACAGGGAATGTCAAAGACGATGACGGAACACGCCATACGTATCAATGTATGGCAGTATCAAGTGACGGTGTTCGCTTTGAGAAAAAGGGAGTTGTTGTTCATCTCCCAGACGGTTACACGGCTCATTTTCGTGACCCAAAAGTGTGGAAGCATGAAAACAAGTGGTATATGGTGATTGGCGCACAGAGCGAGCAATTAGATGGGAAGGCAGTATTATTTCGCTCTGATGATCTCATGCATTGGGAGCATGTCGGTGCTATAGCAGGAGGAGAGGACGGAAACTTTGGGTACATGTGGGAGTGCCCAGATGTATTCCGTTTAAGCGGAAAAGATGTACTGATCGTTTGTCCGCAAGGATTGCAACCGGAAGGCATGCACTATCAAAACGTATATCAAGCAGGATATTTTGTCGGACAGTTAAATTATGAAACAGGACAATATGTACACGGTACATTTACTGAGCTGGATCGAGGGTTTGAATTTTATGCGCCACAAACGATGGTCGACGAGCATGGGCGTCGCGTGATGATTGCTTGGATGGGGGTACCAGATCAAGACGAAGATCAGCACCCGACAATTGCTTATCGATGGGTACATGCATTGACATTACCGCGTGAACTCGTTTTAATCGGAGATAAATTATATCAGCGTCCGATTGAGCAGTTGCAGTTGCTTCGGAGTGACGAAGTTCATCATCCAAATGTATTCTTGCAGAAGGAAGTTAGGCAATTTGATGGTGTAAAAGGAAAAACGGTTGAACTGCTACTTAAACAGATCGATGGTAAAGGTGTTTTCTCCATTCATATACAAAACAATGTTTCATTTTCATATGATTTTGAACAAAAAGTTGCGACGTTAGAGAGAGAAAGTTTTGCTCGAAATGGCATGAAAGAGAAACGACAATGTTTATTATCACAATTACACACGATTCACATGTTTATCGATACGTCGTCTATTGAAATTTTCTTAAATGATGGAGAAGAAGTATTTACGGCGCGGTTTTTCACGAAAGAAGAAAATGAACATATCTCATTTCAGACAAATGCGGAAGCTTCGTTTCATTTATCTAAATGGAAATTATGTTAAAACTTTTTCTTGTCAAATGTTCAGTTTTTTTCGTATGATGAAAGAAAAGGGAGTATTCCTTCAAATATGGAAGGTTGCTCCTTTTTCATTCATAAATAAAAGGTGATGAAGCGATGGAGCAAGATAAGCTAAAAAAAGTCGTTGAAGCAGCAAAATTGTATTATTTACTAGACTACAATCAAAACGACATTGCAAAAAAGCTTGGCGTATCGCGGCCGACGGTGTCGCGTCTACTACAGCAAGCAAAAGAAGAAGGAATTGTAGAAATTAAAATTAACGATCCGGCTGAAGATATTCAACAGTTAGCAAAACAGCTTGAACAAAAGTTCAATCTAAAAAAAGCAATTGTTGTATCGGTTCCAGAACATCAAGATGGCATTATTAAAAAATATGTAGGAAAAGAGGCCGCCGAGTATTTACGTTCGATCGTCAAAGACGGCGATGTGATCGGTGTGACGTGGGGAACAACGTTGTATCACGTTGCATTACAGCTAAAGCATAAACATGTCAAAGACGTGAAAGTTGTGCAATTAAAAGGTGGCGTTAGTTTATCCGAAACGAATACGTTTGCGTCAGATATTTTGCACTTGTTTGGAAGCGCCTTCAATGCAACGGTGCACCATTTGCCGCTACCTGCAATCGTGGATCATGTCGTTGTTAAGCAGGCGATGGAGGCGGACCGCCACATTCGCAAAATTCTTGATCTCGGTCGGCAAGCGAATATTGCTGTATTTACGATCGGACCAATTAAATCAGAGTCGCTATTGTTCCAGCTTGGTTATTTTACAGAAGAAGATTTACAAACGATTTATTCAAAAGCTGCTGGTGACATTTGTTCGCGCTTTTTTGATCAAAATGGAAAACTATGTAGCGAAGAGCTCAATGCACGCACGCTTGGCATTGAGTTAGAAGAGCTCAAAAAGAAAGAATATTCGATTGTCATTGCGGGAGGCATTCATAAAGTGGCTGGCATATACGGCGCGTTGAAAGGGAAATACGCCAACGTATTAGTGACAGATCAATTTACTGCCGAATGTTTGCTAGAAAAAGAATAAAGAAACGACAAATGGGGGAAAAGAAAAAAGCCCCCTTTTATTTATGTATTTATGCAAAAAGGAAGAAACATTTAGCGAAACCATGAATTTTCTTTGACATTTGTTCATGTTAACGTTTACATATGTTCTTTTTCCTGTTATATTGATTACGTAATCAAAATTCAGCTTATAGGAGTGTTCAACATGAATATCGTTTGGGGACTTGTTGGTATTGTCGTTGTCCTTGGGATCGCTTTTCTTTCTTCAAACAACCGCAAAGCGATTAATCCGCGAACGATTTTAGGTGGTCTCGCGATTCAAGTCGCTTTTGCGTTTATCGTTTTAAAATGGGAAGCAGGGAAAGCAGCATTGCAGTGGTTAACAAATGGTGTCACAAACATTATTAACTATGCGAACGAAGGAATTAACTTTTTGTTCGGTGGTGTGTTTGCGGCAAAAGGAATTGGATTTGTGTTTGCGTTCCAAGTGTTGCCGGTCGTCATTTTCTTCTCCGCATTAATTTCTGTTCTTTACTACATTGGTGTGATGCAATGGATTATCAAAATGATCGGTGGTCCGCTTGCGAAATTGCTCGGAACGAGCAAAGCGGAGTCTATGTCAGCAGCGGCAAACATTTTCGTCGGTCAAACGGAAGCGCCTCTTGTTATTCGTCCGTATTTATCTAAAATGACACAATCGGAATTGTTTGCAGTTATGACAGGAGGATTGGCATCTGTTGCTGGTTCTGTGCTCGTTGGTTACTCGCTTTTAGGTGTTCCGCTTGAATATTTACTTGCGGCAAGTTTCATGGCAGCGCCAGCAGGATTAGTTATGGCGAAAATGATTGTGCCAGAAACAGAGCCGATTAAAGAAGATGAGCATTTTGAGATGGAAAAAGACGAAGAATCAACAAACGTCATCGACGCAGCTGCGCGCGGAGCAAGCGATGGTTTGAAGTTAGCGTTAAATATCGGTGCGATGTTGTTAGCGTTTATCGCTCTTATTGCGTTAATTAATGGGTTGCTTAGCGGCATCGGTAATTTGTTTAATTACGAAGGTTTGACGCTTCAGAACATTTTAGGATTCCTCTTTGCGCCTATTGCATTTGCGATTGGTGTACCGTGGTCTGAAGCGGTGACAGCTGGTGGATTTATCGGACAAAAATTAATTTTAAACGAATTTGTTGCGTATTCATCATTCGCACCACAAATTCCAGATTTATCTGCAAAAACGGTAGCGATCGTTAGCTTTGCGCTATGTGGATTTGCTAATATTTCTTCGATGGGTATTTTACTTGGTGGATTAGGAAGCTTAGCGCCAAATCGTCGTAGCGACATTGCGCGCATGGGCTTAAAAGCTGTCCTTGCTGGTATGCTTGCTTCATTGTTAAGCGCATCCATTGCGGGTATGTTTATTTAAAAAACAAGGAGGAATGAATGATGAACATTGCTAGCATGATTGATCATACGTTATTAAAACCAGAAACAACGAAAGCACAAATTGAAAAATTAGTGGAAGAAGCGAAAAAATATGAATTTGCATCTGTATGTGTGAATCCAACATGGGTGAAATTCGTTGCTGAGCGTTTACAAGGAACGAAAGTAAAAGTGTGTACAGTCATCGGCTTTCCGTTAGGAGCGACAACACCAGAAGTAAAAGCGTTTGAAACAAAACAAGCGATTGAAAATGGTGCGCAAGAAGTCGATATGGTCATCAATATCGGTGCGTTAAAAGACGGCGATCATGAGCTTGTAGAGCGCGACATTCGTGCTGTTGTTGATGCAGCAAAAGGAAAAGCTTTAACAAAAGTGATTATTGAAACAGCGTTGTTGACAGATGAAGAAAAAGTGCGCGCATGCGAAATTGCCGTTCGTGCTGGGGCAGATTTCGTTAAAACATCAACAGGATTCGCAAGCGGCGGTGCAACAGTAGAAGACGTTGCATTAATGCGCAAAACAGTTGGTCCAAACGTTGGCGTAAAAGCATCTGGCGGCGTGCGCAGCGCAGCGGACGCAAAAGCGATGATTGATGCAGGCGCAAACCGTATCGGTACAAGTTCTGGACCAGCAATTATGGAAGGAACAACTTCAAACGAAGCATACTAATGGAGGCATTGACCTATGAAAGAAGTATTACTTAGCTTACTTGCTGGGCTTGTTGTCGGGATTTTGTTTAAGTTTTTACGTTTGCCATTGCCAGCTCCGCCTGTATTGGCAGGAATGATGGGGGTATTTGGCGTATATTTAGGTGGCGTCGTTGCCGATTGGTTAATGAAGACGTTTTTTAACTAAACAGCCCAAGAAGGGATGATCAACAATGAATAAACAACAGTTAATTGAAGCGGCAAAACAAGCGAGGGAGCGGGCGTACGTTCCGTATTCCAAGTTTAAAGTTGGAGCAGCACTATTAACGAAAGATGGAAAAGTGTACGGTGGCTGCAACATCGAAAATGCATCATACGGTTTATGCAACTGCGCTGAGCGTACAGCTTTATTTAAGGCGTACTCAGAAGGCGATCATGAGTATGCGATGTTAGCCGTCGTTGCAGATACGGAGCGACCAGTTCCGCCGTGTGGCGCATGCCGTCAAGTCATTGTTGAATTATGTGATCCAAATATGCCTGTCATTTTAGCGAATATGAAAGGCGATATGCAGGAAACAACAGTAAAAGAACTTCTTCCTGGAGCGTTTTCAAAAGAAGACTTGCGATAAGCGTCGGTTTTTCCCGACGCTTTTTGCATTGATACATAACAAAAAAGGAAATATAATCATGAGGAAGACAATTTGACAGCTGACAACGGAGGGATGACATGAGTAAAGACGTATCAAGAAACAAGTTGCTTTGGATTGCCGGGCTTGGTTGGTTATTTGATGCGATGGATGTAGGGATGCTTTCGTTTATTATTGCTGCATTGCAAAAGGAATGGAATTTAACGGCCGAACAAATGGGTTGGATCGGAAGTATAAATTCGATCGGCATGGCAGTCGGTGCGCTCGTTTTCGGATTGTTAGCTGACCGCATTGGGCGAAAACAAGTTTTCATCATTACGCTTTTATTATTTTCGATCGGTAGCGGACTATCCGCACTTGCGACAACGTTAACGGTCTTTTTAATTTTACGTTTTTTTATCGGCATGGGACTTGGTGGCGAACTGCCTGTTGCGTCAACGCTCGTATCGGAAAGCGTTGCTGCACATGAACGCGGGAAAGTTGTCGTTTTATTGGAAAGCTTTTGGGCAGGTGGTTGGTTACTAGCAGCGCTCATTTCATTTTTCGTTATTCCAGCGTATGGATGGCAAATGGCGCTTATTTTAGGAGCTGTACCAGCGCTATATGCCATTTATTTGCGCATCAATTTGCCAGATTCGAAAAAGTTTATGGCGACAAAAACGGAGCGCCGTTCCGTTTGGCAAAATATCGCAGACGTTTGGGCAAAACCGTACGCAAAACAAACGACAATGCTTTGGATTTTATGGTTTTCAGTCGTCTTTTCGTACTACGGCATGTTTTTATGGCTACCGAGCGTCATGGTCATGAAAGGATTTAGTTTAATTAAAAGTTTTGAGTACGTGCTCATCATGACATTAGCGCAGCTGCCGGGTTATTTTAGCGTCGCATGGTTAATTGAACGCATTGGTCGAAAAGCAGTACTGATCATTTATTTAACTGGTACCGCATTAAGTGCTTATTTCTTCGGAAATGCTGACTCAGCTGCGGCATTAATGACGTTTGGAGCATTGTTATCGTTTTTCAACCTTGGGGCATGGGGAGCGCTTTATGCCTATACACCAGAGCAATATCCAACGATCATTCGTGCGACGGGTGCAGGAATGGCTGCTTCATTCGGACGCATTGGCGGCATTTTAGGGCCGCTTCTCGTCGGCTATCTCGTCGCACAAAAAGTATCCATCACGATGATTTTTGCGATTTTTTGTATCGCGATTTTCATCGGTGCGCTTGCTGTTCTTTTCCTTGGCAAAGAAACGAAACAACAAGAACTCGCATAATCATACGAAAAGAAGCTATAATGGTATCATTGTAGCTTCTTTTTTTGAAAGGGGATTTTCTTTTGGGTGTTTCTGTAGTCGTTGCGACATATAACCGATTACTTCCATTAGCAGAATTGTTAGAGTCGTTAAGCAAACAAACGTATAAACCAACGCAAGTCATTATTGTTAATGATGGTGGTCCATCTGTGCAAGCTGCTGTCGATGCATATCCGGAGCTTTCTGTTGAACTCATTGAATTGCGTGAAAATGTCGGTCATGTCGAGGCGCGTAATATCGGTGTACGTGCCGCCACAGAAGATTTTATTATGCTTTGTGATGATGACGATTTACTATTGCCATGCCACGTTGAGCGAATGATCGCTAATATGAATGATGCCGATTTTGTATATTCGGACGTAGAAATTTTTCATTATCGTATTGAAAATGGAGTGCGCATACCGACCGATCGCTTTTTATTTGCATATGAATTCGATTTGCAAGCAATGCGTACATTTTCGACGTATGTTCCTTCAGGGAGCATGTATCGGCGCACAATTCATGATACAATTGGATATTTTGATCCGTACGTTCATAACTATTGGGATTGGGATTTCTTTTTACGTGTGGCGAACGAGTTTCGTGTGAAACGTGTAGCGACAGCGAGCGTCCTTTATGCATTTTCGAATGAAGGCGATCATTTATCGAAGCAAATGAATGAAACGAGACAAATGTATTTAAATCGATTAAGTGAGAAACATCTGCTCGGTCATTTACCGACAAAAAACTTTTGGCTTCTTTTGTCAGAGCCGGAGGTACAAAAGCGACAAGCAACGAGCGAAGTCATATGGAATGGTGAACCGTTTCGTTCCCGTCTCGCCCACTTTATTCATTGTTAGGAGGGGGAAAATGTATTGGTGGAGCATTCAGCAATTATTTCTTTTGCTTTTGTTTTCACCGCTTCTTACTCGTCACGTATTTTATGGGCGCATCAACTCGTTTTTATTGTTTGTTTGCTTCGCTTTTGGAACGACCGTATTTGCAGAATATATGGTGAAGAAAAAAGGAAAACAAACATGGCTATTTGTCGCTGCGCTATTATGTAATGTTTCTGTTTTACTTGTTTTTTCTTTTGCTATGTGAGAAAGCAGAGTCTTTGCGAAGGCTCTGTTTTTTTATTTATGAAAAAGGAATAAAAAGAAAATGTGTCGAAAAACTAAGACAGTTGTATAGTTTTTACTTGACAAATAAACATTCCTATATGATAATTTATATCGAATTATAATTGTTATAATTTATTTTTGCGTTCAGTCATATTTTTCGTATGGCTGGAGCATACTACTAACATGCAAAAAAATGATGCAGGAGGATGATTGACAATGCCATTAGTAGGAAAACAAGTACAACCATTTAAAGCGATGGCGTTCCATAACGGCGATTTCATCGAGGTAACAGAAGAAAACTTCAAAGGAAAATGGAGCGTCGTTTGCTTCTATCCAGCTGACTTTACATTCGTTTGTCCAACAGAATTAGAAGATTTACAAAACGAATATCCAAAATTAAAAGAGCTTGGTGTAGAAGTATACTCCGTTTCAACAGATACACATTTTACACATAAAGCATGGCACGACCACTCACCAGCGATCAGCAAAATCGAATATGTGATGATCGGTGACCCTTCTCAAAAATTATCACGCATGTTCGAAGTGCTTGATGAAGAGACAGGCCTTGCACAACGCGGTACGTTCATTATCGATCCAGATGGCGTTATTCAAGCTGTTGAAATTAACGCTGATGGCATCGGTCGTGATGCAAGCACAATCGTAAACAAAATTAAAGCAGCACAATACGTGCGCAACAATCCTGGCGAAGTGTGCCCAGCAAAATGGCAAGAAGGTGGAAAAACATTAAAGCCAAGCCTTGACCTTGTAGGTAAAATTTAAGGAGGCTTATGTCAATGATATTGGATGCTGAAATTAAAGCACAGCTCGCCCAATATCTACAATTGATGGAAAATGACATTGTGTTAAAAGTGAGCGCGGGAGACGATGAAGTTTCCCGCGATATGCTTGCTTTAGTTGATGAGCTTGCGACAATGTCATCGAAAATTAAAGTAGAGAAAACAACGCTAGAAAGAACACCTAGTTTTAGCGTCAATCGCATAGGGGAAGAAACAGGCGTTGTATTTGCGGGCGTGCCTTTAGGACATGAATTTACTTCTTTGGTGCTTGCATTGCTTCAAGTGAGCGGAAGACCGCCGAAAGTCGATCAAGCAGTCATTGAACAAATTAAAAATTTAAAAGGGACGTATCGTTTTGAAACATACGTCAGCTTAACATGCCATAACTGCCCAGACGTCGTTCAAGCGTTAAATGTGATGAGCGTACTAAATCCGAACGTCTCACATACGATGATTGATGGGGCTGCATTTAAAGAAGAAGTCGAGCAAAAAGATGTCATGGCTGTGCCAACCGTCTTTTTAAACGGTGAACCGTTCGCAAGCGGCCGTATGTCGCTTGAGGAAATTCTTGCGAAGTTAGGAAGCACGCCGGATGCTTCTACTTTTGAGGAAAAAGATCCGTTTGATGTGCTCGTCATCGGTGGAGGACCTGCGGGTGCAACAGCTGCCATTTATGCAGCGCGTAAAGGCATTCGCACAGGAATTGTTGCTGAACGCTTCGGCGGTCAAATTTTAGATACGTTAGGCATTGAAAACTTTATTAGCGTCAAATATACAGAAGGTCCGAAGCTTGCTGCGAGCCTTGAGGAACATGTGAAACATTACAATGTTGATATTATGAACTTGCAGCGTGCAAAACGGCTAGAAAAGAAAGACCTTATTGAAGTAGAGCTTGAGAATGGTGCGATTTTAAAAAGCAAAGCAGTCATTATCGCGACAGGCGCACGTTGGCGCAATCTCGGCGTCCCAGGCGAAGCAGAGTTTAAAAATAAAGGCGTCGCTTACTGCCCACATTGCGACGGTCCGTTATTTGAAGGAAAACATGTCGCAGTCATCGGCGGTGGAAACTCTGGCGTTGAGGCGGCAATTGATTTGGCCGGAATTGCTAAGCATGTGACGGTGCTTGAATTTGCGCCAGAATTAAAAGCAGATGCGGTATTGCAAGATCGTTTATATAGCTTACCGAATGTCACAGTAATCAAAAACGCGCAAACGAAAGAAATTACAGGCACAGATAAAGTGAATGGTATCACATATATTGATCGCGCAACAGGCGAAGAGCACCATATTGAACTTCAAGGTGTATTCGTGCAAATCGGACTTGTACCGAATACCGAATGGTTAGAAGGAACGGTAGAGCGCAATCGCTTCGGCGAAATTATCGTTGATAAGCGCGGAGCGACAAACGTCCCTGGCGTCTTCGCTGCTGGCGATTGTACAGATAGCGCATATAAACAGATTATCATTTCCATGGGTTCAGGCGCAACAGCTTCTTTAGGAGCGTTTGACTACTTAATTCGAAATTAATATGATCAACCCCTTAACTCACTTTGACCCGCTTTACTGCTTATGTAAAGCGGGTTTTGTTCCCCCCTTGACTCTCCTATTGCGGTTTGATACAATATTAGCCAAATGAAATACAGGTGCAACGATGAAAGATGGATAGTAGCTAAGGTAGTTCTTTTATAGCGAGCTAGGGGTGGTGGAAGCCTAGTAAAGACGCTTAGCGAAACGGCAGTCTGGAGTTGCTTCACGCAAAAGTGGATGCGTTATGCATCAACTAGGGTGGAACCGCGGGAGTTACGCTCTCGTCCCTAGGCGAAAGGCCTAAGGATGAGAGCGTTTTTTGTTTACATTTTATTATAAGGAGGATGAACGATGTCAGTAACGATGGAGCAAATTGTAGCACACGCGAAACATCGCGGCTTTGTTTTTCCCGGTTCAGAAATTTACGGCGGATTAGCAAATACGTGGGATTACGGTCCGTTAGGGACGGAATTAAAAAACAACATTAAGCGAGCATGGTGGAAAAAGTTCGTTCAACAATCACCATACAACGTCGGTTTAGATGCGGCTATTTTAATGAACCCACGCACGTGGGAAGCATCTGGTCATTTAGGAAACTTCAACGATCCGATGATTGACTGTAAACAATGTAAAGCACGTCATCGGGCGGATAAGTTAATTGAAAGCGCGCTTGAAGCGAAAGGGATTGAAATGGTTGTCGATGGGCTTCCTTTTGAAAAAATGGAGCAGCTCATTCAAGAGCACGACATTGCTTGTCCAGATTGCGGCAGTCGCGACTTCACAAACATTCGTCAATTTAACTTAATGTTTAAAACGTTCCAAGGCGTGACCGAGTCGAGCGCAAACGAAATTTACCTTCGTCCTGAAACGGCACAAGGCATTTTTGTAAACTTTAAAAACGTACAACGAACGATGCGCAAAAAATTGCCGTTCGGTATTGCGCAAATCGGAAAAAGCTTCCGAAACGAAATTACACCAGGAAACTTTACGTTCCGCACACGTGAATTTGAACAAATGGAGCTTGAATTTTTCTGTAAGCCGGGCGAAGAATTACAGTGGTTTGATTATTGGAAACAATATTGTGAACAATGGCTTTTATCGCTTGGTATGAAGCGTGAAAACATTCGTTTACGCGATCATTCCGAAGATGAATTGTCCCACTACAGCAACGCCACAACAGATATTGAATATAAATTCCCGTTTGGTTGGGGCGAGCTATGGGGCATTGCATCGCGTACCGATTACGATTTGCGTCGCCATATGGAATATTCAGGAGAAGACTTCCACTACCTTGATCAAGAAACGAACGAACGTTTTATTCCATATTGCATTGAGCCTTCACTTGGTGCAGATCGCGTCACGCTCGCCTTTATGATTGACGCGTATGAAGAAGAGCAACTGGCAGACGGTACGACGCGCACAGTGATGCATCTTCACCCAGCGTTAGCGCCATATAAAGCGGCTGTATTGCCATTATCGAAAAAGTTATCAGAAGGTGCGCGTGCGATCTTTGAACAACTTTCACAACATTTTATGGTCGATTACGATGAGTCTGGATCCATCGGAAAACGATATCGTCGTCAAGATGAGATTGGAACACCGTTCTGTATTACGTATGATTTTGATTCAGAACAGGACGGCATGGTGACCGTGCGCGACCGCGATACGATGGAACAAACACGCATTCCAATTGCGGAATTAAAAAGCTTCTTAGAAGAAAAAATTCAGTTTTAAGCAAAAACAGGCTATCCTATAAAGTAGGGTAGCCTTTGTATTAGAAAGGAGTGCGATGATGAGCATATTGAAAAACGATTGGGCTCCTTTATTAGAAGAGGAGTTTCAAAAACCGTATTATGTGAAATTGCGTCAGTTTTTAAAAGAAGAATATCGAACGAAAACGATTTATCCGGATATGCACGACATTTTCAACGCCCTTCATTACACCCCGTATGCGAATGTAAAAGTCGTCATTTTAGGACAAGACCCATACCATGGGCCGAATCAAGCGCACGGATTAAGTTTTTCCGTCAAACCGGGCGTCGCTTTGCCTCCATCGTTGTTAAACATTTTTAAAGAGTTGCAAGATGACATCGGGTGCTATATTCCAAACAACGGCTACTTATTAAAATGGGCAAAGCAAGGGGTATTGCTTTTAAATACCGTATTGACGGTACGACGTGGAGAAGCGAATTCGCATAAAGGAAAAGGTTGGGAGTATTTTACAGATCGCGTCATTGAACTTGTGAATGAAAAACGTGAACCCGTTGTCTTCATTTTATGGGGACGTCATGCGCAAGCGAAAAAAGCCTTGATCACGAATGAACATCATTACATAATTGAAGCGCCACATCCAAGCCCATTTTCCGCAGCGCGAGGCTTTTTCGGTAGTCGCCCTTTTTCAAAAACGAATACTTTTTTACAACAGACAGGGAGAGAGCCAATTGACTGGCAAATCGAAAACATATAATGAGCGAGTAAATTGTTATGCATGCAAACATTTTTATGTCACGTGGGATGCGCAAATGCCGCGCGGTTGTCGCGCATTCGGTTTTAAAAGCGCGATGTTGCCGTCTATTGTCGTCAAGCAATCGTCTGGTGCGCCTTGCATGAAGTTTGTACAAAAAGAACATAAGGGGAGAAACGGATGAGTTCATCGCGCTCGATCGTCGTTTCCGTCATCGCGATGATTGTCGCCATTATCGCAGGAACGATCGGATTTATGTTTTCAGAACAATTAACGTTTTTTGATGCACTTTGGTTGACAGTTGTCACCATTTTAACGGTTGGTTATGGCGATACAGTGCCACAAACGTTTTATGGTAAACTGTTTGCCCTTATCATTATTCCGATTGGTATTGGCATTGTGACATATGCGACAGGGGCAGTCGTGTCGATGATGATGGAAGGGGAATTTTCAAAAACGGTTCGGAGGCGAAAAATGAAAAAGAAAATAGAAGCGATGACAAACCATATTATCGTATGCGGGTTCGGGCGTGTCGGGGAACAAGTCGTACGTGAACTTGTCAAAAACGGGACAGCTGTCGTTGTCATCGAGCGGAATACGGACCGGTTAGACGAAATGAATGATCCGATTCCGTATGTCGAAGGGGATGCGACAGAAGATGACGTGTTGATTGCGGCAGGTATTGAACGAGCGGCAGGGTTGGTCGCCGCATTGCCTTCAGATGCCGATAACGTCTTTATTTCCCTCACAGCAAAAGGGCTAAATCACGACATTCAAATTGTCGCGCGCGCCGAGCGACCGGAATCGGAAGAAAAGTTGCGGCGTGCAGGTGCTGATAAAGTCATTAACCCATCGTTTTTGAGCGGTCGCCGCATGGCGATGACAATGTTAAAGCCTGTCAGTGTCGATTACGTCGATACGATTTTTCACGGCCATGCAGAGCAATACGCGATTGAAGAAGTGACAATTGAGCCGCATTCTTCATTTGTTGGGACATCTGTCCGCGATCAAGCGGTGCGCACGCGCTTTCATGTGACGATTATTGCGATTCAGCGTCAAAACAACATGATTGGTAACCCAACGCCAGACGAGCGGTTTTTCGTTGGAGATGTCCTGATCGTATTCGGTGAAAAACGAGCGCTAGAGGCGTTTGAACAGGCGGTAAATAAAAAATAAGCAGCCAAATCGGGCTGCTTATTGTAATGCATAAATTCTTGCTTCGTGCGGACGCATATAAAGCGTTGTACCTTCTTCTTTTACATCTGTATAATTGCCGAGCAAAAGATGGCGGTGAGCCGAAGCAAGCTCTTCTGGCAACTCATATACGTTGTCGTTATCGCAATGGTTTAAGACGATGAGCCAACGAACGCCATCGAGCTCGCGCGTGTAAGCGTAAATGTACGGATCATTTTCCGAAAAATCGCGGAACGTTCCGTACACCATAACGGCATGTTGCTTGCGCAATTGAATGAGCTTTTTATAGTAATAATATACAGAGTTCGGATCCGCTAATGCTTGTTTTACATTGATTTCTTTATAGTTCGGATTCACTTTTAGCCAAGGTGTTCCTGTTGTAAATCCAGCATGTTCGCTATCATCCCACTGCATTGGTGTACGCGAGTTATCTCGGCTCAGTAGCTGCAAGCTTTCAAGCACTTCTTTCGGATCGCGACCTTTTGCGACTTCTTCTGCATATTTATTTTTCATCGCAATGTCGTTATAGTCTTCGATCGTGTCGAACTTGACGCCAGTCATGCCAATTTCTTCACCTTGATAAATATATGGGGTTCCCGGCAACGTATGCACGAGCGTAGCGAGCAATTTTGCTGATTCGACGCGGAACTGTTTATCGTTTCCGTAGCGCGTCACTTGTCGCGTATGGTCGTGATTGTTTAAAAACTGCGAGTTCCACCCTTTGCCCCACAATCCTTCGTACCAACGTTTTTGAATTTGTTTAAAACGAATCGGATCCCATGCCGGCATTTCGTCGCACACTTCAAAGTGGAACAAAGTGTGTAGTTCGTTTCGGTCTTCTCCGACATATTTTAATCCTTCCTCTGGCGATACGAAAGCGACTTCTCCGACGGTGAAAATATCATAATGTTTTAATACTTTTTCGTGCATTTCTTGTAAATAATCATGCACGCCTGGATTGTTTGTTAAATAACGAATGTCATACGGGTTTTCGGCATCTGGGAATCCTTCAGGTTTGGCTAGTAAGGCAATCGCATCTAAACGGAAACCATCGATCCCTTTATCTAACCAAAAACGCATCATTTTATAAATTTCTTCACGAACTTCTTCGTTTTCCCAGTTCAAATCTGGCTGTTCTACCGCAAACGAATGGAAATAATACTGACCTGTTTTTTCATCATATTCCCATGTGGATGGAGTAAAGTACGAGCGCCAGTTATTCGGTTTGTCGCGCCATATGTACCAATCGCGTTTCGGATTGTCTTTTGACGAACGAGATTCAATAAACCAAGGATGTTGATCAGATGTATGGTTCACGACAAGGTCCATAATTAATTTCATTCCACGTTTATGCACCTCGTTCAGCAAGCGGTCAAACGTCTCCATATCCCCTGCTTTATCCATGATGCGATAGTAATCAGAAATGTCGTATCCGTTATCTTTATCAGGCGACTCATAGCACGGATTCAGCCAAATGACATCCACCCCTAAGTCGCGAATGTAATCGAGTTTTTGAATAAGCCCTTCTAAATCGCCATACCCATCACCATTTGAGTCAAAAAAGCTGCGCCAATACACTTGATATACGACGGCTTCTTTCCACCATGTCCGTTTCATTTGTTGTCACTCCTTTTTTAAGCGTTTTCAATTTGAAAAGTTGCTATGTATAAGATACCATTGTTGTAAAGGAAAAAGAAGTAGGGAGTGAAAACGTTTTGGACATATCGGTGACAAATGTATTCGCAAAGATAGAAGAAGAAATCGCAAAAGCAAAAGATGCGTCATCATCGCAAGCGGTGCGTGAACATATATATGCTGTTCGCGCATTGTGCGACATTATTTTGCAACAACCATCACCAAGCACACAAGAAGTGACTTTGCCGCAACCGACAACAATCGAACGACTAGATATCGGTGCCGATGCGAACGGACGATCATTACTTGATTTTTAGGAGGGGAAAACATGAAACTATTTACAATCATCGCTTCAATGAGTGCAGCGCTATGTGTGGCGCTAGGAGCGTTCGGAGCACACGTGTTGGAAGGAAGAATTCCAGAGCGATATATCGACACGTGGCAAAAAGCCGTTCAATATCAAATGTTCCATACGATCGGTTTGTTTCTCGTTGCGTTGCTGGCGACAAAATGGCCGCACGTGACGCCTGCTGGTTGGTTTATGCTTGCGGGAATCGTTTTATTTTCAGGTAGTTTATACGTACTAAGCTTAACACAAATAAAAATACTTGGGGCGATTACGCCGTTTGGGGGCGTGTCGTTCATTGTTGCATGGCTATTTTTAGCCTATATCGCGATCAAACAAATGTAAAACGAGGCGCTGTGGACGCCTCGTTTTTAACGTGGAGCATATGTGCTTAATCCGACACCAGATGCAAATGGATATTCATAATTAATTTCTTCATCAAATGTGACATAGTCGAGATAAATCATTGGTAATAAATAACGCATTCCTGTTTGTGGATCGCTTAAAATGAGATGGTCGCGCCCCGCTGCTTCAATGACACCGCGGAAAATTTTCGCATTCCATTCACGATTGTTTTCAAACGTCATATAAACAGTCGCAATTTTGCCTTTGTTTAAGCGTAAAATGTTTTCAATGTACGATTCTTCGATCGGAAGCATGCCGGGAAGCGGCTGACTGGCGGTTGTTGGTGTTTGCATCGCCCCTGTTTGTGGTGTAAACGTTGGTGTAGGCATGCCAAACGGATATGTTGGCATTTGGTATGGATAGTAGTACGGATACGAATAATACGGCATTTGTTGACGTTCATCACTCATTGAAACCCCTCCTTCTAATATACGCGTGGACAATTAGAACGCGTCGGTGCATAAAAACAATGTGCCTTAAAACGTCCCGTATTCCATTGATTAAACCATTGTGGCGGGCAATTGCCATCTGGTCGGAAAAACCAAAGCGAATTCGTTGCCGGATGAAAACGTTCCCCGCGAATGACACGACGGGCGAGACGTATGTCTTGTTCACGCGCCCGTTGATAAAAATACCCTTTTTGTACCGCTTCAAATCCCCCAGGGCTTTGAAATACCATTTGGCGAATGGTACGAAGCCCTTCAAAGTCTAGACAGTTTGCGCGCACGCGGTTCACTCCAACATTCCCAACCATTAACATGCCGAGCTGTCCGTCTTCCTCCGCCTCTGCGCGCATAAGACGGGCAAGCAATTTGACATCTTCTTCTGTATACGCAACAACAGCCATCCCTTCACCTCACTTTATGAAAATCGCTATTAGCCTATGATGAGACATACGAAAATGTGAGGAAAGTCGTCATTGTTATATGTATGAAAGAGATAATAAAAAAAGACCTCCAAACCGGAGGCCTACACATGTAAAAACTGTTCCATTTTTTCTTTCGGTAAAATGTTGCCGACGAAGAAAGAGCCGAATTCGCCAAACCGTGCGCTCACTTCATCGAAACGCATTTCGTACACAAGCTTTTTAAATTGAAGCACATCATTTGAAAAGAGCGTCACGCCCCATTCATAGTCATCAAAGCCGACCGAACCGGTAATGATTTGTACGACTTTTCCAGCATATTTTCTTCCCGTCATGCCGTGTGCGCGCATTAAATTGCGGCGCTCTTCCATCGGAAGCATGTACCAGTTGTCGTTTCCTTGACGGCGCTTGTCCATCGGATAAAAGCAAACGTGGTTCGTTTTTGGTAAGATCGGATATAAACGGCGACGCACTTCTGAATTTTCGTATGGGTCGCCTGCCTCTGCCGGCAAGTAATTGCTTAATTCAACGACAGAGACGTATGAATAAGCAGGTACGAGATATTCAGCGAGCTTTGTTTTATTGATTGCTGTTTCAATTTCATGAAGCTCTTCCATCGTTGGACGTAAAAGCATGAACATCAAATCTGCTTTTTGCCCCATAATTGTGTAAATCGCATGGCTGCCTTCATTTGCAGCTTCTGTTTTTTCCCATTTTTCCACTAATGTGAAAAACTCTTGTATTGCTTCTTGTCGCTCTTCATTTGTGAGCGTTTTCCAAGCCGCCCAATCAACCGTGCGGAAATCATGCAGACAATACCAACCGTCTAACGTTTGTGCTGCTTCGCTCATGTCCAACACTCCTTTTGTTATGTACTACCGAAATTGTATCATATGTGTTTCGTTTATGCCAAACGCACTATTTGAACCGTTTATAAATAAGAAAAGCAATGATCATGACAATGCCGCCAACGATCGTGATCGTTGTAAAATGTTGTTCAATAAATGTTTTCGCTTGAGCGCCTAAGGTGAAAATAATAAGCCCTTCTGCGAAAAAGCGCGCCCCACGACCGATGAACGACCAAAAAAGCAACGTGCGAATGTTGACGTTAGAAATGCCCGAGAAAATAGTGAACACTTTATACGGAATAGGGGTAAACCCAGCGATAACGATCGCCATTGCCCCGTATTGTTGAAAATATTGTTCTACCTTATTCATTTTTTCATCAGAGATAAAATAACGCAAAATCGGTCTGCCGAATTTTTTCCCAATGTACCACCCGAGCAGCGCACCGAATACAGAGGCGACCGTTGTTAAAAAGGAAAACCATAACGCTTTCTCTGGTTGGGCAATGCTTAACGGAATTAATAACACATCAGGCGGAATCGGAAAAAATGAAGATTCTGTAAACGAAACGATAACGAGACCGATGACGCCAAATTCAAGCAACCATTGTTCAAGATGATGAATCCATTGTGACATATGATAACGCTCCTTTATTTGTACATGTTCCTTAACAAATATATCACTTTTTAGGCTATATATCACTCAAGATAAAAAACAGAATTGTTATAAAAAAAAGACTATTTTCTTTTGTGGTGTAATTCATTGCTTTTCGCCTCAATAAGAGTATTCTAATAGATAGACGAATTTTTTTAAACTAAGGAGGAACATTTCGTGAGTGATTTATTTGCAGCCTTAAAGCAAAAGGTGGCAGGAAAAAATGTAACGATCGTGTTTCCGGAAGGACTAGATGAACGTATTTTGACAGCTGTCGGACGTCTAGCGGCAGAAAATGTATTGCATCCGATTGTTATCGGCGAGCAAGAAGCTGTCGTTCAAAAAGCAAAAGAACTTGGTTTGACGCTTGAGAAAGTAGAAATCATTCATCCGCGTACGTACGAAGGAATGGATGAGATGGTTGCTGCGTTTATTGAACGTCGCAAAGGAAAAGTGACGGAAGAAGATGCGCGCAACATTTTACTTGATGAAAACTACTTCGGTACGATGCTTGTGTATATGGGGAAAGCGCACGGGCTTGTGAGCGGTGCCGCGCATTCGACAGCGGATACAGTTCGTCCTGCGTTACAAATTATTAAAACAAAGCCAGGTATTCGCAAAACGTCTGGCGTGTTCATTATGGTGCGCGGCGATGAGAAATATGTATTTGCCGATTGCGCCATTAACATCGCTCCAGATAGCCAAGATTTAGCGGAAATCGCTATTGAGAGCGCACAAACAGCGAAAATGTTTGATATTGAGCCACGTGTAGCGATGCTTAGCTTCTCTACGAAAGGATCGGCAAAATCGCCAGAAACAGAAAAAGTGATTGAAGCGGTGCGCATCGCAAAAGAAATGGCACCAGAGTTAACGCTCGATGGCGAGTTTCAATTTGATGCCGCATTCGTTCCGTCTGTAGCGAAAAAGAAAGCGCCAGACTCTGTCATCCAAGGCGATGCGAACGTCTTTATTTTCCCAAGCTTAGAAGCGGGAAATATCGGATATAAAATTGCACAACGTCTCGGCAACTTTGAAGCGGTCGGTCCAATTTTACAAGGATTAAATCAACCGGTGAACGATTTATCGCGCGGATGTAACGCCGAAGATGTGTACAAGCTATCACTCATCACAGCAGCGCAGGCGCTTGCGGCGATGGAATAATGAGCGAATTGTTGCGACAACAAACGTGGCGAATGATTGACCATACAACCCTCGGGCCATCGTTTGATGCGAAGCAGTCATTTGCGTTTGATGATGCGCTTTGCGAATCGGTTGGAAACGGTCAATCGCATCCGATCGTTCGCTTATGGGTGCATCATCAGACCGTTGTGCTTGGCATTCAAGATACGAAATTGCCGTATATTGAAAAAGGACTCGCCTACTTACATGAGCACGGTTGGCGTACGATCGTTCGCAACTCTGGTGGATTGGCGGTCGTGTTAGATGAAGGGGTTTTAAACGTTTCACTTATTTTTCCTGATACAAAAAAAGGAATTGACATTGATCGTGGATATGAGGCGATGGCCACACTCATTGCGCGCATGTTGCCAGAAGCGCGCGTGCAAGCAGGGGAAGTTGTTGGCTCGTATTGTCCGGGAAGTTTTGATTTAAGCATTGATGGAAAAAAGTTTGCGGGCATTTCACAGCGCCGCATTCGAGGCGGTGTTGCTGTGCAAGTATATATATGTGCAAACGGAAGCGGCGCAACACGAGCGGAGTTTATTCGTCAGTTTTATGAGCGAGCGCTGGCGGGAGAACAAACGAAGTTTACGTATCCAACGGTCGTTCCACATACGATGGCGTCGCTTAGTGAATTACTCGGCAAAGAAATGACGGTTTCTGCGCTCGTCATTCGCCTATACGAAGCGCTCCAAGCGCTTGGAAGTAGGCTCGAGCCATCATCGCTCACCCCGGAAGAATGGGAGCGATATAACGTGTATTTTCAACGTATGATTGACCGAAACGAGACGATGTTGCCGAAATAAAAAAGCTGTCCGATGCGACAGCTTTTTTCATTGAAATGATTGAATATATAGCTATTTTCACCACTTAGCGAACGCTTGCAGTGGAGACTTCTTTCTGAAATTACGTTAAAAAAAGAGGATTATTGCGAATGACGGAAAATAAGTATATTAAATGTTTGCAGTTAGTTATAAATGCCGACGTTTAGATGAAATGAGTGGTGATAATTAATGAATAAAGAAGTAAGCAAGATAATAAAAGACATTTTTGTTCGTCAAAAAGGATTTGCGAAGACAGAGGATTTAACGAGAGAAGGAGTGAGCAAATATTATATTCGAAAATTCGAGCAAAATGGAGAAATAATTAGGATAAAACGAGGGCTTTACCGTTATGCTGAATTGGAAAATGATCAAAATGAAGAAGTGATTGAAGTATCAAAAGTGATCCCGAACGGTGTTCTTTGTCTTTTGTCGGCATTGTCTTTTTATGAGTTGACAACTTATAACCCATGGGAGTATCAAATCGCCATTGAGAGAAAATCAAGGAAACCTAGTTTGCCTGATTATCCACCAATTAAAATTTTTTATTTTTCAAAAAAACAGTTTGAGTATGGAATTGAGGAAGTGGAGATAGGTGGCCATAAAATAAGCATTTATAATCGCGAAAAAACGATTTGTGATATTATTCGATACAGAGAAAAAATAGGAATCGATTTAATGAAAGAAGGTTTGCGAAATTACTTACAAAGTTCTGAAAAAAATATAAATAAACTAGTGGAATGTGCAGAGAATATGCGCATCAAAACGGTTTTATTAAAATACTTAGAGGTGCTTTTGTAATGGGAAATGTTAAAAATATACCTGCTTCAGTTAGTGAAAGATTAAAAAATATTGCCAAACAAAGCGGGAAAACATTTGATCTCATTTTATTGTTATATTTTCAAGAAAGGCTATTATATTGACTTTCCATTTCTAGTTATCGTGATAAATTTGTTTTAAAAGGTGGTCTTTTTTTATTCTCTTTAACACAATTTAAATCTAGACCAACGAAAGATATTGACTTTTTAGCTAAACAAATTTCGAATGATATAAAATATATTAAATCTGTGTTTGAATCAATTTGTGCTTTAACCGTTGAAGAAGATGGAGTCGAATTTGATGTAAATAGAATGACCGTTGAACGAATCAAAGAGGACGCTAATTATGAAGGAGTGCGTATTAAAGTCTCAGCATCGCTTGGTAAAATAAGAAAGCAATTGCAATTAGATATTGGGTTTGGTGACGTCGTCATCCCAAAACCAAAAGAGATGAAGTACCCTACTTTATTAAACATGAATCCCCCTGAAATCCAAGTTTACTCCACTTATTCAGTAATAGCTGAAAAGTTCGAAGCGATGATCTCACTATCTGTTATTAACAGTCGAATGAAGGATTTTTATGATGTTTTCACGCTTCTATCAACTGAAAATTTCGATGGGCGTATTTTATGGGAAGCAATATTTGAAACGTTTCAGAGACGTGGAACAAATTTAGAAAAAGACCGTCCTATGTTTTTATGTTCTTTTGCAGAAGATGAGCGTCGAAACAAACAGTGGAAGGCATTTTTGCAAAGAATGGGTATAAAAGAAGATCTACACTTCTCCTTCGTCATGAGGAAGATTCGAGATTTTCTTTTTCCTGTATATGACTCCATTTTGAAAGAGGAAGAATATTTTAAAAAGTGGAATAAAATTACTCTTGAATGGGAGTAATCAAGAAGAAAACCGTTCGAAAATCAAAAACCATTAGGGTAGTTTAAACGAACTAAAAGAACCTGACTTTTTTGTCAGGCTCTTTTTTACTCGGCAATCTTTTCGATTTTTTCTAAGTTTCCGTTACGATCCATTTTGAAAATAGGTGGTTTAAATTCATCCTCTGAAATTTCCATTTGTCTTGCACGGTTAATGATGCGTGCCATCGTTCCGTAATCTTCGCGTAATTCTTCATTTTCTTTTTGAAGTTTTGTAAATTGTTGTTCTAGTTGTTTATATTGTTGTTGTAGTTGTTCGAGCTCAATCTTCAGCTGTTTATTTTCCACTAGCGCGGTTTCTTGTCCGATATACGATTGTTTTAAAGAGTGTAAAAAAGCAATGACATGATCAAGCGTCAAATGATCTGTTTCGACATGTTCATATTCATTTGCTTGCACTTCTAACGGTTCCATTCCTAACTCTTCAAGCGAAGGAACAGGTGGTGTATAAAGCGGCCGTTTTCGCAATGCGTGTTTATTTCCAAGTGCTCGCTGCCGTTGTTTTCGGAACTTTTTCGCCATTTGTAACGATTCTTCATATTGTTGGCGGACGACCGCATTCCAGCGAAACCCGCATGCCGCTGACGTACGATTCAACTTATCGCCCACTTCTTCAAACGCATTTAATTGCGTGCTCCCTTCGCGCACATGGCGCAACACCGTTTCAGCTAGCAATAAATCTTCTTCTTCAGTCCAAGCATCTTGTCGTTTTTTTGTCATGAAAAAAACCCCTTTCGCATTCTTTTACTTTCATAATCACCAAAAAACGAGAAATATATACTATTTTTAAAAGGAAATAGATGCAGCTTGCATTGTTCGCGCATACGCGTTAGAATACTCGTTAGCGAAAAGGAGTGAGGACGGTATGCAAAATGAATTTCGCGTCTGTGACGACTGTCAAGCGACGAATTTAAAAACGTTGTTGCCAAGGCTAAAAAAATTAGATCCGAACGCAACAATCGAAATTGGCTGCCAGTCTTATTGCGGTCCAGGTCGAAAAAAAGTGTTTGCGTTCGTCAACAATCGACCTGTATCAGCGATGACGGAAGACGAGTTAATCGAAAAAATTGCTGCGAAGTTGAAAAAATAAGGTGGCGGTTACCGATCAAGGGGCATTCTATGCGAGAGGAATGCCTTTTTTGTTTGATTTTGGTATATGTCATTGAAGGAAGTCTTTGTTTTTTTCATAGAACGCTCTATAATAAAGCTATGTTATGAACGGAAGAGAGGGAGAAGGATTGTATCCCAACGAAAAATTGAGCGAAGAGAAAGTGTTCAAAGATCCGGTGCACCGGTATGTGCATGTGCGTGATAAAGTCATTTGGGATTTAATTGGTACAAAAGAATTTCAACGGTTGCGTCGCATTAAACAGCTCGGTACAACGTATTTGACGTTTCACGGTGCCGAACATAGTCGTTTTAACCATTCGCTTGGTGTATATGAAATCGTGCGTCGCATCGTTGACGATGTGTTCGCTGGTCGTGCGGATTGGGATGAAAACGAGCGGCTGCTTTGTTTATGTGCCGCGCTTTTGCACGATTTAGGACATGGACCGTTTTCGCATTCGTTTGAAAAAGTGTTTCATCTTGATCATGAACAATTTACACGAGCGATTATTTTAGGCGATACAGAAGTCAACGCGGTGCTTCGTCGTGTATCGTTAGACTTTCCGAAAAAGGTTGCAGAAGTCATTGCGAAGACGTATGAAAATAAGCTCGTTGTTAGTCTCATTTCAAGCCAAATTGATGCGGATCGCATGGACTATTTATTGCGCGATGCATATTATACAGGCGTCAGCTATGGGCATTTTGATATGGAACGCATTTTGCGCGTGATGCGTCCACGCGAGGAGCAAGTCGTCATTAAACGAAGCGGCATGCACGCAGTAGAAGATTACATTATGAGCCGGTACCAAATGTATTGGCAGGTGTATTTCCATCCCGTGACGCGCAGTGCAGAAGTGATTTTGACGAAAATTTTGCATCGTGCGAAACATTTATATTTGACAGGCTATACATTTCAAACACCTCCTGTTCATTTCCAATCTCTTTTTCATGGACACGTGCAACTAGAAGACTACTTAAAATTAGATGAGGCGGTTACATTATATTATTTTCAACAATGGCAAGATGAACGAGATGCGATTTTAAGCGATTTATGCCGTCGTTTTATGAATCGTAATTTATTTAAATACGTCGAATTTCAACCGACGAATGAAGAAATGAAAAAGTTGATGGAACTGACGACGTTGTTTAAAAAAGCGGGCATTGATCCGGATTATTATTTAGTCGTTGACTCCTCATCCGATCTTCCGTACGACTTTTATCGTCCGGGGGAAGAAGAAGAAAGGCTTCCCATTTATTTGTTAATGCCAAGCGGGGAGTTACGCGAATTGTCGCGGGAATCGACGATCGTTGATGCGATTTCAGGCAAACGTCGCACCGATCATAAATTATATTTTCCACAAGATTTTCTTGATGACTTATCGACAAAACGAAACGTGAAGAAAAAAATAAAACAACTTTTATATGAATAGGAGATGGGGACGTTGCTTTTCGAACATGCGAAAATGTTGAAAGCGTTAGCGGCAGTCGGGGAGATTGTTGGACGAAAAAAGCTGCAAAAAATGATTTACATTGCGAAAAAAATGAACTTTCCTTTTTACGAAAAATTTGATTTTCATTTTTACGGCCCGTATTCGGAAGAATTGACATTGCGCATTGAAGAGTTATGTAACGTCGGGTTTGTGCAAGAAATGAGAGAGAAAAAAGGCGGATATTATCAATATCGTTATGCGTTGACGGAAGCGGGCAAGCAATTTTTAACGCATTACAATTTGGACATGCCTGATTTAGATGTTTGTTTGCGCAGTTTAAATGAACAAAGCGCGAGATTTTTAGAGCTTGTTTCTACTATTCTTTATTTTGAAGATTTAAGTAAAGATGAAGTGAAAGAAAAAGTATTTACATTAAAAAGCAAACAACGATACACGGAAGAAGAAATGGAAGAAGCGTATCGTTACATCGAACAGTTACGCACACAAGCGTACATAAAAAGCTGACAGCCCCCTGTCAGCTTTCGTCGCTTAATCGTTTTCCGCCAATGGCGTAATGATTTTTAGACATTTCTTCAATAAAAACGACGATTTTTTCTTTCGGTGCACCTGTCGTTTCCGCAACGGCTTCTGTTACTTTTTCGACGAGTGCTCGTTTTTGTTCTTCTGTGCGACCTTCAAGCATTTTTACTGTTACATATGGCATCGTGATCGCCCCTTTCTCCTTTATTCACAATCGTTATTATATCACGCATCGACCGTTGTCAGTAGTGCTTCCGCCTGTTTTTCGTGTATAATAATGAAAAAATGAAAAAAGTTTGAAAAGGAGAAGGAACGTGGACCAATTTTTAGCATATCCAATTCGAGAAATACCGTATGTCGTGTTGGCGCTTGCGATTGCATTTTCTGTTCATGAGTTTGCGCACGCATACGTGGCGTATAAATTTGGTGACCCGACGGCGAAACAACAAGGAAGACTAACGTTGTCGCCGCTTGCTCATTTAGACATATTAGGAACGTTGCTTATTTTCATTGCCGGATTTGGTTGGGCGCGTCCGGTACCTGTGAATCGCGGTTATTTTCGTCATCCGCGTCTAGCGGGCATTCTCGTTTCTGTTGCCGGTCCGCTCAGCAATTTGTTGCTTGCGGCTATCGGCTTCGCTTTATGGTATGCGATGATTCGCATCGGTGTATTTGATTTTATTCCGGTATGGTTTCGTGACGGATTGTATCAGTTTTTTGAAATTTATATCGGACTGAATATTTTATTGTTCGTTTTTAACTTATTGCCGTTTCCACCGCTTGATGGATATCGCATCGTCGAAGACTTGGCGCCGATGCATGTGCGTGCGAAAATGACGCAATTTGAAAATTACGGGGCACTCATCTTTTTAATTCTTATTTTTACGCCGTTAGATCGATATACGATTCAGCCGGTTTTTCATGTCGCCATTCCAGCTGTTGCCCAATGGCTACAAAGTATATTTTCAACGCTTATTTTATGATGAAAGGATGAACGATTGTGGAAGAGAAAAAAAAGCCGATGTTTAATATTATTAAAAAAGAGCCGAAAGTGCACGGAACGTTCGGCACAGGGGTACTCAGTCTCGCAAACGTTTCGCCGGTCATTATCGATGTCGAAGCTGGCGAGGCGTTCATTGATATGGGAGCGATGCATGCGCGCAGTGTCGTCGAAAAGGGAATTAAATTTACTCCGAATCGCGATGAAGTGCCAAACGGCAAGCCGTATTGGCTCGTATGGGTAACGGTCGATCAGGCGGAAGAAGGGGCGTATTATGCGGGGGTGACAGCATGCGAAATGACGGTTGATCGCGAAGTGCGCCGCGGGTATAAATCGCTTCCTGAGCACGTCAATCGCATGGACAAATCGTTAAAGCGCCATATTATTGTTGACCATATGGATGAGCGGTCAAAAGAAGTATTAGCTTCATTTTTACAAAAGCATAACCGCGACATGTGGGACCGTTCGAGCGAGGAGTTAAAACGACAGCTTCAAAATCATGGATAAAATGTGACGGTTTTGTGAACGAAAATAGGTCTATACTTGTCGTTGAGTGGGAAAAGGAGTAAACTAAAGGTACAAATGTAACACATGATAAAACTAGGACACATAAACGCCCAAGCATATGAGCTTGGGCGTTTATGTTTAAAACCAATCGAACAGTCGTTTAAACCACGAATCTTTTTCTTTTTGTTTCTTCTTCTTTTTCTTTTCAGCTGGATGGTCTTTGCAGTAGTCGGTTGGCTCGGTGCCGACGACATAATAGCTTAACCGTTTTATCGGACAAGCGGTTGTCGCAAGCTTCCCGCTATGAGGATCGACATATACACCAATGACCCCTTCCGGCGGTTCGAACGTCGCGACCTTTCTTCCACGTAAACTATCTTCCATGAAATTGACCCAAATATGTTTCGCATATTGTTTTTCATCGGTGCGATCAATCGTTTTGTCGCGGTCGTATCCTGTCCAAACGGTTGTGACGAGCTGCGGCGTATAACCGATCATCCAACTGTCTGTTTTCGTCGTCCCTGATTTGCCAGCATAAGGGCGAGTGATGCGCGGAATGATCGATTGCCCTGTCACAGAAGCATAGTCATTTAACGTTGGATCAAACATGCCGGTCATTAAGTGCGTCGTCACAAAAGCAAGCGCTGGATCGAGTATTTGTTCATCGCTTCGCCGTTGTTCGTATAGCACTTTTCCTTCGTAATTCGTCACTTTTTTTATAAATATCGGCTCGACTTTTTTTCCGCCGTTAGCGATAATGCTGTAGGCGCGCGCCATATCAATGACTTTAACGGGCGCTGTACCGAGCGCGAGCGACGGCACTTGTTTCAGTTTGCTTGTGATGCCAAGTTGTTTCGCGATGTCAACAAGCTTTTCTTGTCCGAGTAACAAATGTGTTTTTACAGCATAGACGTTATCGGAAAGAGCAATCGCTTGGGCAAGCGTAATCGTATCGTTCGCGTAGTAGTTGTTAAAGTTGCGCGGTGTATACGTCGAGCCGTCTTCTAGCGTAAACGTCGTCGCCTCGCTCCGCAATAGCGTCGATGGTGTAAACCCATGTTGGAGCGCCACATAGTATAAAAACGGTTTAAATGTTGAGCCGGGTTGACGTTCTGCCTGTGTCGCGCGATTAAACGGGCTTTTTTCATAGTCGCGCCCTCCGACAAGTGCTTTCACTTCGCCTGTTTTCGGCTCCATGGCGACAAGCGCCACTTGAATGTTTGACTGCGAATGAATCGTTTCTTTTATTTTCGCCTCTGCGATCGACTGCATCTCGACATCGAGCGTCGTGTATACGCGTAATCCGCCCATTTCAATCGTTTCTTCATCGAGTCCAAGCACCGTTTTCAACATATGTTTGACTGCATCTTGAAAATATGGGGCAATCGTTTTTGTTTTCATTTGCTCGCCGTTTGAGAAATGAAGCGGCTCGTTCGCAGCTTGTTTAGCTTCTTTTTTTGATAAAACATTTGCCTCAACCATCGCTTGCAAAACGATGCGTTGGCGCTTTTTTGCTCGCTCCATATCGACAAGCGGGGAATAGTAGCTCGGTCCTTTCGGGATCCCAGCAAGCATCGCCGCTTCCGCCACCGTCAATTCACGGGCGGATTTTCCGAAATAAAAATTTGCGGCTGCCTCAATTCCATATACGCCATGTCCGTAGTAAATCGTGTTTAAATATCCTTCTAAAATGTCTTCTTTATCGTAGTTTGCTTCAAACTGGACGGTATATAGCGCTTCTTGTATTTTGCGCCACCACGTTTTTTCGTAGCTTAAAAATAAATTGCGCGCATATTGTTGCGTAATCGTACTTGCTCCTTGCACTTTCCCCATCGCTTTCATATTCGCAACGATCGCTCCGGCAATTCGCTTAAAGTCGAAACCGTAATGCTCGAAAAATTTTCGGTCTTCTATCGCAATCGTTGCATCAATGGCGTGTTGCGACATATCGGATAGATGAATCCAATATCTTTTTCCGCCGTAATGGTTTTCCCCAATTTTTGTGCCGTCTTCCGCATAAAAAATCGTTGATTGCGGAACGGCTAAAGGAGGAGGGCCTTTCCATTTGGCAAATATAATGAGACCTGCGATCGTAAGCGTGCATAATAAGCTGCCAATAAAAGCGAGCCAAAGAAATAGCCGCATATATTTAAACGTTCGTTTCCATCGTTCGATGGCAATCATCTCCATAGCCATCACCTCATTTTTTACGTTTAAAATTAGTATGAAAACATTTTTATTTTTTTAAACGTTTTCTAGCAATTTTTACTTGAAATTTTGCTAGATTGCTCTATACTTTTTCATGTTTAGCATTTTATTTTTTGGGCATGATAAGCGGTGCATTATTGACGAAAGGGTGTTCAATATGGAACTTTGGTTTACTGAAAAACAGACGGACAACTTTGGGATTACAGCACGAATTAAACGCACTTTACATACAGAGCAAACGGAATTCCAAAAGCTCGATATGGTGGAAACAGAAGAATTCGGGAACATGCTTATTTTAGACGGAATGGTGATGACAACGCAAAAAGATGAGTTCGTCTATCATGAAATGGTTGCGCACGTTCCGCTATTTACGCATCCGAATCCAGAAAACGTTCTTGTCGTTGGCGGTGGAGACGGCGGCGTCATTCGCGAAGTGTTAAAGCATCCAAGCGTGAAAAAAGCGACGCTTGTTGAAATTGACGGAAAAGTCATCGAGTATTCGAAAAAATATTTGCCAGAAATCGCTGGTCAATTAGACGATCCCCGTGTTGAAGTGAAAGTGGACGACGGCTTTATGCACATTGCGCAAAGCGAAAACGAATACGACGTCATTATGGTTGACTCGACAGAGCCAGTCGGTCCAGCGGTCAATCTATTTACAAAAGGGTTTTATGCAGGCATTGCGAAAGCGTTAAAAGACGACGGCATTTTTGTTGCGCAAACAGACAATCCGTGGTTTAAAGCGGATTTAATTCGCACTGTTCAACGCGATGTGCGCGAAATTTTCCCGATTACACGTCTATATATCGCGAACATTCCAACGTATCCGAGCGGCATGTGGACGTTTACACTCGGTTCGAAAAAATATGATCCGCTTGAAGTAAGCGAAGAGCGCTTCCACGACATTGAAACGAAATACTATACAAAACAGCTTCATAAAGCGTGCTTCGTATTGCCGAAATTTGTTGAAGACTTAGTGAAGTAAGGGGAGAAAACGATGCGATTTGATGAAGCGTATTCTGGCAACGTATTTATTAAAAGCCATCCAAATTTTGAAGAAAGCCAAGCGGTTATTTATGGGATGCCAATGGACTGGACAGTTAGCTATCGCCCAGGCTCTCGCTTCGGTCCGGCGCGCATTCGTGAAGTGTCGATCGGGCTTGAGGAATACAGCCCGTATTTAGACCGTGAGCTCGATGAAGTGAAATATTTTGATGCGGGTGACATTCCTTTACCGTTCGGTAACGCGCAACGCAGTTTAGATATGATTGAACAGTTTGTCGATCGCATATTGGAAGCGGGAAAGTTTCCGCTCGGTCTTGGCGGAGAGCATTTAGTGTCTTGGCCGGTGATGAAGGCGGTATATAAAAAGTATCCCGATTTAGCGATTATTCATATGGATGCCCATACGGATTTGCGCGAGCATTATGAAGGCGAGCCGTTGTCGCATTCTACGCCAATTCGTAAAATTGCGGAACTCATTGGGCCGAAAAACGTATATTCTTTCGGTATTCGTTCAGGAATGAAAGAAGAATTTGAGTGGGCGAAACAAAACGAGATGTATATTGCGAAATTTGACGTGCTTGAACCGTTAAAAGAAGTGCTTCCAACGCTTGCAGGTCGTCCGGTATATGTTACGATCGACATTGACGTATTAGATCCAGCGCATGCGCCGGGAACAGGAACAGTCGATGCTGGCGGCATTACGTCAAAAGAACTATTAGCTGCGATTCACGCGATCGCTCGTTCCGATGTGCGCGTTGTCGGAGCAGATTTAGTCGAAGTGGCGCCGGTATATGACCACTCTGAACAAACAGCCAACACAGCAAGCAAGCTTGTACGCGAAATGCTTCTCGGTTGGGTGAAATAAAGACGAAAATCCCTGTCTGCGCGACAGGGATTTTTTGAAGAAAATGAATGAATAATCTTTTGTATATATGATCCATACTTTTTTATGTTTATACAGTTTTGTTCATTATTCATGATGATGAATAATGAAGCTAATGATAGAACTTTTTTTAACGTCGTTATTCATTTTTATATACTTTTCTACATAAAAAACAAGTATATGGTATAAAAAGTAACCGATCCAGATCCCCAACGTATTCATCAAAATGTCATTAATATCTATAATCCGCTCGGAATATGATGTTAAAAAAAATTGGAGTAATTGCCCGCCTTCAATGATAATCGGAACAAAAATGCTCCAAAAGATCATTTTTTTACTACTTATTTTTCTTATGAGAGGAAATATAAATCCAAAAGGAATGGTCATAAAAATATTTAATATATAGTTGATAAAAGTGCGATTCAAATTAATCAGAGGGACGATATTTATTACTTCATCCATGTTTTGCTTAAAGGGAACATGAGTAAATAAAGTGATAGGGAATTGTGTATATCTAATCAGTAAACATATATACAGATAGAAAGATGATAAAAAAAAGAAACGTATAGGCTCTTTGCTGAATCTCAACCATATGAGCGATACACCTACAATAAAAACCATAACAAAAATAGGACCTTCGAAATATATTCTCATTGAGTATCACCTTGCAAGAAATATTTTTTAATAAAAAGTTTAAAAAGTTTCTATGGTGTAGATAATGTACCGCTGCCGACTATTTTCCATCCATTATTGCTTTTTACTATAACTAAATAGTATCTCGAAGAATCAGAATCTAATTTTGATGGGAAAGATTCTTTTATTTCTGCCACATTATTTTTATCATTATTTTTTGATACATAATGATTCACACACCCATAGCTAGTATCAAACCCTGTTTTTTCTCTGTAAAGGCAATAAGTTACTGTTTCTCCTGGTGGGGTAACGCCGTCAGCCCAGTTTTCCTTGCTGCCATTGTAAAAAGCGTGACCATCTATTGTAGCCGTCCCTTTCCTTAAACTGTGGTATATTCCGTTAGCTTTTCCATCAACTATATAAACAGCACTATACGAATAAGAAGAGGATATCGCCGATACAATTACAGGGGTTAATGTCGCAATCGATATGATAAGCACAACAGATATTGTGCAAATTCTTGCTCTCATCATTATGACCTCCTAAGTTTTCATCATTTTCCTTTATTATAAAGTTTTTTTCTATACATGTATATCCGTATATTCCACAATTTTTTATTTTTAAATTAATATGGTTCATCACCAAAAGATGTACTTGACAAGTGATACGCTTCCCTAAACAAGAATGTGCAAAAATCATTGATTTGCTGATTGTTTCTCACAAGCTTCGGTAGAGCGTATTACAAAAAATCAAGTACAACTTTTGGTGGAGAGTCATTAATATAAAATTTTGTTTTTTAATTCTAAATTGCACATTACTGCCTGAGCTACTGTGTGCATTCAACTTTTTTCTAGGTTGAAAAATTTTAATTAATTTGTTTAAAAATATTAAAAATTTTAATGAAAAGCATTCAAAAGTATAGTTATTTTTGTTATTATAAGTAGGAGGTGATGAGATGAAAGCGAAAGAAGTATTAGAGTTGTTGCAAATATCAAGACCAACGCTCACTAAATATGTAAAAGAAGGAATCATAAAAGTCCATGTCTTGCCTAACGGAAGATATGATTATGACAAAGAAAGTGTATATCAATTGTTTAATAAAGGCGTGGAAAGAAAAACATATATCTACGCCAGAGTTTCTACACCAAAACAGAAAGCCGATTTAGAAAATCAAATTCAGATGCTAAAACAATTTTGTTTTGCGAATGGCTATTCTGTATCCAAAGTTTTTTCAGATATTGCAAGTGGCATCAGTTTTGAAAAGAGAAAAGACTTTTTTCGTATGCTTGATGATGTGTTGGCTGGAAAAGTTGAAAGAGTTGTCATTAGTTACAAAGATCGGTTGAGTAGAGTGGGTTTTGAATTATTTCACCATTTGTTTAAAAAATACCATTGTGAAATTGTTGTGATGAGCGAAGTGGGTTCTGAAAAATTAGACAGCGAGGAAATATTTGAAGAAATCATCAGCCTGTTGCATTGTTATTCCATGAAGATGTACAGCAAAAGAAAAGGCGAGAAGATCAAGCAAATATTAAGCGAAGGAGAACTTCCGTCATGATGGCGAATCGAGTGGAAAGGCATATGATTTGCGCCACTCATCCGTATTATCCGATGATCGACGAGTATTGTTTTCGGTCAAAAAACTTGTACAACTTCGCCAACTATCAAGTGAGGCAAACGTTTTTTCAACACGGCACGTATCTTTCTTACAACAAGCTAGACAAGCTGCTGAAAACAGAAGGGATGGATACAGACTATCGAGCGATGCCAATGGCTCAATGTGCCCAACAAACGTTAAGAATGTTGCATCAAAATTGGCAATCATTTTTTAAGTCGATGAAAGATTGGACAAAAAACAAAGACAAATATACAGGCAGACCGAAACCGCCCAAATATCTCAAAAAAGACGGACGATATGTACTTGTGCTAACGAATCAATCATGCAAAGTCGTCGATGATCATATAATATTTCCTATCTGTTTTCAAGGGTTTCGGTTAAAGACAAACATGAAAGGGAAGCTACAACAAGTCCGATTCATTCCGAAACACCGCCATATCATCGTCGAAGTCGTTTACAAAATTCCTATCCCAGCGCAAAAACAAGATCACAACAGATATATCAGTATTGATTTAGGTTTAGATAACTTCGCAACCATTGTGAACAATGTGGGGAAACAACCGATCGTGATCAATGGTAAAGGTCTAAAATCCGTCAATCAATACTACAACAAACAGATGAGCCACTACCGCAAAGTAGCGAAACAGATGAATGGACTCGATTGGACAAAACGAATGAGCAAAATGACAGAAAAACGAAACCGCATCGTAGAAAACTTTATGCACCAAGCGAGTGCCTTTGTCATCAAACATGCGCTGGCTTTAGACTGCGATACGATTGTGGTGGGGATGAATAAAGATTGGAAGCGTGAAGTCCATCTCGGAAAGCGCACAAATCAAGCGTTCGTTCACATTCCGTATCAAACGTTTCTTCATCAGTTGCAGTACAAAGCGGTACAGCATGGCATTCGTGTCATCGTGACAGAAGAAAGCTATACATCGAAATGCAGTTTTTTAGACATGGAAGAAATGAAGAAACAAAAGGAATACAAAGGAACGCGCATCAAGCGTGGGCTGTTTCAATCTGAAAACGGAACGCTCATCCACGCAGATGTCAATGGGGCATACAACATCATGAGAAAAGTATTCCCAAAGGCGTTTGCCAATGGGATAGTGGGTGTGGGGTTACACCCGATCCGAGTACATGTCGCTTAAACGACGTGGACGGATAAACAATTTTGTTAAAATCTTTCCCATGATTTTATGATTTTAATAAAATTGATAACCTACTTAACTACAGTCACAACAACAGCGAGGGTGTGGGGAAGGTGAACGGAATACCGATACAACTAAAGCAAGTGACAGAAATTCGTGATGGCGTGCGAAAAGAAATTGTTGTCATCGAGGCAAATGGTTTATACTACTTAAAAGGAGATGCGACGTATGTGACGTTTGAAGAGACGCATGAAGGAGAAACGATTAAAAACGTCGTAAAAATCGCCAATGATGAAGTTGTCGTGCTTCGCTCTGGTGCCATTTCGATGCGCCATACGTTTCGTAAACAGTCGGAAACGATCGGCACGTACGAAAGCCCAGTGGCGCGCTGGGAAATGAAAACAAAAACAGAACAAGTGCTGTATCAGTATAACGAGAAAACGAAAAAAGGGCAGTTGTTTTTTTCTTACATACTTCACTTATCAGGGAAACATGTTGGTCGTCATGCGGTGACGATTTCGTTTAAGGAGGCAAAGCGATGAATATTGTTGAACAAATGAAACAAAAGTTAAAAGAAGAAATAAAAGAAGCGGTCATTCGTTCAGGGGTCGCGACAGAAGCAGACGTGCCAAGCGTCATTTTAGAGACACCGAAAGATAAAGCGCACGGTGATTATTCAACAAATGTCGCCATGCAGTTAGCGCGCGTGGCGAAAAAGGCGCCGCGTATGATTGCGGAAGACATCGTTCGTCATTTTAACGGTGAAGCTGTGTTCGTGAAAAAAGTAGACATTGCTGGACCAGGATTTATTAATTTTTACATGGACAATCGTTATTTAACAGAGCTCGTTCCCGCCATTTTACAAGCAGGGGACGCATACGGTGAAACAAACGTCGGTCAAGGTCAAAAAGTGCAAGTTGAGTTTGTTTCAGCAAACCCAACAGGTAGTTTACATTTAGGACATGCTCGTGGAGCAGCGGTTGGCGATTCATTATGCAACATTTTGAAAAAAGCAGGCTTTGATGTTACGCGTGAATATTACATTAACGATGCCGGCAATCAAATTGCCAACTTAGCGAAATCGGTAGAAGCACGTTATTTTCAAGCGCTCGGAATCGAGAAAGATATGCCGGAAGATGGATATTTCGGTGAAGATATTATTGAATTAGGGAAAAAGCTAGCGGAAGAACATGGCGACAAATTTGTCACGCTTGATGAACAAGAACGGCTTCAGCTGTTCCGTGAGTACGGATTAGCGTTTGAAATGGATAAAATTAAAAAAGATTTAGCAGACTTCCGCGTCACATTTGACGTTTGGTATTCGGAGACGTCGCTTTATAATAACGGAAAAATCGATAAAGCGCTTGAAACGTTACGTGAAAAAGGTCATATTTATGAACAAGATGGCGCGACATGGTTCCGCTCGACGACATTCGGCGACGACAAAGACCGTGTGCTCATTAAGCAAGATGGAACGTACACATATTTATTACCAGATATCGCATACCATCAAGATAAACTTGAGCGCGGCTTTGAAAAAATTATTAACATTTGGGGAGCGGATCATCACGGTTATATTCCGCGCATGAAGGCGGCGATCGCTGCGCTCGGGTACGATCCGGATGTATTAGAAGTTGAAATTATTCAGCTCGTCAGTTTATATCAAAACGGTGAAAAAGTGCGCATGAGCAAGCGGACAGGAAAGGCGGTGACGTTGCGTGACTTAATGGAAGAAGTCGGATTAGACGCAACGCGCTATTTCTTCGCGATGCGCTCATCGGATACGCATTTAGATTTCGATATGGATTTAGCCGTATCGCAATCGAACGAAAACCCTGTGTATTATGCGCAATATGCTCATGCACGCGTATGCAGCATGCTGCGTCAAGGCGAGGAACAAGGATGGCGTTATGACGGTGATTTGTCATTCACATACGAATTAGCGGAAAAAGAAATTGACTTATTGAAAAAGCTAGGGGAATTTCCTTCCGCTGTGGCAGAGGCAGCTGTGAAACGTTCACCACATCGCATGACGAACTACATTTTTGATCTCGCATCGGCACTTCATAGTTTTTACAATGCAGAAAAAGTGCTTGATGCAGCGAACGTTGAAAAAAGCCGCGCCCGCCTAGCGCTCATGAAAGCGGTGCAAATTACATTAAAAAATGCTTTAGCGCTCGTTGGAGTACATGCGCCAGAAAAAATGTAATACGAAAGCCCTTCTCGGTCGAGAAGGGCTTTTTATAGTAATGGAGACAACATCGTTGCAACGGCTTCTTTGAAGCGATGAAGCCACGATTGCTTACGGAAATATTCCGCTGTCAACAATGTAGATGTGTCGATATCGCGAGCGATCGTTTGTTTCACATGTTGAATAAACGGTTTGTCATATATATAACAATTCATCTCGTAATTGATAAACAAACTGCGGCGATCGAAATTTGCGGTGCCGATATCACATATGTCATCATCAATGACGATCACTTTTGCATGGTAAAACCCGTTATAAAACTGATAAATATGAGCGCCTGCATGAAGAAGCTGACGAAAATAAGGGAATGAAGCTTCTTTCACAAACGGATGATCCGCTTGGATCGGTGCGATAACCGTTAGTTGCACCCCACGCTTTATCGCTTCCAAAAGAGCATTCATCATTTTTTTACTCGGGATAAAGTACGGAGTACCGATGACGATCTCCCGTTTGGCGTGCTTGATGAGCTCAATAAACTCCTCTTCCAAATACGCCCCGTTTGTCGGAAGAAATCGATGTTTTACCGCTCCTTTTTGAAGAGATGGGAAATATCGTTCATCATCTCCAAACGATGGCCCCGTTGCTTCTTTCCAATCTTCTGCGAACTGCCGTTGTAAATCAGCCACCCCTTCCCCCGTTATTTTTAAATGACAGTCGCGCCAATGGCCAAACTTCGGATCTTGACCGATATATTCTTTTCCGACGTTAAACCCGCCTAAATAGCCGATTTTTCCGTCAATGACAGTAATTTTGCGATGATTTCGCTCGTTTAGCTTATAGAAAAAAAACGGCAATGTCGGACGGTTCGCAAAGGCGAATTGCCCGCTTTTTTGTCGAAGGGAAGACGGTAGTCCGAAACTTCCGACCCAATCGACGAGCAGACGCACTTCTACCCCTTCATTTACCTTTTGTTCAAGTAAAGAAAAAAAGCGTTGTCCCATTTCATCATCGCGCACGATATAAAATAAAATGTGAATATGATGTTTTGCTCGTTCTAACTCTGCAAAGTAATCATCGAACAGCGTTTCACCCGTCGTAAATAGCGTGATATCGCTTTGTCGTTCGATGCCGATTTTTTTCCGTGCGGCATTTTTTGCAACTTTGTCTCCCCATTTATAATCAAGTAAAAGAAGAAACAATAAAATGATAACAATGACGAGCCAGCGCAATGTCTTCACTCCTTTCGTTGTCGTAGTTTCCCCAAAAAGAAAATAAAAAATAAGAAAAAATATTGACTGAATGCTCATTCATTATATAATGAAAGTAAGTTTGTTCAGAAAATTTATTTTATTTTCACAACAAAGGGGGAAGGGTATTGTGCTTTGGTTGAACTGGATCGCTTTTTTACTTGTGACAGCGTACGCCGTTCATTTATTCGTGTATCTCGTGAAAACGCGCATCGCTTATATTCAATTAGGGAAAAAAGTGGAGTTTGATGGAAAAGTAAAAGAGCGCATGCAAAACATATGGGTGAACGTCTTTGGACAAAAAAAGCTGTTAAAAGACAAAAAAAGCGGCATTATCCACGTTATGTTCTTTTACGGCTTTATTCTCGTACAGTTTGGTGCCATTGATTTCATCATTAAAGGGCTTGTCCCAGGGGCGCACTTACCGCTCGGACCACTATATCCAGCGTTTACGTTTTTTCAAGAAATTGTAACATTACTTATTTTAGTGGCTGTTTTATGGGCGTTTTATCGCCGTTACATCGAAAAACTTGTTCGTTTAAAACGAGATTTTAAAGCAGGGCTTGTCCTTATTTTTATCGGTGGACTCATGCTTTCCGTGCTGTTCGGTAACGGTATGGGGCGCATTTGGCATAACGAAGGAACATCATGGAGCGAACCTGTCGCTTCTGCGATTGCACTTGCGTTTAGTTGGGTAGGAGAAACAGGAGCAGCTGTATTGTTTTTTGTCGCTTGGTGGGTGCACTTGCTTATTTTATTAACGTTTTTAGTGTACGTGCCACAATCCAAACATGCACATTTAATCGCTGGACCAGTGAACGTCTTTTTCAGTCGATTAACGAGACCGAAGCTTGAGAAAATCAATTTTGAAGATGAAACACAAGAATCGTTTGGTGTTGGGAAAATCGAAGACTTTAAGCAAACACAACTCATCGATTTATATGCCTGTGTGGAGTGTGGACGCTGTACAAACATGTGTCCAGCAACGGGGACAGGGAAAATGCTATCACCGATGGACCTCATTTTAAAATTGCGTGACCATTTAACAGAAAAAGGGGCAGCCATTACATCGAAGGCGCCTTGGGTACCGACGTTTGCGTTTGCGAATACAAAAGGAAACCAGCTTGCTTTTATGGCGCAAGGAATGCAAGAACAAGCAGCAACGATCGAAATGCCAAACTTAATTGGCGATGTCATTACAGAGGAAGAAATTTGGGCATGTACGACGTGCCGCAACTGTGAAGACCAATGTCCAGTTATGAACGAACATGTCGATAAAATTATTGACTTACGTCGTTATCTCGTATTAACAGAAGGAAAATTAAATGCGGATGCACAACGGGCGATGACAAATATTGAACGTCAAGGCAATCCGTGGGGATTGAACCGAAAAGAGAAAGAAAACTGGCGCGAGTTGCGTGAAGATGTACGCATTCCGACAGTGAAAGAGATGCAAAAAGCAGGCGAAGAATTTGAATATTTATTCTGGGTTGGTTCGATGGGATCGTTTGATAATCGAAGCCAAAAAATTGCGTTAGCTTTTGCGCGCCTATTAAATGAGGCAGGGGTAAAATTTGCGATTTTAGGAAACAAGGAGAAAAACTCTGGCGATACTCCACGTCGTTTAGGAAACGAATTTTTATTCCAAGAACTAGCAACAGCAAACATTGCTGAATTTGAAAAAGCAGGCGTGAAAAAAATTGTGACGATCGATCCACATGCGTACAACACATTTAAAAATGAATATCCAGGTTTCGGATTTGAAGCGGAAGTATATCACCATACAGAGTTACTAGCAAAGCTTGTAGAAGAAGGGCGCCTCGTTCCGAAATATGAAGTCAACGAAGTCGTGACGTTCCACGATTCATGTTATTTAGGTAGATATAACGACGTATACGATGCACCGCGTCAAATTTTGAAAGCGATTCCGGGTGTGAAGCTCGTGGAGATGGCACGTCATCGTGAGACAGGCATGTGTTGCGGGGCTGGCGGCGGATTAATGTGGATGGAAGAAACGACGGGCACGCGCATTAACGTAGCGCGCACAGAACAGGCGCTAGAAGTGAATCCGACAGTCATCAGCTCTGGCTGTCCGTACTGTTTAACGATGTTATCAGATGGAACGAAAGCGAAAGAAGTAGAAGAAAAAGTCGGCACGTACGATGTGGCGGAGCTGTTGGAAAAAGCGGTATTTGGCTCTGTTCATTAAAAATTCTAAAAAAAATAAATAGTTTTATTTTTAAGATATTTTCAGTATAATGAAAGCAATAGGAAGGTGTACGATTCTCGTGCGCCTTCTTTGCCCGTCCATTGTTGAACGAGCGTTCGCTCAATATTTTTGAAAGGGCTTTCTTATGACGAAAAGGGGGAGAAACATGGGGAAAACGGTCATTGTTAGCGGGGTACGTACGCCATTTGGGAAATTTGGAGGAAGTTTAAGCGCATTGAGCGCAGCACAACTTGGAGGCATTGCGATCAAAGAAGCGTTAGTGCGCGCACATGTGAATGCAGAACATGTCGATGAAGTCGTATTTGGCACCGTATTGCAAGGTGGACAAGGGCAACTTCCATCGCGGCAAGCGGCTAGAGAAGCAGGCATTCCATGGGAGACGAAAACAGAAACAATCAATAAAGTATGCGCCTCTGGTATGCGCAGCGTCACGCTTGGCGATCAAATCATTCGCGCAGGGGATGCGGACGTCATCGTGGCAGGTGGAATGGAGTCGATGAGCAATGCCCCGTATATGTTGCCGAAAGCGCGTTGGGGTTTGCGCATGGGCGATTCGACAGTAAAAGATTTAATGGTGTATGACGGATTAACATGCAGCTTCACAGGTGTGCATATGGGTATTTATGGAAGTGAAACAGCGAAAGAATTAAGTATTACGCGTGAGGAGCAAGACCGTTGGGCGTATCGTAGCCATCAATTAGCGATTGCGGCGATCGAAAGTGGAAAGCTAGCAGAAGAAATCGTCCCTGTTGCCATTCCGCAACGAAAAGGAGAGCCGATCACGGTAGCGATTGATGAATCACCACGAAAAGATACATCGCTTGAAAAATTAGCAAAACTGGCGCCCGTGTTTGATCCAACAGGCACGATTACGGCAGGAAATGCGCCAGGCGTAAATGACGGAGCTTGCGCGCTTGTATTAATGAGCGAAGAGCGCGCGCAAAAAGAAGGGCTTACTCCGCTTGCGACGATTGTTGCTCATGCGGCCATTGCGGTAGAAGCGAAAGATTTTCCGAAAACACCAGGCATCGTCATCAATGAATTGTTGCGCAAAACAGGAAAAACCGTACATGACATTGATTTATTCGAAATTAACGAAGCGTTTGCAGCCGTCGCTTTAGCAAGCATGAAAATTGCTGATTTGCCAGAAGAAAAAGTGAACGTCAACGGTGGCGCCATTGCGCTCGGGCATCCGATCGGTGCAAGCGGTGCGCGCATTATTATTACGTTAATTCATGAATTAAAACGCCGTGGTGGCGGCACGGGTATTGCAGCCATTTGTAGCGGCGGCGGTCAAGGCGACGCAATCATGATTGAAGTTCATTAATGGGGGATGGGAAGATGAAAAAAGTGATGGTTGTTGGCGCTGGGCAAATGGGCTCAGGTATTGCCCAAGTGTGCGCAACGGCAGGATATGATGTCATTTTAAACGACGTGAACGAAGAGCGCGTCCAGTGGGGGCTTAACAATATTAAAAAAAGCATAAACAAATTTGTTGAAAAAGGATCGTTAAGCGAACAGCAGCGCGATGAAACGATGGGCCGTATCCGCCCCTCGACAAATGTGCGCGATGGGAGCGATGTTGATATCGTGATCGAAGCGGTCGTTGAAAATATGGATGTGAAAACAGCGTTATTTGCACAACTAGATGAAATCACACCTCCGCATGCCATTTTAGCAACAAATACGTCCTCATTACCGATCACAGAAATTGCCGCAGCAACGAAACGACCAGAAAAAGTGATTGGCATGCATTTTATGAATCCGGTACCGGTCATGAAACTCGTGGAAATTATTCGCGGTCTCGCAACAGCTGATGAAGTGTATGAAGCGATCGAACAAATGACAAAAACGTTAGGAAAAGTACCGGTTGAAGTAAACGACTTTCCGGGATTTGTTTCCAATCGTGTGTTAATGCCGATGATTAACGAGGCGATTTATTGTTTATATGAAGGGGTTGCGACAAAAGAAGCGATTGATGAAGTGATGAAGCTCGGGATGAATCATCCGATGGGACCGCTCACCTTAGCCGATTTCATCGGATTAGATACGTGCTTATACATTATGGAAGTGCTTCATGATGGACTTGGGGATGACAAATACCGTCCGTGTCCGCTTTTACGTAAATATGTGAAAGCAGGCTGGCTCGGAAGAAAAACGGGACGAGGATTTTACACGTACGAATAAAGGGGTTGGCATCATGAATTTACATTTTACAGAAGAACAACAAATGATGCGTCAAATGGTGCGCGAGTTTGCGGCAAATGAAATCGCTCCGTTTGTCGAGCGCATGGAGCGCGGAGAGTTTCCGCGCCCCATCCTTGAAAAAATGGCGGAGCTTGGTCTCATGGGGATTACCGTCCCTGAACAATATGGCGGGGCAGGAATGGATTTTACGTCATACATTATCGCCATTCATGAAATTTCAAAAGTGAGTGCAACGGTTGGGGTTATTTTATCTGTCCATACGTCTGTTGGCACAAATCCGATTTTATATTTGGGAACGGAAGAGCAAAAGCAAAAATATGTGCCGAAGCTCGCGCGTGGAGAATATTTAGGGGCGTTTTGTTTAACAGAGCCAGGATCGGGATCGGACGCGGCAAGCTTAAAAACGACGGCTGTTCGCGATGGTGATCATTACGTATTAAACGGCTCAAAAGTATTTATTACAAACGGTGGAGAAGCGGATACGTACATCGTGTTTGCCCGCACAAATCTAGAAGAAAAGGGAAGCAAAGGGGTTAGCGCATTTATTGTTGAAAAACAGACGCCTGGGCTTGTCATCGGGAAAGACGAGAAAAAAATGGGGCTTCACGGATCGCGCACGGTACAATTGTCGTTTGAAGATATGCGTGTGCCAGCAGAAAACTTGCTCGGTCAAGAAGGGCACGGATTTAAAATTGCGATGGCTAATTTAGATAGTGGTCGCATTGGAATTGCGGCGCAATCGCTCGGCATTGCCGAAGCAGCGCTTGAACATGCGACGAGCTATGCGAAAGAACGCATTCAGTTCGGCAAGCCGATTGCCGAGCAACAAGGCATCGCTTTTAAACTAGCAGATATGGCAACGAACGTCGAAGCGGCCAAATTGCTCGTTTATCATGCTGCTTTTTTACGCTCAAACGGCATGCCTTGTGGAAAAGAAGCATCGATGGCGAAGCTGTTTGCATCAAAAACAGCGATGGAAAACGCCATTGAAGCGGTACAAATTTTTGGGGGGAACGGCTACACAGAAGATTACCCGGTTGAGCGGTTATTCCGCGATGCGAAAGTATGTGAAATTTACGAAGGGACGAGCGAAATTCAACGGCTCGTTATTAGTAAACATTTGTTAAAGGGGATGGGAAAATGAATTTTCAAATAAGTGAAGAACATGAAATGATACGAAAAATGGTGCGCGACTTCGCGAAAAATGAAGTGGCACCGACAGCGGCGGAACGCGATGAAGAAGAACGATTTGATCGCAGCATTTTCAACAAAATGGCGGAGCTCGGTTTAACGGGTATTCCGTGGCCAGAACAATACGGTGGCATCGGCAGCGACTATTTAGCATATGTGATCGCTGTTGAGGAGCTTTCCAAAGTGTGTGCCTCGACAGGAGTAACCCTATCCGCTCATATTTCTTTAGCGAGCTGGCCGATTTATAAATTTGGGACAGAACAACAAAAACAAACGTATTTACGGGCATTAGCGACAGGTGAAAAGCTTGGAGCATACGGTTTGTCTGAACCAGGGGCAGGTTCTGACGTTTCAGCAATGAAAACGCGTGCTGTTCGCGATGGCGACCATTACGTACTAAACGGCTCAAAAGTATGGATTACAAACGGCGGAGAAGCGGACATTTATGTCGTGTTTGCGGTCACTGATCCAGAGAAAAAGCATCGCGGCATTAGCGCATTTATTGTTGAAAAAGGAACGCCTGGGTTTTCGATCGGGAAAAAGGAGAAAAAGCTCGGCATTCGTTCATCACCGACAACGGAGCTTATTTTTGAAGATTGCCGCATTCCGAAAGAAAATTTACTTGGGGAAGAAGGGGACGGATTTAAAATTGCGATGATGACGCTCGATGGCGGACGAAATGGCATTGCGGCGCAGGCAGTTGGCATCGCGCAAGGGGCGTTAGATGCAGCGGTTGAATATGCAAAAGGGCGCGTTCAATTCGGCAAGCCAATTGCTGAACAACAAGGCATTGCTTTTAAACTAGCGGATATGGCAACGGCCATCGAAGCGGCACGTTTATTAACATATCAAGCAGCATGGCTCGAATCAAACGGCTTACCGTACGGAAAAGAATCCGCGATGGCAAAATTGTTTGCAGGGGATACAGCGATGAAAGTCACCGTTGAAGCGGTACAAATTTTCGGTGGTTACGGCTATACGAAAGATTATCCAGTAGAACGCTTTATGCGCGATGCAAAAATTACGCAAATTTATGAAGGCACGCAAGAAATTCAGCGCATCGTTATTTCAAGAATGTTAACGAAATAGGAGTGATGTAATGAAGAAGCGTGAAGTGCCCGCGTCTGTGAAAGACGAACGGCTTGTGAAAAAAAGGCGCAATCAAATGATTAAAGGGGCGATTTCGCTATTTAAACAAAAAGGGTTTCATCAAACGACGACGCGCGAAATTGCCCGCGCTTCTGGCTTTAGCATCGGAACGTTATACGAATACATTCGCAAAAAGGAAGACGTTCTTTATTTAGTATGCGACCGTATTTACGATGAAGTACGCGATCGCATGGAGCAAGCAATCGATACGACAAAAGGGGATTTAGACGGGTTAAAATTAGCGATTGATTACTATTTTCGCGTTGTTGACGAGCTGCAAGACGAAGTGCTCGTCATGTATCAAGAAGCGAAGTCGCTCGGCAAAGAATCGCTCCCGTACGTGTTAAATAAAGAATTGCAAATGGTGGCGATGTTTGAACATATTTTGCGACGCTGTGTCGATAACGGGGTATTTTCCCTTACAGAACAAGAAATTCAATTATTTGCACATAACATTTTCGTTCTCGGTCAAATGTGGGGGTTCCGTCGTTGGGCGTTGAAAAAAATGTATACGCTCGATGAATATATTGAATGGCAAACAAAGCTATTGCTTGAAGGCATTATGAAGCGGTAGCGAAAGGGGATGGGAGAAAGATGGCGCACATTTATCGTCCAAAACATCACGTTCGCTTTGTGACGGCATCGAGTTTGTTTGATGGACACGATGCGGCCATTAACATTATGCGCCGCATTTTACAAGCGAGTGGAGCGGAGGTCATTCATCTAGGCCATAATCGCTCAGTAGAAGAAATTGTGAACGCTGCGATTCAAGAAGACGTACAAGGGATCGCTGTATCTTCGTATCAAGGCGGACATATGGAATTTTTTAAATATATGTATGATTTATTGCAACAGCGAGGCGCTTCGCATATTCGCATTTACGGTGGCGGTGGCGGCGTAATTATTCCAAGGGAAATAAAAGAATTGCACGCGTATGGTATTGCTCGTATTTTTTCACCAGAAGACGGGCGGCGTTACGGGTTGCAAGGAATGATTAACATCATGATGGAAGAATGCGATTTCCCAACGGTCAGAGAAATAACAGATGAAGTCGAACGATTGGCAAACGGAGACGTTCAAGCGGTGGCGCGATTAATTACTGTGTGTGAAAACCGTGTGAATGCCCATAGCGAAGTAGCTGCGACAGCAGAAACAGTTTTACAACGGGTCAAAGCGATGGCCAAGCGCATTCCCGTCATCGGGATTACCGGAACAGGTGGAGCCGGCAAAAGCTCGCTCACAGATGAGCTCGTCCGTCGCTTTTTAAATGAAATTCCTGAGAAAAAAGTGGCGATTTTATCGGTGGATCCGACAAAACAAAAAACGGGCGGAGCATTGCTTGGTGACCGTATTCGCATGAATGCCATTTCTTCGCCGCGCGTCTACATGCGCAGTTTAGCGACGCGCAGTTCGCGTTCAGAATTGTCGCTTGCGATTCAAGATGCCATTGAAGTCGTCAAAGCGGCAGGTTTTGATTTAGTGATCGTAGAAACGAGCGGCATCGGTCAAGGCGATGCAGCGATTAAAGATATTTGTGATATTGCGATGTATGTGATGACGAGCGAGTTCGGCGCCCCATCGCAGCTTGAGAAAATCGATATGATCGACTATGCCGATTTGATCGTCATTAATAAATTTGAACGCAAAGGTTCAGAAGATGCGAAACGCCAAGTGCAAAAACAATATCAACGAAGCCATCAATTGTTTGATCGCGATGTGAGCGAAATGCCTGTATTCGGCACGATCGCAAGCCAATTTAACGACCCAGGAACAAATACGCTCTTTGTCGCATTAATCGATTTAATTAACGAACGAATGGGAACAAATTGGACGACGACGTTGCAAAAAGTAGATCATGTCGAAAAACAAAATGTGATCATTCCGAACGAACGGCGCCATTATTTGCGCGAAATTGCTGATACGATTCGACAATATCATCAACGCGTCAATGAGCAATGTGACATCGCTCGCCGCGTATTTCAGCTTGAAGGTGCCATTGAAACCATGAACGAACGCCATGATGAACAAGCCATGGCAGCTTTACAAGAGGCTAAGCGAACATATGAAGAAAAATTAACACCAGAGTCAAGAAAGTTATTAGCTTCATGGGAAGATGTGAAAAAGAAATATAGCGCAGAACAGTTTGTCACAAAAGTGCGCGATAAAGAAATTGTCACACCGTTAAAGACGAAAAGTTTAGCAGGTTTAAGCATTCCGAAAGTAGCGTTGCCGAAGTTTAAAGATTATGGGGAAATTTTACACTGGCTTTATAAAGAAAACGTTCCGGGGGCATTTCCATTTACGGCTGGTGTTTTCCCGTTTAAACGGCAAGAGGAAGATCCGAAGCGACAATTTGCAGGAGAAGGTACGCCGGAGCGGACGAATCGCCGCTTCCATTACTTATGCAAAGACGACCCAGCGAAACGTTTAAGTACGGCATTCGACTCCGTGACGTTATATGGAGAAGATCCGAATGAACGTCCAGACATTTTCGGAAAAATTGGCGAGAGCGGTGTAAGTGTTTGTACGTTAGATGATATGAAAAAGCTATACAAAGGCTTTGATTTGTGCGATCCGCTCACATCTGTATCGATGACGATTAACGGACCTGCGCCGATCATTTTAGCGATGTTTATGAATACAGCGATCGATCAACAAGTCGAAAAGAAAGAAGCAGAGCTTGGTCGAAAACTGACGCAAGAAGAATACGAACAAGTGAAAGCACAGACGTTGCAGACGGTGCGTGGAACGGTCCAAGCGGATATTTTAAAAGAAGACCAAGGGCAAAATACGTGCATTTTCTCAACGGAGTTTGCTTTACGTATGATGGGGGATATTCAACAATATTTTATCGACAACCGTGTGCGTAACTATTATTCTGTTTCCATCTCAGGCTATCATATTGCGGAAGCTGGAGCGAACCCGATTACACAATTGGCATTTACGCTGGCGAACGGCTTTACGTACGTCGAATACTATTTAAGCCGAGGCATGCATATTGATGACTTTGCACCAAACTTATCGTTTTTCTTCAGCAACGGTCTTGATCCAGAATATACAGTGATCGGTCGGGTAGCACGGCGCATTTGGGCGGTTGCGATGCGGGAGAAATATGGGGCGAACGAACGAAGCCAAAAGTTGAAATATCACGTACAAACATCAGGACGTTCCCTTCACGCCCAAGAAATTGATTTTAATGACATTCGTACAACATTACAGGCGCTCATGGCGCTTCATGATAACTGCAACTCGCTTCATACGAACGCTTACGACGAGGCGATCACCACGCCGACTGAGGAGTCTGTTCGTCGTGCGATGGCGATTCAGCTCATCATTACAAAAGAACATGGGTTAACGAAAAACGAAAACCCGCTACAAGGTTCATTCATTATCGAAGAATTAACAGATTTAGTTGAAGAAGCGGTGTTGAAAGAGTTTGAGCGTCTCGATGAGCGTGGCGGTGTGCTTGGCGCGATGGAAATGCAATATCAGCGCGGCAAAATTCAAGATGAATCGATGTATTACGAAATGAAAAAACATAGCGGGGAAATGCCGATCATTGGCGTAAACACATATTTAAACCCGAATGCAGCAGTCGAAGAAGAAATCGAAAGCTTACAGCTCGCGCGCGCATCATATGAAGAAAAACAACTTCAACTCGAAAACTTACGCAAATTCCATGAAGAACATAAAGACGAAGTGGAAGAAGCGCTTGCGCGGTTAAAACATGTCGCGGTAAGCGGCGGAAACATTTTTGCTGAGCTGATGGAGACAGTCAAAGTCGCTAGCTTAGGACAAATTACAAAGGCGTTGTATGAAGTCGGTGGACAATATCGCCGCAATATGTAATGTCGGGGGATGTCCCGACATTTTTTTTGGGCAACGCTCTAGCATAAAGTAAATGAATTTGTTTATAATGAATGGTATGGATTTTTGTTGTTTTCATACGTTGGAGAAAGGGAGTGCGGAAAGTGAGTTTGGAGCAATACTCTCAAGAACAATTGCGAGAGATGTCTTTCGTCGAACTTGCGTATTTGCTATTGTGTGAGAAAAAGCAAACGGTGTCTTTTCAAGAGATGGTCGAACAGCTAGTCGCGATTAAAGGATTATCTGAAAGCGAAGTGAGCGCGCGATTGGCGCAGTTTTATACAGATTTAAACGTCGATGGACGGTTTATTTGTATCGGGGAAACAGCTTGGGGCTTGCGCGCATGGTACCCATACGACCAAACAGAAGATGAAGCGGTACCTGTGGAGCGCGTGAAGAAGAAGAAAAAAGTCGCGGATGACTTTGATGACTTTGATGACATGATCGATGAAGACGAATTAGTATATGACGATTTAGATGAAGAATTATTAGACGATGAAGAGCTGTTAGACGATGACTTTGTATTAGATGAAGATGAAGAAGTAATCGATGATTTATTAGATGAAGAACTAAGTTTAGATGACGCCCCGCTTGATGAAGAGCTAGACGTCGTCGATGAAGAATTAGAGTTAGAAGAAGATGAGGAATTATAACCTTGACTTTTTACATCGATATATGTAGAATTCTGTTTGGGCTCTTTTCATAGAGATACGTTCGCTCCCTTACATATTTGTAAGCGGAGCGTTTTTATTTTTCCCCGAATTCGCACACACTGTAACTATTCCAAATGAGTTGAGGGGGAAGGTTTAATGACGAAATATATTTTTGTAACAGGTGGCGTCGTTTCATCGCTTGGGAAAGGAATTACGGCTGCTTCACTCGGTCGATTATTAAAAAATCGTGGCTTGAAAGTAACGATTCAAAAATTTGATCCGTACATTAACGTTGACCCAGGCACGATGAGTCCGTATCAACACGGAGAAGTGTTTGTCACAGATGACGGAGCGGAAACAGACTTAGATTTAGGTCATTATGAGCGCTTTATTGATATTAACTTAAACAAATATAGCAACGTGACAACAGGAAAAATTTATTCGACCGTATTGAAAAAGGAACGCCGTGGCGACTATTTAGGCGGAACGGTACAAGTTATTCCGCACATTACAAACGAAATTAAAGAACGCGTATTCAGAGCAGGACGTGAAACGAATGCCGATGTCGTCATTACTGAAATCGGTGGAACAGTTGGCGACATTGAATCTCTTCCGTTTTTGGAAGCTATTCGTCAAATCAAAAGCGACGTCGGTCGCGACAACGTGATGTATATTCATTGTACGCTCGTGCCGTACATTAAAGCAGCAGGTGAAATGAAGACGAAACCGACGCAACATAGCGTCAAAGAATTGCGCAGCTTAGGCATTCAGCCAAACGTCATCGTCGTGCGCACAGAAATGCCAATGTCTCAAGATATGAAAGATAAAATTGCTTTGTTCTGTGACATTGATCCGAAAGCGGTCATTGAAGCGCGCGATGCCGATACGTTATACGCTGTACCGCTCATGCTTCAAGAACAAAAGTTAGACCAAATTGTTTGTGAGCATTTAAAACTAAACTGCAACGAAGCGGATATGACAGAATGGATCGCACTCGTTGAAAAAGTGCGCAATTTATCAAATAAAACAACGATTGCGCTCGTCGGAAAATACGTTGAGCTTCAAGATGCGTACATTTCTGTCGTGGAAGCATTACGTCATGCAGGATATGCGTTTGATGCAGATATAGACATTCGTTGGATTAACTCTGAGCATGTCGATCGCGACAATGTGGCGCAGCTGCTTCAAGGAGTAAACGGTATTCTCGTTCCGGGCGGATTTGGCGATCGTGGAATCGAAGGAAAAATTGAGGCTATTCGCTATGCGCGTGAGCAACGCATCCCATTCCTCGGCATTTGTCTAGGTATGCAATTAGCATCTGTGGAGTTTGCTCGTCATGTCGTCGGGTTAAAAGATGCCCATTCGGCAGAAATCGATCCAAACACGCCACATCCGATTATCGACTTATTGCCAGAGCAAAAAGATATCGAAGATTTAGGCGGAACGCTTCGTCTCGGTTTATATCCGTGCAAGCTCGTTGAAGGAACGAAAGCATACGAAGCATATCAAGATGAAGTCATTTATGAGCGCCATCGCCATCGTTATGAATTTAACAATGAATATCGTACGGTGATGGAAGAAAACGGTTTTGTTTTTTCAGGGACAAGCCCAGATGGCCGTCTTGTAGAAATTATCGAATTGAAAGATCATCCGTGGTTTGTTGCGGCGCAGTTTCATCCGGAGTTTACATCTCGTCCGACGCGTCCACAGCCACTGTTCCGCGAATTTATTCGCGCATCGCTAGAAAAATAATAGAGGATGTCCGCTATGGGCATCCTCTTATTCATATTCGGCAACAATTTCTTTTGTCATCAGCACTAAACTATGATAAGCGAACAAAGCAACGACAGCGGAAGGGAAGCCGATCCGTGAGCCATCTTCTGTTGGGACGAGCGGCTGTTTCAAACATAAATCAATATGTACATCGACGTAATCAACGAGCGACGGTTTCGAACTCTCTGCGATAGATGACATACCGATCGTCCATATGTTTTGTTCGTGAAGCTGTTTTGCGATGCGAATCGCTTCTTCATCTGTGCAAAAGCGCGAAACGATGAGCACGCGGTCAGCGGTCGTTACTTCGTTCATGTTTAGAGGTTTAACGTTCGGCAATTTTTCAGCTCCGTGCAGCGCTTCAGCGACGACAGCTTCCATTTCGTCCATGCCGTAAACAAAAATGGTGCCGTCGCTAATGATCGCTTGGGCAAATAAACGGGCAGCATCTTCAAACTGCTCTTCTTCTTGCGCACTTATTCGCTGAAACACACCTGCAAGCTGCGTCGATAATATTTTTAACATAATCCATCTCCTTTTTATGCGACTTTCGCTTTTTGCTCATTATATTAAAAAATAAAAAAATGATCAAAATTAGAACATAAAGCAGGATAAATGGTAAAAATTTTGAAATAATGATACGATAATAAAAATAGCAGTTTTACATATGAAAAAGAGAAAATAAGAGGTGTTTATATGGCGGGGAAGATTTTGATTGTGGACGACCAGTTTGGCATTCGCATTTTATTAAACGAAGTGTTTCAAAAAGAAGGATATGAAACGTATCAGGCGGCAAACGGTGTTCAAGCGCTCGATTTGTTTGCGAAGCACTCCCCGGATTTAGTGTTGTTAGATATGAAAATTCCAGGCATGGACGGGGTAGAAATTTTAAAGAAGATGAAAGAAATGAATGAGCATGTAAAAGTCATCGTGATGACGGCTTACGGCGAACTCGATATGATTCATGAAACGAAAAAGCTCGGTGCGCTGACCCATTTTGCGAAACCTTTTGACATAGACGATATGCGTGATGCAGTGAAAAAATATATCGGTTAACCGTTGACAGCTTTTTGAACTTTTTTCACAAAGTTTTGTTCGTTTCGGTGAATAAGGTTGATGTGTGGAAACAAAGTTTGTTATTCTTATAATGTACATACTATTCGATGTCGTCTTGTATAAATTTGTCGTATTTTGGTCATTGTACATGTGAGAGGCGCTTTCGGATAGTGAATAATGGCTACATTTAAGGAGGATTTAGCGATGCCTTTAGTTTCAATGACGGAAATGCTTAAACAAGCATTGGCGGGCAAGTATGCGGTCGGTCAATTCAATATTAACAACTTAGAATGGACACAAGCGATTTTAGCAGCAGCGGAAGAAGAAAAATCCCCTGTGATCCTTGGCGTGTCTGAAGGAGCAGCTCGCTACATGGGCGGCTTTAAAACGGTTGTGAACATGGTGAAAGGATTAATGGAAGACATGAACATTACTGTTCCTGTCGCTATTCACCTTGACCATGGTTCAAGCTTTGAAAAATGTAAAGCAGCGATTGACGCTGGATTTACATCCGTTATGATCGATGCATCACATCATCCGTTTGAAGAAAACGTTGAAATTACATCAAAAGTTGTTGAGTACGCTCATGCGCGTGGTGTATCTGTTGAAGCTGAGTTAGGAACAGTCGGCGGACAAGAAGATGACGTTGTTGCAGAAGGAATTATTTATGCAAATCCAGATGAGTGCGAAGAACTTGTGAAGCGCACAGGCATTGACTGTTTAGCGCCAGCGCTCGGTTCTGTACACGGTCCATACAAAGGAGAGCCAAAATTAGGATTTAAAGAGATGGAAGAAATTCGCGATCGTACAGGTGTACCGCTCGTTTTACACGGTGGAACAGGTATCCCAACAGAACAAATTCAACGTGCCATTTCACTTGGTACATCTAAAATTAACGTAAATACAGAAAACCAAATGGCGTTTACAAAAGTTGTGCGCGAAGTGTTAGCGAAAGATGAAAAAGTGTACGATCCACGCAAATTCCTCGGCCCTGGCCGCGATGCGATTAAAGAAACAGTCATCGGCAAAATGCGCGAATTCGGTTCTTCCGGCAAAGCGTTGTAATACAAGCCGCACCGTTTCAGCCTTGCTGAAGCGGGCGGTTTTGTTTCATTCCATTTTTGAAAGCGTTTAGGAGGTTGAAAATTATGAAATTTTTTATTGACACGGCAAATATTGATGAAATTCGCCACGCTCATGAACTAGGCATTTTAGCGGGAGTAACAACAAACCCAAGCCTCGTCGCAAAAGAAAACGTGTCGTTCCACGATCGTCTTCGTGAAATTACTTCTCTCGTTTCCGGTTCCGTTAGTGCGGAAGTGATCGCAACGGATGCAGAAGGAATGATTGCAGAAGGGGAAGAATTAGCGAAAATCGCACCGAACATTACGATTAAAGTGCCGATGACGCCAGAAGGGTTAAAGGCGGTAAAAGTATTTAGCGAAAAAGGAATTAAAACAAATGTCACGCTCATTTTTAGTGCGAATCAAGCGTTGCTAGCGGCGCGTGCTGGTGCGACATACGTATCGCCGTTTTTAGGTCGTTTAGATGATATCGGTCATAACGGCTTAGAGTTAATTGAAACGATTGCGAACATTTTTGCCATTCACGACATTGATACAGAAATTATCGCGGCATCGATCCGTCATCCACAACATGTGACAGAGGCAGCATTAAAAGGTGCACATATTGCGACAGTACCTTACAACGTACTTATGCAACTATTTAAACATCCGCTTACAGATCAAGGCATCGAAAAGTTTTTAGCAGACTGGAATAAAGCAAACCAAAAATAATGATTGAGCAGTTTTCCGTCGCGTTCTAGGACTTGCTTTGCGAGAAGGGAGACACATATGGAAAAGTTAAAAATTGTCGGCGGTGACCTCCTTCAAGGCTCCGTGCGCATTAGTGGAGCGAAAAATAGCGCCGTCGCGCTCATTCCAGCCGCTATTTTAGCCAACTCACCTGTAGTCATTGAAGGGTTGCCGAACATTTCAGACGTTCATGTGTTAGGACAATTAATTGAAGAAATTGGCGGTACATTTCATTTTGATGAAAACGAAGTCGTCATTGACCCGTCGCATATCGTTTCCATGCCTTTGCCGAACGGAAAAGTAAAAAAATTGCGCGCTTCATATTACTTGATGGGCGCGATGCTTGGACGTTTTAAAAAAGCGGTCATCGGACTTCCGGGCGGTTGCCATTTAGGACCGCGCCCCATTGATCAGCACATTAAAGGATTTGAGGCGCTTGGCGCGAAAGTGACTAACGAGCAAGGAGCGATTTATTTACGGGCGGAAGAGCTTCGTGGAGCGCGCATTTATTTGGACGTTGTCAGCGTTGGAGCGACGATTAACATTATGTTAGCCGCCGTCTTAGCAAAAGGAAGAACAATTATTGAAAACGCGGCAAAAGAGCCGGAAATTATTGACGTTGCGACGCTGTTGACGAACATGGGGGCACGCATTAAAGGAGCGGGAACAGACGTCATTCGCATTGACGGTGTAGAACAGTTGCACGGTTGCCGCCATTCCATTATTCCGGATCGCATTGAAGCAGGAACGTATATGATTATCGGTGCGGCCATGGGGAAAGAAATGATTATTGACAACGTCATTCCGCAACATTTAGAAGCAGTCATTGCAAAAATGCGAGAAATGGGTGTTGTTGTTGAAACGAGCGATGACCAAATTTTTATTGCGACGAAAGATCATCTTCGTGCCGTCGATATTAAAACGCTCGTTTACCCTGGCTTTCCGACCGATTTACAACAGCCATTCACTTCACTATTAACGAAAGCGTCTGGGACGAGCATTGTGACAGATACGATTTATAGTGCCCGATTTAAACATATTGATGAATTGCGGCGCATGAACGCCAATGTGAAAGTCGAAGGACGGTCAGCCATTATTACAGGTCCATCACGACTACAAGGAGCAAAAGTGCGCGCAACCGATTTGCGTGCGGGTGCTGCGCTTGTCGTCGCCGGATTAATGGCCGAAGGGGTTACAGAAATTACAGGATTAGAACATATTGATCGCGGCTACAGCAACTTAGTTGACAAACTTGTCAACCTTGGCGCTACCGTTTGGCGCGAACAAATGACAGAACAAGAAATCGAGCAACTGAAGAACACATAATGCACCAAAGGGGAGAGGGAGAAACGATGGAAAGAAGTTTATCGATGGAGCTTGTCCGTGTCACAGAAGCTGCTGCATTAGCTGCAGCCCGCTGGATGGGGCGTGGGAAAAAAGACGAAGCAGATGAAGCTGCCACGTCTGCGATGCGCGACGTATTTGATACGATTCCGATGAAAGGAACGGTCGTCATCGGTGAAGGGGAAATGGACGAAGCACCGATGCTATATATTGGGGAAAAGCTTGGCAACGGGTACGGTCCGCGCGTTGATGTGGCGGTTGATCCGCTTGAAGGAACGAACATTGTCGCTTCTGGCGGGTGGAACGCGTTAGCGGTCGTCGCTGTGGCGGATCACGGCAATTTGCTTCATGCGCCAGATATGTACATGGACAAAATTGCGGTTGGGCCAGAAGCGGTCGGCATGATCGACATTAACGCTCCAATTATCGATAATTTAAAAGCGGTTGCCAAAGCGAAAAATAAAGATATTGAAGACGTTGTGGCGATCATTTTAAATCGCCCGCGCCACGAGCGCATCATTGCGGAGTTGCGTGAAGCAGGCGCGCGCATTAAGCTCATTAATGACGGTGACGTCGCTGCCGCAATTAATACAGCATTTGATCATACAGGTGTAGACATTTTATTTGGGTCAGGAGGCGCTCCAGAAGGGGTGTTAGCGGCTGTGGCGCTCAAATGTCTCGGCGGGGAAATACAAGGGAAGCTATTGCCACAAAACGATGCCGAACTAGAGCGATGCAAAAAAATGGGGTTAGATGTAAACCGTGTATTGCGCATGGAAGATCTCGTAAAAGGGGACGATGCCATTTTTGCCGCAACAGGTGTAACGGACGGAGAATTGTTGCGCGGTGTGCAATTTAAAGGAACATACGGCGAGACGCACTCTGTTGTCATGCGTGCGAAATCAGGCACCGTTCGTTTCATTGAAGGGCGCCATAGCTTAAGGAAAAAGCCGAACCTCGTCATCAAATAATCGCGAGATGCGCGAACTTTTCGCGCTCTCGCTCTTTTTCTATTGATTGACAATATAAAAAAAGGGTAAAATAGTCATGTTACGTTTCTTCTCGTAATCATCTTTTCATCTTCGCTGTTTCCATCCAAAAGAGCAATTCATGAAAATTAAATAAAAGAGTGGTGTAAGTATGGAGTTAGGAGATTTAACGATTGCAACGCTAGAAAATATGACCATTAAAGAGCTATATGAATTAGCTCGTCAATACAAAATTTCATATTACAGTAAACTGACAAAGAAAGAATTGATTTTTGCCATTTTAAAAGCGCGCGCTGAACAAGACGGCCTCTTTTTCATGGAAGGCGTGCTTGAAATTATTCAATCAGAAGGATTTGGCTTTTTGCGTCCAATTAACTATTCCCCTAGTTCGGAAGATATTTATATTTCCGCATCGCAAATTCGTCGCTTTGATTTGCGCAACGGTGATAAAGTATCAGGAAAAGTGCGCCCGCCAAAAGAAAATGAACGGTATTTCGGCTTGCTGCACGTCGAGGCAGTAAACGGTGAAGACCCAGAAATTGCGAAAGAACGCGTTCACTTCCCGGCGCTAACACCGCTTTATCCGAACCGACAAATGAAGCTAGAGACGACACCAGACAAGCTATCTACTCGCCTCATTGATTTGATTGCTCCGATCGGATTTGGCCAGCGCGGTTTAATTGTCGCGCCTCCGAAAGCGGGAAAAACGATGTTGTTAAAAGAAATTGCCAACAGCATTACAACAAATCACCCAGATGTTGAACTCATCGTTTTGCTTATTGATGAGCGTCCAGAAGAAGTGACGGATATTGAACGTTCTGTATCGGCGGATGTCGTCAGCTCGACGTTTGATGAAGTGCCAGAAAACCATATTAAAGTGGCGGAGCTTGTGCTTGAACGTGCGATGCGCCTCGTTGAACATAAGCGTGATGTCGTTATCTTAATGGATAGTATTACGCGTTTAGCGCGCGCATACAACTTAGTCATTCCTCCAAGCGGACGCACGTTATCGGGAGGAATTGACCCGGCCGCATTCCACCGTCCGAAACGGTTTTTTGGAGCGGCGCGAAACATCGAAGAAGGGGGCAGCTTAACGATTTTAGCGACTGCTCTTGTCGATACAGGTTCGCGCATGGACGATGTCATTTACGAAGAATTTAAAGGAACAGGAAATATGGAGCTTCATCTCGATCGCTCATTAGCGGAAAAACGAATTTTCCCTGCCATCGACATTCGTCGTTCGGGCACGCGAAAAGAAGAATTATTAATTCCAAAAGAACATTTAGAAAAATTGTGGGCCATTCGTAAAACGATGTCAGATACGCCAGACTTTATTGAGCGATTTATTCATCGATTAAAGCAAACGAAAACGAACGAAGAGTTTTTTGCGATGTTAGATGAAGAGTGGAAAGCAGCCGGAAATTTAAAACGGTTATAAATGGATAGTTGCAAAACAGCGATACGGTTGTTATAATTTTATCATGTGTGTTTTTCATTGCATATAAACTCTGTTTCGAAAAGATTCAGGGCGGAAGGAGATGAAATGAGATGAAAGCAGGAATCCATCCAAACTATAAAAAAGTGATGGTTAAATGCGCGTGTGGAAACGAGTTTGAGAGCGGTTCTGTAAAAGACGAAGTGCGCGTAGAAATTTGCTCAGCGTGCCACCCATTCTATACAGGACGTCAAAAATTCGCTTCTGCTGCAGGACGTGTTGATAAATTTAACAAAAAATACGGCCTTAAGTAATCCGTATGTTATGAAAACAGGCAAGCGAACTTCTTTTCACTTGCCTGTTTTTTTCGTGAAAGTTTGAAAGAAAGGGGTCGCCCTGATGTATGTCATGAAGCAATCCGGCTGGCTAGAAGTCATTTGCGGGAGCATGTTTTCCGGAAAATCGGAGGAGCTCATTCGTCGCGTACGACGCGCGCAGTTTGCGAAACAAGAAGTGAAAGTGTTTAAGCCAGCGATCGATAATCGATATAGCGAAGAAGCAGTCGTTTCTCATAATGGAACATCTGTTATCGCCATCCCTGTTTCTTGTGCGCTAGACATTCGAAAGCACATCTCCACACATACGGATGTTGTGGCAATCGATGAAGTGCAATTTTTTGACGAACATGTCGTTGATGTTGTTCAACAGCTCGCCGATGAAGGATACCGTGTCATCGTCGCTGGGTTAGATCAAGATTTTCGCGGCGAACCGTTCGGCCCTGTCCCGACGTTAATGTCTATCGCTGAATCGGTGACAAAGCTACAAGCTGTTTGTACCGTTTGCGGTTCCCCTGCATCGCGCACACAGCGGCTCATTAATGGGCGTCCAGCATCTTACCACGATCCCGTCATTTTAATCGGAGCCAGTGAATCGTACGAACCACGATGCCGCCATCATCATGAAGTGCCTGATCATCCAAAGAAAAATAAAACATGTAAAGAAACGGCCACTCGTCCATAAGGGCGAGTTTTTTCATATGGTTGTTTATGATATAATGAAAAGTCGAGGTGAGAAAAATGTTCGATCGTTTACAGGCGGTAGAAGCCCGTTATGAAAAATTAAATGAGCTATTAATGGATCCAGAAGTATTAAATGACCCGAAAAAATTGCGTGATTATTCAAAAGAACAGTCCGATTTAGCGGAGACGGTACAAACGTATCGCGAATATAAATCGGTGCGCGAGCAGTTGGCGGATGCGAAAGCGATGCTTGAAGAAAAGCTTGATCCGGATATGCGCGACATGGTGAAAGAAGAAATTAGTGAACTAGAAGAGCGCGAAGAACAGCTTGTTGAAAAGTTAAAAGTATTGTTGCTTCCAAAAGATCCGAATGACGATAAAAACGTCATTATGGAAATTCGCGGAGCGGCAGGTGGAGAGGAAGCGGCGCTTTTTGCAGGCGATTTATATCGCATGTATACGCGCTATGCCGAGTCGCAAGGATGGAAAACAGAAGTGATTGAAGCACACCCGACAGGACTTGGCGGCTATAAAGAAATTATTTTCATGATTCAAGGAAAAGGGGCATATTCGAAATTAAAATTTGAAAACGGTGCCCATCGTGTGCAGCGTGTACCAGAGACAGAATCAGGCGGACGCATTCATACGTCAACGGCGACAGTCGCTTGCTTGCCGGAGATGGAAGAAATCGAAATTGAAATTAACGAAAAAGATATTCGTGTTGATACGTTTGCATCGAGCGGTCCGGGCGGGCAAAGCGTCAATACGACGATGTCAGCTGTTCGTTTAACCCACATTCCAACAGGCATTGTCGTGTCTTGCCAAGATGAAAAATCGCAAATTAAAAATAAAGAAAAAGCGATGAAAGTATTGCGTGCGCGCATTTACGATAAATATCAACAAGAAGCGCGTGCAGAATACGATCAAACGCGGAAACAAGCGGTCGGAACAGGCGATCGTTCCGAGCGGATTCGCACGTACAACTTTCCTCAAAATCGCGTCACCGATCATCGGATCGGATTGACGATTCAAAAACTTGATCAAGTGTTAGAAGGAAAATTGGATGAAATTATCGATGCGCTCATTTTAGACGATCAATCGAAAAAATTGGAGCAAGCGAACAATGAGCAGTAAAATATATGAAGTCCTCCAATGGGCTTCTTCTTTTTTCCGAGAGCATGGAAAGGAAGAAACGGCTGCGGAATGGTTATTGCGTCATCATTTACAAATGACGCGTGCGCAACTATTCGCTAATTTGCGCGATCCGATCGATGAAACATGCAAACAAACATTTATGGCGGATGTAAAAAAACATGCGCTAGAGCATATCCCAATTCAATATTTAATCGGATATGAACAGTTTTACGGACGGACGTTTATCGTCAATGAACACGTATTAATTCCGCGCCCAGAAACAGAAGAGCTTGTTTCTCATGTGCTTGCCCGAACAACTGAAAAGCCGCTTTCCGTTGTTGATGTCGGAACAGGCAGCGGAGCGATTGCAGTGACGTTGTCGTTAGAGCGACCAACGTGGCATGTGTACGGCGTGGATATTGCGGCTTCATCGCTTGAAGTGGCGAAGCGAAATGCCGATCAGCTTGGCGCTTGCGTTCATTGGTTAGAAGGGGATTTACTGCAACCGATCATCGACCGTGGCATACAAGTAGATGTTGTCGTTTCTAATCCGCCATACATCCCCGCACACGACATTTCGACGTTATCGCCTATCGTGCAAAAAGAGCCGTTTCGAGCGCTCGTCGGTGGCGAAGATGGGTTGTTATTTTATCGTCGTTTAGCGAACGAACTGCCGCATGTCGTTACCCCGCAGGCGCTTATTGCGTTTGAAATCGGTCACGGACAAGGGCAAGCGGTGGAAACGATGTTGCAACAAGCATTTCCTTCGGCGCGCATTGACGTTCTGTTTGATATAAACGGCAAAGAGCGCATCGTCATCGCCGATCTCGCTTCCGAGTAACATCGGAAGCTTTTTTATATTTTTTCATTTTGATAGTTTATCAACTTCTCTTTCTGGTTACACTGCATAACAAGAAAGGGGAGGTAAACGATGAACAAATACGTTATCATTTTATATATGACAATCGTGATGATTGGGGGCATTGTCACGATATATGGGCAACAAACAGAGGCACAAAGCGATGTTGTCATTCCAAACGAAGCGGTACGGTTGCGCATTTTAGCAAATAGCGACTCACGAGAGGATCAAGCGTTAAAACGCGCGGTTCGCGACGCAGTAAATGAACAAATAACAACATGGGTTAGCGACTTAACGTCATTTGAAGAGGCGAAACAAGTCATTGCCCAACATGTGCCAGACATTGAACAAACGGTCGCTCGTGTTCTTCATGAGAAGAAGAGCGATCAGACGTACAACGTGACGTTTGGACGCGTGTCATTTCCGACGAAAATATACGGATCATATATATATCCAGCAGGTGAGTATGATGCTGTATTAATTACGCTCGGTAAAGGGGAAGGAGCAAACTGGTGGTGCGTCTTGTTTCCGCCGCTCTGTTTCCTCGACTTTTCCACAGGTGAAGCTGTTCGTCCTGTGGAAAAGCAAATAGAGCAACAAGAACGAATGGATGAACAACCGCTTGTTGTGGAAGACGAGCAGCAAGTAGAAGTGAAATTTTTCGTGGCGGAAGTATGGAAGAAGCTTATTCAATAACATATCCACAAAATTATCAACAAAAATGAGGAACTTATTCACAATTTGTGGACAATTGTTGTTTGGTTTGTGTGAATCTTTTATACTCATGGAAGAAAAAAGTTGTAAAATGCGTGTGAAATGTTGATAAAAAAGCAAGCGATTTGAATATTTATGAGGTGAAAACGTTGAAGACACAGGTGTTTTTTGTGGATAAAAATGTGGATGATTTAAATACTTATCCACACATTTTGCAAGCCGCTTCGTATTTACAGCGAGGTGAGCTTGTCGCTTTTCCGACAGAAACGGTGTATGGTCTTGGTGCGAACGCGATGTCCACGGCTGCTGTGGAAAACATTTTTGTCGCCAAAGGAAGACCGAGCGATAATCCACTGATTGTCCACATTGCGACAAAGGAGCAATTGCACGATATTGCCTGCGACATTCCCCCTGTCGCACACACATTGATGGACCATTTTTGGCCTGGACCGTTGACGCTTATTCTTCCAAAAAAAGAAGCCGTGTCTCCACGTGTGACGGCAGGGTTGAACACGGTAGCCGTTCGCATGCCGAATCATCCGATTGCCCTTGCGCTCATTCAGGCAAGCGGTCTGCCTATTGCTGCGCCAAGTGCGAATCGTTCCGGAAGACCAAGTCCGACGACGGCTAAACATGTGCTAGATGATTTAGATGGACGCATTGCGGCCATTGTCGATGGAGGGGCAACAGGCGTCGGGGTGGAATCGACGGTTATTGACTGCACGACAGCAATTCCGACGATTTTACGACCGGGTGGCGTAACGAAAGAGGACATTGAACAAGTGATCGGTGTTGTGGATATCGATCGTGCGCTTGTGGAAAAAGGAGCGGTGCCGAAATCTCCGGGAATGAAATATACACATTATGCTCCCAAAGCGCCGTTAATTGTCGTCAACGGTTCTTCGACCTTTTTGCAACAACTTGTGAATGAAAAGCGCGCCAACGGCTTAAGAGTAGGAGTGTTGACGACAGAAGAACGTCGTCACACATATGAAGCTGACGTTGTCATTCCTTGTGGACGACGGAGCGATTTACGGACGGTTGCTCAACATTTATATGATGTACTGCGAGCGTTTGATGAAACGAATGTGGATATCATTTATAGCGAGTCTTTCCCGAATGAGGGGATGGGTGTAGCCATTATGAACCGTTTATTAAAAGCAGCAGGTCATGAACAAATCATGGAAAAATGATGTCTAAACTCCTTAGGGTGTGCATATGTTAACGTGAAGGCACGTCCTAAGGGGGCATTCGTATGATTGGGGAAATGATCACATTGGCGATGATGGCATTTGCGTTAGGAATGGATGCATTTTCAGTCAGCCTCGGCATGGGGTTGCTTCGGCTTCGTTTGAAACAAATCGCCTATATTGGATTAACGGTCGGTTTCTTTCATATCGTCATGCCTTTAGCAGGCATGATGATTGGGCAGCTATTATCTGTCCAGCTCGGTCATATGGCGACGTATATCGGTGGGGGATTGTTGTTTATTCTCGGTGTGCAAATGGTCATCGCTTCGTTTCGTCATGAACAAGAACGTTGGCTGAGGCCTGTTGGCATCGGTTTGTTTTTATTTGCATTTAGCGTCAGCCTCGACAGTTTTTCTGTCGGACTCAGTTTAGGGATTTACGGAGTAGAGATCGTATTAGCGGTCATGGCGTTTGGGGTTACGAGCATGGTGTTGACATGGATTGGGCTGCTTCTTGGGCGGCGTTTTCAACGTTGTTTAGGTACATATAGCGAGGCGCTCGGTGGCGCCATTTTGCTTTTGTTTGCATGCAAACTTTTATTTCCGCTATGAGCTGGAGCGTTTCCAGTTCTTTTTTCTTTTTTTCGCTCTATATTTTGTCCAACCGTTTGCTTTATAATAATAGTAAACATGTGGGAATGATGCGAGGTGTGAATAAGTGAATCAAACGAACGTTTTGTTTGTATGCACAGGAAATACGTGCCGCAGTCCGATGGCAGAAGCGTTGCTAAAGCATAAACAATTGCCGCATGTGCAAGTGAGATCAGCCGGCATATTTGCGTTTGATGGAAGTGACGCTTCACAACATGCGAAAGCTGCGCTCGCTGAAAAAGGAATCCATATCGACCATCGTGCGACGTTATTATCGAAAGAACATATTGATTGGGCGACGTACGTGTTGACGATGACCGAAAGTCATAAACAACATGTGTTAGCGCGTTTCCCAGAGGCAGAAGGAAAAACGTTTACGTTACACGAATTTCTTGGGGGCGATAAAGATGTCGTCGATCCGTTTGGTGGCTCCATTGACGTGTATCGTCAAACGCGCGATGAGCTCGAACAAGCAATCGAAAAGCTACATGAAAAGCTATAAAGCAAGGGGGATGTATGATGGGGGGAAAATACACATTTAGCTTACAAAAAAAGCTAGCCATTTTTACAACTGTATTAGCAATCATTACGTATTCAACGAGCGCTTTTTACATTTATGTGCTTTACGACTATGTAAAACAATGGCTTCCGTTTAGTAAAAATACGTTTACAATTTTGACGTTGCTTCTCGGTATTTTTTGGTCTGGTGTCTTAGCATATTTTGCGGCGCGTGTCATTACGAAACCGCTTTCTCAACTGGAGCAAGCAGCGTTAAAAGCGGCGGAAGGTGAAATCGGACAAGATGTGCCTGTGCCAAAATCCGATGATGAAATTCGTGCGCTTGCGCTCGCGTTTAACGATATGTTGCGAAGCTTGCGTGACATGGTGCGCAACATTCAACAAAATTTTGCGCATACGAATGAAAAAGTAGTAGAGATGACAAACGTGTCTCGCATCGCTGCGGAACAAGCGGAAAACATTGCGCGCACGATTGATGAAATTTCAAAAGGGGCGGACAATTCAGCCGTTGCGATGCAGACGACGGCAGAAGCGGTGGAAGATGTGTTAGTGATCGCAGGGAATGTACAACAAAAAGCGATGCAGTCTGAAAAGCTATCGACCGATATGGTCGAAACGCTTGAACAAAGCCGTCGCGTCATCGGTTCACTTATTGCAGGCATTCAACAATTAGCGAAAAACAACGAAGCGTCATTACATGTTGTGCGGCGTTTAGAAGATCATGCGAAAGAAGTCGGGCAAATTATTTCGCTGGTTGGAGATATTGCAGGACAGACGAATTTACTCGCGCTCAATGCTTCGATTGAGGCGGCGCGTGCTGGTGAACACGGGAAAGGTTTTGCTGTCGTTGCAGAAGAAGTAAGAAAGTTGGCAGATGAAAGCGCCAAAGCAGTACAAGGTATTTCTGAGCTTGTGCAAAACATCCAACATGAAGTAGGAAACGTCGTCAATCAAATTACAGAGCAAGTGAAAAAAGCAAATGATGAGGCGAAAAAAGGAAATGAAACAAACGAAGCAATTTCGCATATGAGCGCATCGATTCATGAAGTGGCAGATGCGGTGAAACAAATTGCCCAACTTGTCGATGAACAAATGAAATACATTCAACAAACATCTGTTCAATCACAAGAAGTTGCGGCGATTGCCGAACAAACGTCGGCCGGTGCTGAAGAAGTGACAGCAGCGACACAAGAACAAACAGCGGTCATTGAAAGCATGCGCGAGCTAGCGACAGAACTAGGAGAACAAGCAGAAAAATTAAAACAAACGATTGCCCGTTTTCGTTTGTAAGCATAATAAATGATGAAAAGACCGTCTCGACCCGTTAAAATGAAAAGAGACGGCTTTTTCTTTATAACGATAAGGAGGGGTTCAAACGTGAAAGTAGCCATTGCATCAGACCATGGTGGCATTCGAATTCGTGAGGAAATCAAAAAACTAATGGATGAAATGGGTATCGAATATACAGACTTTGGGTGTGAGTGTGAAACATCGGTCGATTATCCAGATTATGCCCTGCCAGTTGCGCAAAAAGTGGCGAGCGGCGAATTTGACCGCGGGATTTTAATTTGCGGAACAGGAATCGGCATGAGCATCGCAGCAAACAAAGTGAAAGGAATTCGTTGCGCCCTCGTTCACGACGTATTTAGTGCAAAAGCGACGCGCGAACATAACGACAGCAATATATTAGCGATGGGAGAGCGCGTCATCGGACCAGGATTGGCACGAGAAATTGCGAAAGTATGGTTGACGACTCCGTTTGAAGGAGGCCGTCACGAAAAACGCATTCAAAAAATTTCTGCTTATGAAAACGAGCAATAAAGGTGGGAATAGCGTGACGGACATGGAACGATGGCGCAATGAATGGCAAACGGCGCTAGCTGAGTTTCGTGCACAAGTGCCGCTAACGGATAAAGATGTTGTCGTCATTGGATGTAGCACAAGTGAAGTCATTGGGGAAAAAATTGGGACGGCAGGAACGATGGACGTGGCGGCCATGTTATTTCAAGAACTAAAACGGTGGCACGACGAAACGGGGGTACAGCTTGCGTTTCAATGTTGTGAACATTTAAACCGCGCATTAGTTGTGGAACGACAAACAGCTGTGACAAAGCAGCTTGAAATCGTGACGGTCATTCCGGTTCGCCACGCTGGTGGAGCGATGGCGGCATATGCATATACGCAATTTCGCGATCCTGTCGTTGTTGAACATATTCGGGCAGATGCAGGCATCGACATCGGGGCTACATTAATTGGCATGCATTTAAAGCACGTCACTGTTCCTGTGCGAACATCGATCAAACAAATTGGACATGCGGTGCTCACATTTGCGAAAACACGACCGAAACTGATCGGGGGCGAGCGCGCCGTGTATTCGCAAGAAAAGGCGAACAAATCATGTTGAATCGGTTAAATTTGTTCACTTTTTCATTTGAAAATGTGTTAAGATAAAAAAGAATATTCACACTTTAGGGGAGGATTGTCAATGAGTCGCTTGTCACAGCAAGATCCGCAAGTATTTCAAGCTATTCAAGATGAATTAAAACGACAACAAACGAAAATTGAATTAATTGCATCAGAAAACTTCGTTAGCGAAGCGGTCATGGAAGCGCAAGGGTCGGTATTAACGAACAAGTATGCAGAAGGATATCCGGGACGTCGCTATTACGGCGGTTGTGAACATGTTGACGTCGTTGAAGAGCTTGCGCGTGAGCGTGCAAAACAATTGTTCGGAGCCGAGCATGCAAATGTTCAGCCGCACTCAGGAGCGCAAGCGAACATGGCTGTATATTTTACCATTTTAGAGCACGGTGATACTGTACTTGGCATGAACTTATCACACGGAGGGCATTTGACGCACGGTAGCCCGGTTAACTTTAGCGGCATACAATACAATTTTATTGAGTATGGCGTCGATCCAGAAACGCACCGTATTAACTACGATGACGTTCGTGAAAAAGCATTAAAACATAAACCGAAATTAATCGTTGCTGGGGCAAGCGCATATCCTCGCACGATTGACTTTGCGAAGTTTCGTGAAATTGCCGATGAAGTAGGCGCTTATTTCATGGTCGATATGGCACATATCGCTGGGCTTGTTGCGGCAGGGTTGCATCCAAATCCTGTTCCTTATGCTCATTTTGTGACGACAACAACGCATAAAACGTTGCGCGGTCCACGCGGGGGAATGATTTTATGCCAAGAGCAATTTGCAAAACAAATTGATAAAGCGATTTTCCCAGGCATTCAAGGCGGTCCGCTCATGCATGTCATCGCTGCCAAAGCTGTTGCGCTCGGAGAGGCGTTGCAAGATGATTTCAAAACATATGCGCAAAACATCGTGAACAACGCCAAACGGTTAGCAGAAGCGTTAACGGCAGAAGGGTTTACACTCGTTTCTGGCGGAACGGACAACCATCTATTGTTAATTGACTTGCGTTCGATCGGATTAACAGGAAAAGTTGCTGAGAAAGTGCTCGATGAAATCGGCATCACCGTGAATAAAAATACGATTCCATACGATCCAGAAAGCCCGTTTGTCACAAGCGGTATTCGCATCGGTACAGCGGCCGTAACAAGCCGCGGCTTTGGTCTTGAGGAAATGGATGAAATTGCGCGCATCATTTCCATTGCGCTCAAACATAAAGACGATGAACAAAAATTAGACGAAGCGCGCCGCCGCGTTGCAGCATTAACAGAAAAATTCCCATTGTACGTATAACGACAGGTGTCCCGAATGGGGCACCTTTTCTTCGGTTGAATCATCGTCTGTTTTTATGTAAAATTTACAAGAATGCATATGAAAAAGGAGCGATTGACATGAGTAAAGTGTACGTATTTGATCATCCGTTAATTCAACATAAGCTTACATACATTCGCGACAAACATACAGGAACAAAAGAGTTCCGTGAGCTTGTCGAAGAAGTAGCGACGCTCATGGCATTTGAAATTACACGCGATTTGCCGCTTCAAGAAGTTGAAATCGAAACGCCTGTCAGCAAAGCAAAAGCGAAAGTGATCGCAGGAAAAAAATTAGGCATCATCCCGATTTTACGTGCAGGAATCGGAATGGTTGACGGGATTTTAAAGCTTATTCCAGCCGCAAAAGTTGGACATATCGGTCTATATCGCGATCCGGAAACGTTAAAACCGGTCGAATATTACGTGAAACTTCCAACGGATGTTGAAGAACGCGACTTCATTGTCGTCGATCCGATGCTTGCGACAGGTGGATCCGCTGTGGAAGCCATTCATGCGTTGAAAAAACGTGGCGCAAAAAACATTAAATTTATGTGTTTAATTGCTGCGCCAGAAGGAGTCGAAGCGGTGCAACAAGCGCATCCGGACGTCGATATTTATATCGCTGCGTTAGATGAAAAGTTAAACGATCACGGCTATATTGTGCCAGGTCTTGGCGATGCTGGAGACCGTCTATTCGGAACGAAGTAAGGTGGGTATAATGAATAAACGAAAAGTGATGACCATTTTCGGGACGAGACCGGAAGCGATCAAAATGGCTCCGCTCGTTTTAGAGTTGCAAAAGTACGAAGACATTGAATCGATTGTGACTGTGACAGCACAACATCGCCAAATGCTTGATCAAGTGCTCGATATTTTTGGCATTCAACCAGATTATGATTTAAACATTATGAAAGAGCGCCAAACGCTTGTCGATATTACGACAAGGGCGCTTGCCGGCTTGGACGATGTTATGAAAAAAGTACAGCCTGACATCGTGCTCGTTCATGGCGACACGACAACGACATTTGTCGCTAGTCTGGCGGCGTTTTACAACCAAATTGCAGTCGGACATGTAGAAGCAGGACTTAGAACGTGGAATAAGTACTCGCCATTTCCGGAAGAAATGAATCGACAATTGACGGGGGTATTAGCTGACTTGCATTTTGCCCCGACCCCAAAAGCAGCCGAAAATTTACGTGCAGAAAACAAGCCAGAGCACGCCATTTTCATTACAGGCAACACAGCGATCGATGCGTTAAAAACAACGGTGCGCGAGACTTATACGCATCCGATTTTAGAAAAGGTAGCGGGAAGCCGCATGATTTTATTGACAGCGCATCGTCGTGAAAACCTTGGCGAGCCGATGCGAAACATGTTCCGAGCGGTGAAAAGGCTCGTTGAAAATTACAATGACGTGCAAGTCGTTTATCCTGTTCATTTAAATCCGGTCGTGCGCGAGTTAGCGAACGACATGTTAGGAAACGATGAACGCATTCATTTAATTGACCCGTTAGACGTCATCGACTTTCATAACTTTGCGGCGAGAGCGCACATCATTTTAACAGATTCAGGCGGTGTTCAAGAAGAAGCCCCTTCACTTGGCGTGCCTGTACTCGTCTTGCGCGACACAACTGAACGACCGGAGGGCATCGAAGCCGGAACGCTCAAGCTTGCGGGAACAGATGAACAAACGATTTACGCGCTAGCAAGCGAGCTATTAACAGATGAAAAAGCGTACGAGCAAATGGCGAAAGCGTCCAATCCGTACGGTGACGGTTGGGCATCGAAGCGGATTGTCGAAGCGATTCGTTACTATTTTAAACAAAGCGATGTTCCGCCAACGCCATTTCAATAAGAAAAAGGGATGTGACGACGCATCCCTTTTTCTTACCAAAAATTTTCCCTATTTTTGTGACCGAACACATTGACATCGTGTTTTCACTATTGTATGCTTACAAAGGGATAAGGATAACCTTTTTAAAAATACAGTAAATTCTGAAAATGAAAAGTGAGGCTTCCGTATGCGACAACATGAGCGCCATCCGTTTCGAGCGATCGGTTTGATGACGGCCATCTCCTCTCAACTTGTCGGTTCCGTTTTAGTTGGGGTTTTTGGAGGGCGTTTTGTCGACGAGCGTTTTGGTACCGAACCGCTTTTTTTAATTGTCGGTTTGCTTCTCGGATTAGCGGCTGGTGTTTATGCGATGATTCGCCTCATTCGCTCATTTTTTTCAGGAGAGGAAAAATGAACGAGTTACAGCAACATTGGCGCCGTCACAAATCATACATACTATACTTGCTGTCGATTTACGTGTTAGGTTGGGCATTTACGCCTTATCAGCAAGCGTTTTCAAGTTTGCTTCTCGGGACGGTTATCAGCCTATATAACGGTTGGACGATGGTGCGGAAAGTGGAGCGGTTTGGACAAGCGGTTGCGTCTGGACAAAAAGCGCGCTCGCTTGGCATGATGTCGCGCATGGCTGCTGCTGCGTTCGCTGTATTTATTGCTTTTCGTTGGCCTGAACAGTTTTCTGTCGGCTGGATCGTATTGGGATTAATGACATCTTATATTGTCATTATAATAGATTTCTTTTTCCAAAAAACAAAAGGGGAAGAGAGGTGAGTACAGATGCATCACGAAGCTCCTTTATACACGCTGTTTGGCTTAACATTTAACTTAGCCAACGTATTAATGATTACGGTTACATCCGTCATCGTCTTTGTCATTGCCGTATTAGCCACGCGCAACTTAGCGATGAAGCCAACGGGAATGCAAAATTTTCTTGAATGGGTTATGGATTTTGTCAAAGGAATTATTAAAAGCAACATGGATTGGAAAACAGGTGGACGCTTTCATATGCTCGGCATGACGCTCATCATGTACATTTTTGTAGCGAACATGCTCGGTCTGCCGTTTTCAGTCGTCATCGACAATAAGCTATGGTGGAAATCACCGACAGCTGATCCAGTCGTGACGTTGACGTTGGCGACGATGGTTGTCGCGTTATCGCATTACTATGGCATTAAGCTTAACGGGTTTAAAGAATATGCAAAAGGATTCGTTAGCCCAATGCCAATTTTGTTCCCATTAAAAATTATTGAAGAATTTGCGAATACATTAACGCTCGGTCTCCGTCTATACGGGAACATTTTTGCGGGTGAAATTTTGTTAGCGCTCTTAGCGGGAAGTTTAGCGACAGGAGTCGGCGGAACAATTGCGGCGATCATTCCAACGATCGCATGGCAAGGATTTAGTATTTTCGTCGGCGCGATCCAAGCGTTTATTTTCACGATGTTAACAATGGTTTATATGGCGCACAAAGTGAGTCATGACCATTAATTTTCAATACACATTCATTTCAACATAAAAAATTGAAGGAGGACTTTTCAAATGGGTGTATTAGCAGCTGCAATTGCAATTGGTTTAGCGGCACTTGGTGCTGGTATTGGTAACGGTTTAATCGTATCTCGTACAGTAGAGGGAATTGCACGTCAACCAGAGGCGCGCGGTATGTTACAAACAACAATGTTTATCGGGGTAGCGTTAGTCGAAGCGATTCCGATCATCGCGGTCGTTATCGCGTTCATGGTTCAAGGTCGTTAAAACTGAGCGCTCGTTCGAAACGAGCGGTAACTGCATACGGAAACGAAACTCGTTCAACAATGGCGAAGATCATTCCATGAGAACCTTCGCCATTCCTTTATGTTCGTACGCACACGTTCCGACTAGTATTCGGGCGATTTTTGAAGGGAGTGAAACGCGCGGTGGTAAACATGTTTGTATTAGGCGCTGGTGGACATGGGTTCAACGGCGGCGATATCGCATTCCAATTAGTCATGTTCTTATTGCTCATGTTTTTGCTTCGCAAATATGCGTTCGGTCCATTAATGGGCGTCATGAAACAGCGCGAAGAGCATATTGCGAACGAAATTGAGCAAGCAGAAAAGCATCATCAAGAAGCGAAAAAGCTTGCAGAAGAGCAACGTGAATTAATGAAAAAGTCACGCCAAGAAGCGCAAGCGCTGATCGAAGAAGCTCGCAAGCTTGGCGAAGAGCAAAAAGAGCAAATCATTCAAGCCGCTCGTCAAGAAGCAGAGCGCTTAAAAGAGGCAGCGAAAAAAGAAATCGCACAAGAAAAAGAACAGGCGATGGCAGCGTTGCGTCAACAAGTCGCTTCTTTATCTGTACTTATTGCATCAAAAGTCATTGAAAAAGAGTTGAGCGAACAAGATCAAGCGAAGCTGATTAGTGAGTACATTCAAGAGGTAGGAGAAAGCCGATGAACAAACAAGTCGTAGCGAAACGATATGCGTCGGCACTTTTTGAAATTGCGAAAGAACAGCAGCTTCTTGATCAGCTCGAACAAGAACTTCGCGTCGTCAAACAAGTGTTTGCACAAAATGAAGCGCTTCTTTCTGTGCTAAACCATCCAAAAATTGCGCTAACGAAAAAGAAAGCGCTCGTCCAAGAAGCGTTTGCGAACATTTCGACGGTATTGCAACATACGCTCATGTTGCTTTTAGATCGCCATCGCATCGACATCGTGAACGATTTAGCAGATGCGTTTATTGCGCTAGCAAATGAAGCACGCGGTGTAGCTGAGGCGATCGTTTATTCGGCTCGTCCGTTAACGGAAGACGAAACGAATGCGCTTGCAGACGTGTTTGCGAAAAAAGTTGGCGTCGACGCGCTTCGCATTACAAACGTCATTGATAAAGATGTGATCGGCGGCGTCAAAGTGCGCATCGGAAACCGCATTTTCGACGGAAGCGTCAGCGGAAAATTAGCAAGATTACAGCGACAGTTAACTCGCTAACATTTATAGATAGGGGTGAAATGCATGAGCATCAAAGCGGAAGAAATTAGCGCGCTGATAAAAAAGCAAATTGAAAACTATCAGTCTGAAATCGAAGTGAGCGATGTCGGTACAGTCATTCAAGTTGGTGACGGAATCGCTCGTGCTCATGGCCTCGACAACGTTATGTCAGGAGAGCTTGTTGAGTTTGCCAACGGCGTCATGGGATTGGCGCTAAACTTAGAAGAAAACAACGTCGGTATCGTTATTTTAGGACCGTACACAGGCATTAAAGAAGGCGATGAAGTACGTCGTACAGGTCGCATTATGGAAGTGCCAGTAGGTGAAGCGTTAATCGGTCGTGTCGTCAATCCATTAGGTCAACCAGTTGACGGACTTGGTCCAATCGAAACGACAGAAACTCGCCCGATTGAAAGCCCAGCGCCTGGCGTTATGGATCGTAAATCTGTCCATGAGCCACTTCAAACGGGAATTAAGGCGATTGACGCGCTTGTGCCAATCGGTCGCGGTCAACGTGAGTTAATTATCGGAGACCGTCAAACAGGAAAAACGTCCGTTGCAGTAGATACAATCATTAACCAAAAAGGGAAAAACATGATTTGTATTTATGTGGCGATCGGACAAAAAGAATCAACAGTTCGTAACGTCGTTGAAACGTTGCGTAAATACGGTGCATTAGATTACACAATCGTCGTTACAGCGTCTGCGTCACAGCCAGCTCCGCTTTTATTCTTAGCACCATATGCGGGCGTAACGATGGGCGAATACTTCATGTACAAAGGACAACACGTTCTTGTTGTATACGATGACTTATCAAAACAAGCGGCAGCTTATCGTGAGCTTTCGTTATTATTACGCCGTCCGCCAGGTCGTGAAGCGTATCCAGGTGACGTATTCTACTTGCATTCTCGCTTGCTTGAGCGGGCAGCAAAATTAAGCGATGCGAAAGGTGCAGGTTCATTAACAGCGTTGCCGTTCGTTGAAACACAAGCGGGCGACATTTCAGCATACATTCCAACGAACGTCATTTCCATCACAGACGGGCAAATTTTCTTGCAGTCTGACTTGTTCTTCTCAGGCGTGCGTCCAGCGATTAACGCCGGTCTTTCTGTATCGCGCGTCGGTGGGGCAGCACAAATTAAAGCGATGAAAAAAGTATCTGGTACGTTGCGTCTTGACTTAGCGGCATATCGCGAGTTAGAGGCGTTTGCGCAGTTCGGTTCTGACCTTGATAAAGCAACACAAGCGAAACTTGCTCGCGGTGCGCGCACAGTTGAAGTGTTAAAACAAGGTTTACATGAGCCGCTACCAGTTGAAAAACAAGTAGCGATTATTTACGCATTAACACGCGGCTTTTTAGATGACATTCCAGTAGAAGACATTCGCCGCTTTGAAAAAGAGTTCCATGCATGGTTAGACAAAGACGAAAACGGTCAAAAACTGATGGAACATATTCGCACAACAGGCGATCTTCCAAACGAAGAAGACTTCAACAAAGCGATTGAAGCGTTCAAAAAGACGTTTGTTGTATCGGAGTAAGAAAAGTGAGCGGAACAGCTTAGCTGTTCCGTCCCTTTCAACAATTGAGCGAAAAAGGTGGTGAAACCTTTGGGAGCATCGTTACGCGATATAAAAGCGCGCATTAACACGACAAAAAAGACGAGCCAAATTACAAAAGCGATGGAAATGGTCTCGGCATCAAAATTAAATCGTGCGGAACATAATGCAAGATCGTTTACGCCGTATATGGAAAAAATTCAAGAGGTCGTCGCGAGCGTCGCGCTCGGAAGCAACGACGCTTCTCATCCGATGCTTGTGAAGCGCCCGGTAAAAAAGACGGGATATTTAGTCATTACATCTGACCGTGGCTTAGCTGGCGCCTACAACAGCAACGTGCTTCGTACCGTTTTTCAAACGATTCAAGAGCGTCACCGTTCGACAGAAGAATATGCGATTATTGCGATTGGTCGCGTCGGCTTAAACTTCTTTAAACGCCGCAATATTCCGGTAGCTTTACATATTACCGGTTTGCCAGATCAACCAACGTTTGCGGACATTAAAGAAATTGCGAACAAAACGGTGAACATGTTTGCAGATGGTACGTTTGATGAATTGTATATGTTTTACAATCATTTCGTAAGCGCCATCCAACAAGATGTGACGGAGAAAAAGTTATTACCATTAACCGATTTAGCATCGGAGAAAAAGTTGACCACTTACGAATTTGAACCGTCACAAGAAGAAATTTTAGAAGTGTTGTTGCCGCAATACGCTGAAAGCTTAATTTATGGCGCGTTGCTCGATGCGAAAGCGAGCGAGCATGCTGCGCGGATGACAGCGATGAAAAACGCAACAGACAACGCAAAAGAATTGATTCGGACACTTACGCTTTCTTACAACCGCGCTCGTCAAGCAGCGATTACGCAAGAAATTACAGAGATTGTGGCCGGAGCGAACGCCTTGCAATAGCTTAAGCAGTTAGTTAGGAGGGAAAACGATGGCAAAAGGACGCGTTATTCAAGTTATGGGTCCTGTTGTAGACGTAAAGTTCGAAGACGGACACTTACCTGCGATTTACAACGCCCTAAAAATTAAACATAAAGCGCGTAACGAAAAAGAAGTCGATATCGACTTAACGTTAGAAGTAGCCCTTCACCTTGGGGACGACACAGTGCGCACAATTGCGATGTCAACGACTGACGGATTAGTGCGTGGAATGGAAGTCATCGATACGGGAGCACCGATTTCTGTTCCTGTCGGTGAAGTCACGCTCGGACGCGTATTTAACGTATTAGGAGAGCCGATTGACTTAGGAGAAGATATTCCAGCAGACGCTCGTCGCGATGCAATTCACCGTCCAGCACCAAAATTCGAACAACTTTCAACACAAGTTGAAATTCTTGAAACAGGGATTAAAGTTGTAGACCTTCTTGCCCCTTATATTAAAGGTGGAAAAATCGGTTTGTTCGGTGGTGCAGGAGTAGGAAAAACGGTTTTAATCCAAGAGTTAATTAACAACATCGCGCAAGAGCACGGTGGTATTTCTGTATTCGCCGGCGTTGGTGAGCGTACGCGCGAAGGAAACGACTTGTACCATGAAATGAAAGACTCTGGCGTTATTAACAAAACAGCGATGGTATTCGGTCAGATGAACGAGCCGCCTGGAGCACGTATGCGCGTTGCGTTAACAGGATTAACAATGGCGGAATATTTCCGTGATGAGCAAGGACAAGACGTATTGTTCTTCATCGACAACATTTTCCGTTTCACGCAAGCAGGTTCAGAAGTTTCTGCCCTATTAGGACGCATGCCTTCAGCGGTAGGTTACCAACCAACACTTGCGACAGAAATGGGTCAATTACAAGAGCGTATTACATCAACAGCTGTCGGTTCGGTTACGTCGATCCAAGCGATTTACGTTCCAGCGGACGACTACACTGACCCAGCACCAGCGACAACGTTCGCACACTTAGATGCGACAACAAACTTAGAGCGTAAATTATCAGAGATGGGTATTTACCCAGCGGTAGACCCGCTTGCATCGACATCTCGTGCGCTTTCACCAGAAATTGTTGGAGAAGAGCATTACCAAGTGGCGCGCAAAGTGCAACAAACGTTGCAACGCTATAAAGAATTACAAGACATTATCGCCATTCTTGGTATGGATGAGCTTTCAGAAGAAGATAAACTTGTCGTTCATCGCGCTCGTCGCATTCAGTTCTTCTTATCACAAAACTTCCACGTCGCTGAACAGTTTACAGGGCAACCAGGTTCATACGTACCTGTAAAAGAGACAGTTCGTGGCTTTAAAGAAATTTTGGAAGGAAAATATGACCATCTTCCAGAAGATGCGTTCCGCTTAGTTGGCCGCATTGAAGAAGTAATTGAAAAAGCGAGAAAAATGGGCGTAGAAGTTTAATAAGGGACCGAGGAGGATTTTTTCATGAAGACGATTAAAGTCAGTGTCGTAACTCCGGACGGCCCAGTGTATGAAGCGGATGTGGAAATGGTAAGCGCTAAAGCGCAAAGCGGCGAACTCGGCGTGTTGCCAGGGCACATTCCGATGGTCGCACCGCTAGAAATTGGCGCGGTTCGTTTAAAAAAAGGAAACGCGACTGAGCTCGTGGCGGTGAGCGGTGGCTTTTTAGAAGTTCGCCCTGATCGTGTGACGATTTTAGCGCAAGCAGCAGAACGAGCAGAAAGTATTGACGTTGCGCGCGCAAAAGCGGCGAAAGAGCGGGCTGAACGCCGCTTGCAAGCGAAACAAGATGATATTGATCATAAACGGGCGGAATTAGCTTTACGTCGTGCGATTAACCGTTTAAATGTTGCGAATCGCAATTTTTAACCCTAGGAGCATCGTCTCTTAGGGTTTTTTTGTTTATTTTTGGAACAAGTTTTATCGACACATATGTGAAGAAGTGATATAATGTTATCGGTTACAGTCGTAATAGTATGACGTTTTTGAAAAATGTGTATAAAGTCACAAAGGGGTGGGACATCGTTGAACGTTTATGTAAACAGTTATGTAGTCGTCTTTGTGTTTCTTTGTTTAGGCATTTTACTTCCAATCGTTGCACTCACGGCGGGGCGTTTTCTTCGTCCACATGCGCCAAATGCAGCGAAACAAACAACGTACGAAAGCGGATTAGATCCGTTCCACGATTCACGCGTGCAGTTTAACATACGGTATTACATTTTTGCGTTATTGTTCGTCATTTTTGACGTAGAGACGGTATTTTTATATCCGTGGGCGGTGGCGTTTGAAAAGCTTGGTGCATTTGCGCTCATTGAAATGCTCATTTTCGTCGTCATGTTGTTGATTGGACTTGTGTATGCTTGGAAGAAGAAGGTGTTAAAATGGATGTAAAATTATTGAACGTATCAGATCAAGAAATGGAAGAAATGCGTCGCAACGTTTTTTTAACGACGTTAGAACAGCTCAAAGCATGGGCGCGCAGCAACTCATTATGGCCGCTCACGTTCGGTCTTGCCTGTTGTGCGATTGAAATGATGGGGGTTGGCTCTTCGCATTACGATTTAGATCGTTTTGGTTCTTTTTTCCGTACGTCGCCTCGCCAATCCGACGTCATGATCGTCTCAGGAACGGTGACGAAAAAAATGGCGCCAATCGTTCGCCGTTTATATGATCAAATGCCTGAACCGAAATGGGTGATTGCGATGGGTTCTTGTGCGACAGCAGGTGGGCCGTATGTAAAATCGTATTGCGTCGTAAAAGGTGTTGATCAAATTGTACCGGTTGACGTATATATTCCAGGCTGTCCGCCAAATCCAGCTGCATTAATTTATGGCATTAACAAACTGAAAGAAAAAATTCGCTACGAAGCGAAAACAGGAAAGAAGGTGCTGTAAGTTATGGATGAAAAAGATTTACAGCAACTAAAAAAAGAGGCGGCGGAACGGGCGAAACAATTAGCGAAAGAGCGTCTTGCGACGAAGCAAGCAGCGGAACAAACTGAGCCTCCGCTCGAAGGTGAAGAAGACCTTGCGCTAGCGAAGAAAAAAGCAGCAGCAGCAGCGAAAGCAAAAGCTGAAGCGTTAGCGAAACAAAAAGCGGCAGAGTCAGGGGAATTAAGCGAAGAAGAATTGGCGAAGAAAAAAGCAGCGGCAGCAGCGAAAGCGAAAGCCGCGGCGTTAGCAAAACAAAAAGCGGCAGAGTCAGGGGAATTAAGCGAAGAAGAATTGGCGAAGAAAAAAGCAGCGGCAGCAGCGAAGGCGAAAGCCGCAGCGTTAGCGAAACAAAAAGCGGCAGAGTCAGGGGAATTAAGCGAAGAAGAATTGGCGAAGAAAAAAGCAGCGGCAGCAGCGAAAGCGAAAGCCGCAGCGTTAGCAAAACAAAAAGCGGCAGAGTCAGGGGAATTAAGCGAAGAAGAATTGGCGAAGAAAAAAGCGGCGGCAGCAGCGAAGGCGAAAGCCGCAGCGGCAGCAAAAGCAAAAAGTGCAGATGTCGCTGAAGAAAAAGAGGAAAAGCCGTCACCAAATCAGCCATATCTCGACAAATACGTTAAAGTCATTGAAGAACATCTCGGAAAAGATGTATTAGAAAACGCTTACATCAATCGTTTGTCGAAAGACGTGCCGACGCTCGTTGTAAAAAAAGATACATATTTTAAAGTGGCTGAGTTTTTAAAATATAATGAGCAGCTAAGTTTTGATTATTTATCAGAATTGCACGGAACAGACTTTCAAACGCATATGGAAGTGTATGTGCACTTATATTCGTATAAAAATCGCCAATCAGTTGCGTTGAAAGTAAAAATTGATCGCGATCAACCGGTCATTGACTCGCTCGTTCCGCTTTGGCCAGGAGCAAATTGGCCGGAGTGTGAGGCGTATGATTTGCTTGGCATTCGTTTTGAAGGTCATCCGCAACTCATTCGCATTTTCTTAGGGGAAAACTGGGTCGGCTATCCGCTTCGGAAAGATTACGAGCCGTACGATATGGAGGGTTAAGGCGTGCTGAGAACAGAGGAGATGCTTTTAAACGTCGGACCGCAACATCCGAGCACACACGGCGTGTTTCGTCTCGTGTTAAAAATCGATGGGGAAATCATTAAGGAAGCGACTCCTGTCATCGGTTATCTTCATCGCGGGACAGAAAAAATCGCAGAAAATTTGCAGTATACACAAATCATCCCATACACTGATCGCATGGACTATTTATCAGCGATGACGAACAACTACGTCATTTGTCACGCAGTAGAGACGATGATGGGCATTGAAGTGCCGGAGCGTGCCGAGTATTTACGCGTGCTTGCGATGGAGCTCGGTCGCATTGCGAGCCACCTCGTTTGGTGGGGAACGTATTTGCTTGATATTGGTGCAGTCAGTCCGTTTTTATATGCGTTTCGTGAGCGGGAAATGATTATTAATCTATTAAATGAACTATCAGGTGCGCGCTTAACGTTTAACTACATGCGTGTGGGCGGCGTGAAATGGGATGCGCCAGACGGATGGATTGATAAAGTAAAACAGTTCGTTCCATATATGCGCAAACAGCTAGAAGGCTACCATGAACTTGTCACGGGAAATGAAATTTTCCGCAACCGTGTCATCGGAGTTGGCAAGTACACGAAAGAAGAGGCGTTAGCATATTCGCTAAGCGGCGTCAATTTGCGTTGTACTGGTGTGAAATGGGATTTACGAAAAGATGAACCATATTCTATTTATGATCGATTTGATTTCGATGTTCCTGTACGTACAGAAGGAGATTGTTTTGCGCGCTATGAGTGCCGACTTGCTGAAATTGAACAATCGCTTCGTATTATCGAGCAGGCGTGCGAGCAGTTTCCAGATGACGGCGAGATTATGGCGAAAGTGCCGAAAATTATTAAAGCGCCACCGGGAGAAGCGTATGTGCGCATCGAGTCACCGCGTGGGGAAATCGGTTGTTATATTGCGAGCGACGGGAAAAAAGAGCCGTATCGCTTAAAATTCCGTCGACCGTCATTTTATAATTTACAAATCCTTCCAAAACTATTAAAAGGGGAAAATATCGCGAATTTAATTGCGATACTTGGCGCGATTGATATCGTGCTTGGGGAGGTCGATGGATGATGATGGAACAACTTTTGCAGTCGACGCCAAGCTGGACGAATGTCGCCATTTTCTTTGCGATTGGCGTTGGACTATTGCTCGTTGTATTAGGATTTGTCACGTATGGCATTTTAGCGGAACGAAAAGTGATGGGATTTATGCAAGGCCGCATCGGTCCGAACCAAGTTGGAGGACGCTGGGGGTTGCTGCAAACGGTGGCTGACGTTTTAAAGCTATTGTTAAAAGAAGATACGATTCCAAAAGCAGCCGATCGCCCGTTGTTTATTTTAGCACCGGTCATCGCGTTTGCCCCTGCATTTATGGTGCTTGCCGCACTGCCGTTTACCGATGCGTTGCAATTTGCTGATATTGGCGTCGGGCTATTGTATTACATCGCCGTTTCCGGATTAACGACAATCGGAGTGGTGACAGGCGCATGGGCATCGAACAACAAATATGCCCTGCTTGGCGGCATGCGCGCAGCTGCGCAAATGATTTCATACGAAGTGCCGCTTGTCATGTCTGTCATTGGTGTCATTTTGTTGTCGGGAAGCTTAAACTTAAACGACATTGTCGAAGCGCAAAAAGATGTATGGTTTATCGTTGTACAGCCGATCGGCTTTCTCGTTTTTCTTATTGCCGCTGTGGCGGAGTTAAACCGAACGCCGTTTGACTTGCCGGAAGCGGAATCGGAACTTGTTGCAGGATTCCATGTTGAATATTCTGGATTCCGCTGGGCGTTTTTTATGCTCGCAGAGTACGTGTACTTTTTTGCGATGGCAGCATTAACGACGGTGCTCTTTTTAGGAGGATGGCATCCGCTTCCGTTTCTCGACTTTATTCCAGGGGCCGTTTGGTTTGCGTTAAAGTTTAGTCTTGTCGTCTTCTTATTTATTTGGTTTCGCATTACGTTTCCGCGTGTGCGTGCCGATCAATTGATGGAGTTTGGTTGGAAAGTGTTATTGCCTGTTGCGCTCGTCAATATTTTTGTCACAGCTCTTGTGAAACAACTATTTTTTTAAATAAAAAGGTGGGTGGGCAGAAATGCTCGGTTTAATGAAAGGATTAGCGTATACGCTGAAAAACTTAACAAAAGAAAAAGTGACGTACGATTATCCGAATGAATCGCTTCCGCTTCCGGATCGCTTTCGCGGCATTCAAAAGTTTTATCCGGAAAAATGTATCGTTTGTAATCAGTGCGCAAACATTTGCCCGACCGACTGTATTCAGCTGACGGGCAAAAAACATCCGGATCCGACGAAAAAAGGAAAAATTATTGATACGTATGACATTAACTTTGAAATTTGTATTTTATGCGATTTATGTACGGAAGTATGTCCGACTGAGGCGATTGTGATGACGAACAACTTTGAATTAGCGGAATATAGCCGCGATGAATTATTTAAAGATTTAACGTGGCTTGATGAAAACGATACGAACGTGCGGAAGGTGAATAAGCCATGAGTGGACAATATCTCGCATTTTTCGTTCTTGCGCTCATTGCGCTTGGCGGCGGCGTGTTTATGTTAAATTTAAACAAAGTTGTTCATATGGTCGTCGCGCTCGTTTTTACGTTCGTCAGTATCGCCGGCATTTACGTTCTTTTATCGGCTGAATTTGTAGCGGCCGTCCAAGTACTGATTTACTCTGGTGCGATTACAATTATTATGTTGTTCGGGATTATGCTTACGCGTCATCAAGATGACGGCCAATCGACAGGCAGCCCGCTTCGAAAAGCATTCGCCCTACTTGGTACGGTTGCTTTTGGTGCGGTGATGTACATCGGCATTCGCACGCTTGACTTTGGCAGCGAAGCGGTTGGGCTTCATGATAAAAATACGGAACAAATCGGAATCGCGCTCTATTCGAAGTACGTCATTCCGTTTGAACTTGCGTCCGTTTTATTGCTCGTCGCACTCATTGGCGCCGTCATTTTAGCGAAAAAAGATGATAAGGAGGCGGGAGAATGAATGTACCGTTATCCGCCTATCTCGTATTTGCGCTTTTATTGTTTTGCATCGGATTGTACGGAGCGTTAACGAAACGCAATACAGTCATTGTGCTTATTTGTATCGAGCTCATGTTAAATGCCGTAAACGTCAACTTAGTTGCATTTAGCAAATACGGGGTAAATCCAGGCATTACAGGTCAAGTATTTTCGCTCTTTACCATTACTGTTGCCGCAGCGGAAGCAGCAGTCGGGTTAGCTATTTTAATTGCGTTATACCGCAATCGCAAAACGATTCATATTGATGAAGTCGATTCGATGAAACGATAAAGGATGGGAAACAAAGGGGTTACATATAAATGCACCTGAAAAAGGGGATGATTGAACGATGATGGAAAACGCATGGCTCATACCGCTTTTTCCGTTCGTCTCGTTTGTTGTGCTGCTTGTTGTGGGCAAGCAGTTAAAAGAACGAAGCGCGTATGTCGGAATGTTGTTGACGCTTCTTTCGCTCGTCTTCGCCCTCGGAACGTTGTACGAGCGCTGGACGGAGCCAACATATAAACAAGCATACACATGGTTGACAATTGGGGATGTGCATTTGACTGTCGGCTTTGAAGTGAACGCACTCAATGCGCTCATGCTCGTTGTTGTATCGCTTGTTAGCTTTCTCGTACATACGTATGCGAAAGGATATATGCACGGTGATGAGCGCTTCCCGGTATTTTACGCCTACTTAGGTTTGTTTACATTCGCGATGCTCGGGCTCGTCGTATCACCAAATTTACTGCAAACGTATATTTTTTGGGAACTTGTCGGTCTCGGCTCGTTCTTACTCATCGGATTTTATTTTTACAAAGAAGAAGCGAAAGCTGCGGCGAAAAAAGCGTTTATTATGACGCGCATCGGGGATGTTGGCTTATTGATCGGCATGATTTTATTGTTCCTTGAAGTAAAAAGTTTTGAATATGAAGCTATTTTTGCTGCGTTACAACAAGGGGATGTTTCAACGACAATCATGACGTTAAGCGCCATTCTCATTTTTATCGGTGCGATCGGGAAATCCGGTCAATTTCCGCTTCATACGTGGCTTCCAGATGCGATGGAAGGGCCGACGCCTGTCTCGGCATTAATTCATGCGGCAACGATGGTTGCTGCCGGGGTATATTTAGTTGCGACGTTGTTTCCGCTTTACGAAGCAAGTGAAGTTGCGATGACGACCGTTGCTTACGTCGGAGGATTTACCGCCATTTTTGCAGCGTCCATCGGCCTAGTGCAAACGGATATTAAACGCGTGCTTGCCTATTCGACTGTTAGCCAGCTCGGTTACATGATGTTAGCGCTCGGCTCTGCTGGGTACGTGGCAGGCGTCTTTCACTTAATGACACACGCTTTTTTTAAAGCGCTCCTTTTCTTAGCGGCAGGTAGTGTCATTCATGCGGTGCATACGCAAAACATTGAACAAATGGGCGGGTTATGGAAAAAAATGAAATGGACCGCTCCGCTCTTTTTAATCGGAACGTTAGCTATTAGCGGATTTCCGTTTTTCTCAGGCTTTTTCAGCAAAGATGAAATTTTAATTGCGGCGTGGACGCACGGGCATGTCGGTTTATTTGTTGTCGCTGTTATCGCTGCCTTTTTCACAGCGTTTTATATGTTTCGTTTATTTTTCCTCGTGTTTGCGGGAGAAGCGCGGACGGCAAATGATGGTGTACACGAATCACCGATGGTCATGGTGTTTCCGATGATCGTCCTCGGTGCGTTGGCCGTCGTTTCGGGTTATGTTCAAACACCGTGGGGAGCGTTTTTAGGCGAGTGGTTGACAGAAGGAACGAACTGGCATGCACATACGGAAGGTCCGAGTTGGATTATGATTGTAGCGACCGTTGTTTCTTTATGCGGAATTGCTCTTGCATGGCTCATATATGGTAAACGTGCCATTGCTCGCGACTGGCTATCGTCACGTTTTCCAATGACGTACAATGTGCTCATGAACAAATATTACATCGATGAGTTTTACGGATTGACAGTCATCCGTGCAACGTCATTCATTAGTTTATTGTTTGAGTATATCGACCGTTTCCTCATCGAAGGAGTGGCTCAACTATTTGCTGCAACAGCGCGCGGCATTGGACGCATCGGCTCACGTTTACAAAACGGTCAAGTACAAATGTACGGTACGGTGACGATTGTTGCTTTAGCGATTCTCGTCGTCATTTTTGCGGTGACAGGGGGGTATTTATAATGCAGCCATACTTTTTATCGCTCTTAATTTTCTCCCCGCTTTTAGGCATACTCGTTCTTTCGCTCCTTTCGAAAGAACAAGAAAAAGCGATTAAATGGCTTGGTGTTTTAGCGACGTTGCCATCGTTATGTTTATCGTTATTTGCGTTTTGGCAATATCAAAACGGCTATGATATAAGCAAATTAGCGGAAAAACGGTCATGGATTCAATTTGGCGAGTTTCCATTTTTAAAGGAAACAGATTTTACTGTCGCATATGAACTTCATGTTGACGGTTTTGCACTTGTTATGATCGTTTTGACGACCGTTTTAGCAACGCTCGCTGCGATTGCTTCGATGTCCATTCAAAAAGAATGGAAAGGATATTTTCAACTATTTTTATTGCTTGAAATTGGTATGCTCGGCGTGTTTGCCGCAAGCAACCTTGTGCTCTTTTTCATCTTTTTCGAGCTGACGCTCATTCCGATGTTTTTCCTCATCGGAAAATGGGGATATTTCGAAAAAGAAAAAGCGGCATATAGCTATTTAATTTATAACGGGCTCGGTTCAGCCGTTTTATTGATCGTCATTGCCGTCTTGTTTGCGCGCACGGGCACATCGAATATCGCTGAGCTGCACCACATATTAACGGATCCGATGGCACAAACGATTTCGCCAATTTCCGACGCGCTTCGCTACGGGTTGTTTCTTGCGCTGCTCATCGCCTTTGGGGTCAAGCTACCAATCGTGCCGCTTCATCGCTGGATGTTGCACGTGCACGTACAAGCGCCACCATCTGTCGTTATGCTACACGCAGGAGTTTTGTTAAAAATTGGTGCTTTTGGTCTTGTTCGCTTTGCGTTCGGATTATTTCCCGGGCAATTCCAACAATTTTCGACATGGCTCATCGTTTTAGGTGTCGTCAACTTGTTGTACGGTGCGTTTTTAGCACTGAGACAAACCGATTTTAAAATGGTGCTTGCTTATTCGAGCGTGTCGCATATGGGCATTGTATTAATCGGGCTCGGTTCGCTCACTGAGGCAGGAATACAAGGAGCGATTTTCCAAGCGGTGTCACACGGATTTATCGCTGCGTTTTTATTCTTCTTCGTCGGTGTCATGTACGAAAGAACGCGCACGACGACGCTCGCTCGTTTAGGTGGGTTGGCGAAAACAATGCCTTATGTATCAGGATTTATTCTTGCTGGGGCGATGGCTTCGCTCGGTTTGCCAGGAACGTCTGGGTTTATTAGCGAATTTATGGCGTTCGTTGGCGCATTTCAAGCAGAACCTTTGCTCGCTGCGATCGGTACGCTCGGCATTATTATGACAGCTGTGTATTTATTACGTGCTGTTCTCGGCATGACATTCGGGCAAACAAAGGTGACAAACGTTTCCGATTTGCGTGGCATAGAATGGGTACCAGCGATTAGTTTACTGTTGCTTATTGTCATCATCGGGGTATATCCGAACGTCTTGGCGATGCCGCTACAAACGACGATTGAAACGATGATGAACGGGTTAGGGGGTTGATGAGATGGATTTCGAAACATTACTTAGCTATGAATGGGGCGTCATGATGCCGGAATTTATTATTCTCGGCGTAGCCGTTGCGCTCTCGCTCATCGACCTATTTATGCCGGAAAACCGAAATCGGCAACTGCTTGGTTTATTCGCTTTTGTTGGCATCGCCGTTTCATTCGTTTCATTGCTCGGTTTATGGACGAGTGATGTCACATCCATTTTAGGCGATACGTTCCGCCTCGATTCGTTTGCCAAATCGTTTAAAGCGTTATTGCTGATTGGTAGTGCGCTCGTGTTGTTGCTTTCGATTCATTATGAACCAAAAGAGCGCATCGCATATCGTGGCGAATTTTATTACTTATTTTTAACAGCGCTTCTCGGCGCAATGATGATGGCATCAAGCGGCGATCTCATTACATTGTTTGTCGGGCTTGAGCTATTGTCGATTTCTTCTTATATTCTCGTCGCGATTCGGAAAAAACATACACTCGCAAACGAAGCGGCGTTAAAATACGTCATTACCGGAGGTATTGCAACGGCGATTACGTTGTTTGGGATGAGCTACATATTCGGCTTCACCGGATCGACAAATATAAAAGAAATTGCCGGGCAGCTTGCGAGCACGTACGATGAAAACCATCAATACATTTTATCGCTCGCCTTTTTGCTTACCTTCGTCGGGTTATCGTTTAAATTGGCATCGGCTCCGTTTCATATGTGGGCACCTGACGTATATCAAGGTGCGGCGACGCCTGTTGTTTCTTTTTTAAGCGTCGTCTCTAAAACAGCTGGATTTGTCATCGTCTTGCGTGTCATCGTTTCCGTCTTTGCGCAAACGCCAACAGGAAGCTCGGCTTCGATGCTCATGACGCTTGCGCCATATATCGCCTTTTTAGCAGGAGCAACGATGATCATCGGCAATACGATGGCGCTTCGGCAACGAAACGTTAAGCGCATGCTAGCATATTCGAGCATCGCACATGCTGGATACGTGTTAGTTGCTTTCGCAAGCTTATCGATGTTTATGTTTGAAGCGATTTGGTTTTACTTGTTTGCGTACGTATTCATGACGATCGGGGCGTTTGCGATTTTGCAAGTCGTTTCTCAACATCATGATGACGAAGACATTAGCATATTTGCTGGCTTGTATCGGCGCTCGCCGTTCATGGCGGTAGCGATGACGATCTTTTTACTATCGCTTGCAGGAATTCCTGGGACAGCGGGGTTTATCGGAAAAATGAACATTTTCCTCGGCGCATTTGTCGTTGAACCCGCTCATTACGTGCTTGCATCAATCATGGTAGTGACAACCGTCATTTCGTACGTATATTACTTTGGCATTTTCGTGCAAATGTTTTTCCGACCTGTCGAACATACGCATCGATTACAATGGCCGCCTGGTGTCATTGCTGTTGTTGTCATTTGTATCATCGGTACGGTGTTGTTAGGGGTATTTCCAAACATCGCCTACGATTGGCTTGCGCCATTTGAACATTTTAGCGATTTTCTTCAGTAAGACGTATAATGGAAGGGGTGTACCCTTCCATTTTTTTATGTGAGGAGAGATAAAGATGGAAACATTCGGACAAGAAGCGTTAATTAGTTTATTATCGCATGTATTTTTTATTACGGTGACGTGGTGGACGTTGCAAGCTGTTCGACTGGAAGTAATTTTTAAACCGAATCGCATCGTTCAAGCGCGCGTCTTTTACATTTTAATAACGATTGCGATCGGCTCGTTAGTGAGCAATTTCTTTTTAGATTATTTACGTTGGTCACGCCAATTGCCATTTTTACTTTAAGCGCGAGCGTTGTCGATTTTTTTCACGTATGTTCCCTTCCGATCTGGCAACAATAAAAGCTAAGGAGAGGAAGGGAAAAGAGATGAGAAAAAGATGGTTGGCACTCGTTATTTTTTGTTTGTTATTAAGTGGTTATCGGATGTATGATGATGAACGTGTCGAAAGAGAAATAACGAAAATAAACGACATGCTCGGCGTATTTGAAGCCCATCATATTCACCCCAAACGATGGAACGTCTACGCCAAAGAGCAAGTGCTTACAAAAGACCCTCACAACTGGATCCAACAATACGTGAGAACATGGTCCTCTTTCCATTGGACAGTTGAACCGCACAAGATGATTGGCAAACGTGAAACCTCCGCTTACGTTGAAACGATTCAACTCATCACGGTCGCTCATCATCCAGCAGTCATTATTTTATACGAAGCAACCGGTTCAACGTGGAATAAACAACTCGAACGCACGCTCGTCCGACAAACGACAAAATTATTCGTAAAACCTACATTTTTCACTTGTATTACAGGGGAATTCGATGGTAAGATGAAAGGTGTTTTGTTTGACAAGGCGGTTCGCTTGCTTGCTTCCTTTCAAGCGCAACCGATTGAATCATTACGTGAAGAGACATTTGTCTCCGTCTCAGCATATACTGAGCAGTGGAAGACATCACTTTCTGTCGGACAACAACAAATGAATCTTCAACTGGCGTTACGACAAAACGGATTGGGCGCGCGAACGACCGTTGTCATTGGCACCCCAATCATAACAGCTGAATATTAATATAGAGACTTTGGACGCGGAGGGGAATGCCTTGGAAAAAATCATCGTCCGCGGCGGGAAGCGGTTGAGCGGCACAGTGAAAGTGGAAGGTGCGAAAAACGCTGTGTTGCCTGTCATCGCCGCAACATTATTAGCGAGTGAAGGAAAAAGCGTCATTTACGATGTACCTGAACTCTCCGATGTATATACGATTAGCGAAGTGTTACGTCACTTACAAGCAGACGTGACGGTTGGCAAAAACACCATCGTCGTCGATGCATCTGGAGAGCTAAGTATTGAAGCTCCATTTGAATATGTACGAAAAATGAGAGCATCTGTATTAGTAATGGGTCCATTGCTTGCGCGCAAAGGTCGCGCACGTGTCGCACTACCGGGTGGCTGTGCGATCGGGTCAAGACCAATTGACCAACATTTAAAAGGATTTGAAGCGATGGGTGCGACGGTGAAAATCGGCAACGGTTTCATCGACGCTGAAGTGGACGGAAAATTGCGCGGGGCAAAAATTTATTTAGATTTCCCAAGTGTCGGTGCGACAGAAAACATTATGATGGCTGCCGTTTTGGCAGAAGGAACAACAATTATTGAAAACTGCGCAAAAGAACCAGAAATTGTTGATTTAGCGAACTTTTTAAATGCGATGGGCGCAAAAGTGCGCGGTGCAGGAACAGGCACGATTCGCATTGAAGGTGTTACTACATTATATGGTGCACAACATACCGTTATTCCTGATCGCATTGAAGCAGGAACATTTATGATTGCCGCTGCGATTACAGGAGGAAACGTCCTCGTACAAGGTGCGGTGCCAGAACATTTAACGTCGTTGATCGCCAAACTTGAGGAAATGGGTGTCACCATTATTGAAGAAGACAGCGGTTTGCGCGTCATTGCTCCTGACAAGCTAAAAGCGGTCGATGTAAAAACGATGCCACATCCCGGTTTTCCAACGGATATGCAGTCGCAAATGATGGCGCTGCTTATGAAAGCGGAAGGCACAAGCATGGTGACAGAAACAGTATTTGAAAACCGCTTTATGCACGTTGAAGAATTTCGTCGCATGAACGCGGATGTGAAGATTGAAGGCCGTTCGGTCATCATTAACGGTCCGTGCAGCTTGCAAGGGGCAGAAGTGGCGGCAACGGACTTGCGTGCTGCGGCAGCGCTTATTTTAGCTGGATTAGTGGCAGAAGGATATACGCGTGTAACTGAGCTGAAACATTTAGATCGCGGTTACGTTCGCTTCCATGAGAAGTTAGCTGCTTTAGGGGCGGATATTGAACGTGTACGCGAACATATCGACACGGTAGAAAAACAAGTTACAGATATTGGATAACTTTGAGAAAACGACCGTTTGCGAAAAGCTAATGGTCGTTTTTGCATATATGCTTGTCCTCCTGCATACAGTTTAATAATGATAAAGGGGGGATGGCATTTGCGACAATGGATGATTGCGACCGTTGCGTTATTTACACTTATTTTACTTATTCCTGCATTAGTCGTTTTAGCGTTTGGGGAAAAGGAAGACACACCCCTTCCGGCCGAACCGCAGTCCGTTCAAGCGCGCGACGAACCGATCGTGGAAGTGGCAGTGTACAGAAGTAAAGAGAAAAAGGTCGAACGGCTTCCGCTTGAGCAATATGTCGTTGGCGTTGTAGCGGCGGAAATGCCAGCGGAATTTGAAATGGAAGCGTTAAAAGCTCAAGCGCTTACCGCAAGAACGTATATCGTTAAACAGTTGATGCATAATCAACCCATTCAACTGCCTGAAGGAGCGAACGTGACCGATACGGTTATGCATCAAGTGTATTATAACGACGAGCAGTTGAAGGAACGATGGGGAATCAGTTACGAATGGAAAATAAAGAAAATTAAAGAAGCGGTCGAGGCGACGCGCGGACAAATTTTAACGTACAACAATGAGCCGATTGAAGCCGCGTTTTTTTCCACAAGCAACGGCTATACGGAAAATTCAGAAGCGTATTGGCAAAACGCTTTCCCTTATTTAACGAGCGTGGAGAGCCCGTGGGATGCACAGTCGCCAAAATTTTACGAACAAGTGACGCTATCTGTGCGCGAATTTGAACAGCGGCTCGGTGTAAAATTGCCAAAAGACGGATCAGTCGGCAAAGTGCTCGCGCGCACGCCGGGAAAACGGGTCGCTCTTGTCGATATTAATGGAAAACAGCTGACCGGACGGGAAGTGCGCGAAAAGCTGCAATTAAAATCAACGGATTTTACATGGACAAGGCAAGGAAACAACATTGTCGTCACGACGAAAGGATACGGTCACGGCGTTGGGATGAGTCAATACGGGGCGAACTTTTTAGCAAAGCAAGGAAAAACGTATAAAGAAATTGTCCAATATTATTATCGCGGAGTACAAATTCACGATGTGTCACTTGTCGCTTCAAAATTTTGAAGCGGCAAATTTTTTTATTTTCTTGTGTATAAATGTTCTTCTTTCTGTTCACAATGGTTGCTGAGGTGATGAACATGAAAGAAGAAAACAAAAAAGTTTCAAAGTTGTTCCGTAAACGTTGGGTTGTTCCTTCGATTTATTTGTTAAGCGCAGCGCTCATTTTAACAGGTGTGCTTTGGTTCCAAAGCAAAACAAACGATATCGTGCAACCGCCTGTTGATGAAACAAAACCGGGCACAGCTGTAAACGAACAAGAATCTGTTCCTGTCCAACAAGCAGTTGAACAAATCGCGATGCCTGTCCTTGATCCAAACGCTGTCGAAATCGCAAAACCGTTTTACGACTTTAATGCATCAGCCGAAGAACAAGAAGCTGCTCTCGTCTCTTATAATGATGAATATTATCCGAACAAAGGTGTCGACATCGCGATGAAAAACGGCGAAAGCTTTGATGTGACCGCATCGTTAAGCGGAACGGTCGTGAAAGCAGAAAAAGACCCGCTCTTTGGTTACGTCGTTCATATTCAACACGATCGTGGCGTTGTAACGATATATCAATCATTAAAAGACGTACAAGTGAAAGCAGGCGATACAGTAAAACAAGGACAAGTGATCGCAAAGGCCGGAACAAACGAGTTTAATAAAGAAGCAGGCGTCCACGTCCATTTTGAAATTCGGAAAGATGGGCAAGCTGTCAATCCGGTCGCTTACTTCGATCAACCGCTTAGCGCATTAGAAACGAAAGAACAACAAACGGAACAACAAGAAACAAATCAAAACAAAACAGATGAACAAGAAAGCGATCCGTCAAGCACTGTTCCAGATGCTTCGATCGGAATGGCAAGAACATGAACAGATGGGCAAAATGCTCATCTGTTCGCTTTTTTATGGAATATATTTTCTCCTTCCCTAATACACTATTACAAACTTGAACAACGAGGGTGTTTGAGGTGAGATGAACGATTAATAGATGAGATTGACGATTTCGTTATGAACGAGTAAACGCCACTGCGATAAACGCCTTATACGTCTCATTTCACACTTCTCACATCCAACTTAGGGAGGGCGAGCAGTGTGCACGATTACATCAAAGAGCGTACAATCAAGATTGGCAAGTATATCGTGGAGACGAGAAAAACCGTTCGCGTCATCGCGAAAGAGTTCGGTGTATCCAAAAGCACCGTGCATAAAGACTTAACGGAACGGCTCCCGGAAATTAACCCCGAATTAGCGAATGAAGTAAAAGAAATTTTAGATTACCATAAATCCATTCGCCATTTGCGTGGAGGAGAAGCGACGAAGAAAAAGTATAAAAAAGAAACGGAGCAAGCGACGTAAATTTGTTGTTCCCCTTGTCAAAAATATTCTCTTTTTTTCGTCATCGTTGTGGTAGAATATTTTATTAGGAGAAATGGCAAGGAGGAACATACATGTTTTTAGCAAGAGATATCGGCATCGATCTCGGCACGGCGAACGTGTTGATTTATGTGAAAGGAAAAGGCATTGTATTAAACGAACCTTCTGTGGTAGCGATTGATCAACATACGAAGCGGGTGTTAGCGGTAGGGGAAGAAGCGCGGCGCATGGTCGGACGTACGCCTGGGCATATTGTTGCCATCCGTCCGTTAAAAGATGGTGTCATTGCGGATTTTGAAATTACAGAAGCGATGCTGAAACATTTTTTAAGCAAACTTAACTTAAAAGGATGGTTTGCGAAACCGCGCATTTTAATTTGTTGCCCAACAAACATTACATCGGTAGAACGGAAAGCGATTAAAGAAGCAGCAGAAAAAAGTGGCGGCAAAAAAGTGTACTTAGAAGAAGAGCCGAAAGTGGCCGCGATCGGTGCAGGAATGGATATTTTCCAACCTTCTGGAAACATGGTCATCGACATCGGTGGCGGCACGACGGACGTTGCTGTTTTATCGATGGGTGATATCGTCACATCTGCATCGATTAAAGTAGCGGGCGATAAATTTGATCAAGAAATTTTAAGTTATATTAAACGAGAATATAAACTATTAATCGGTGAGCGAACAGCGGAAGAAATTAAAATAAACATCGCTACGGTATTCCCGAACGCTCGCGATGAAGCGATGGACATTCGCGGTCGCGATTTAGTGACAGGGTTGCCACGAACGGTTACGATTCGTTCTGGCGAGATTGAAAAAGCGCTACGCGAAACGGTATATACGATCGTCCAAACGGCAAAAAGCGTCCTTGAGCGCACACCGCCGGAATTATCGGCAGACATTATCGACCGCGGCATTTTCTTGACAGGCGGCGGGGCGTTGCTTCACGGCATCGATCAACTGCTTGCGCAAGAGCTGAAAGTGCCTGTCTTTATCGCGGAAAATCCGATGGATTGCGTGGCGATCGGCACAGGTTTAATGCTTGATAACATTGACAAAGCTCCGTATCGTCAACCTGTATAGGTGCCATTGGGAAATGGTACCTATTCGCTTTTTTCCCCTTTTTCTTTTATAATGGAAGTAGTGTAAAAACGATTGGGGAGGACGTTTTATGTTTCGCGGACTATATACAGCTGCTTCAGGCATGCTTTCTCAACAGCGTCGCATTGAAATGATAACGAACAATATCGCAAACGCCAATACGCCAGGCTACAAAGCCGATCAAGCGTCATTAAGAGCTTTTCCAGATATGCTCATGCATCGTATTCAACAAATGACGATTCCGACTGAAAAAAAACCGACGTGGCGTGATCGTACATATATCGGTCCGTTATCGACAGGTGTGTACGTGCAAGAGCTTGTGCCAAACTTTACTCAAGGGGATATACGCGAAACAGGCAATAACACCGATATCGCGATCGTTGATGGGACAGGCACATCGTTTTTTATCGTACAAAATGAATCAGGCGACGTTCGTTATACGCGGAATGGTCATTTCACCATAGATGCAGACGGGTTTTTAACGACGACGGACGGCTTTTACGTGCTTGATGAAAGCGGTAACCGCATTCAAGTAGGCGATGAGCAGTTTACAGTACGTGAAGACGGCACGATCACAAAAGGCGAAGAAACGATCGCGCGCCTTGGCATCGCTTATGCGGCAAACGTTCAATCGCTTGCGAAAGAAGGAAACGGTTTATTCCGAGCAGAAGGGGAGCTTCCGCTTGCTGAGACGTATACGATTCGCCAACAATATATTGAGCGCTCGAACGTCGATTTGTCTCGCGCGATGACAGATATGCTTTCAGCTTACCGAGCGTTTGAGGCGAACCAAAAAATTTTACAAGCGTACGATAAAAGTATGGACAAAGCAGCCAACGAAATTGGTCGCTTAAAGTAGGAGGATACGTATGTTGCGCTCAATGATTACTGCCGCCAATACAATGAACCAACTACAACAACAGCTTGACGTCATTAGCCATAATATCGCAAACGTCAATACGACTGGATTTAAAAAGCGCGATGCCGTATTTGGCGAACTGCTTGCTCAACAATTTCAAAACTTGCCAAAAACAGACGAAGCACCACGCTTCACGCCTGACGGTCTTCGCCTTGGCGTCGGAGCGAAAATAGCATCGACACATATGCAAATGAAACAAGGGCTCGTTGTGAAAACAGATCGCCCGCTCGATCTCGCCTTCACAAAAGAAGGACAGTTTTTTCGCATTTTTGTCGATGGTGGGATTCAATATACGCGCGATGGTGCGTTTTACCTTAGTCCGTCCGCGAACAATCCAGATGAACTGATGCTTGTAACAGCAGATGGTTATGCGGTGCTCGATGAAAACGATGAACCGATTACCGTGCGCGAAGGGTTTAAAAATATTCAAGTCAATCAAAACGGCACGATGCAATTCATTGCGCCAAACGGAAACGTAATGCAGACGGTAAACATTGGTGTTTCATATGTGACACGTCCGCAGCTCATGCAAGCGCTCGGCGAAAACCGATTTGCTTTCCCAGCTGATGTAAGTGCGCCGAATGCGGTCGTCAATTTAGCTAACAACAACCGTACCTCGATCTCGATGCAACAATATGCCCTTGAACAATCGAACGTGGAACTACCGAAAGAAATGAGCGAACTGATGATCACTCAACGGTCATATCAGTTTAATGCTCGGGCGATTACATTATCGGATCAAATGATGGGGCTGATTAACGGTATTCGTTCATAGAGAGGGAAGAAGATGGAGGAAAAACAAAAACGTTCACTTCGTCGTCCGCGCCGTCGCCTCATTCCGATTTGGCTTCGCCTCATCATTGTGGTTGCTCTCGTGGTGCTAAGCGGGGCGATCGGGGCGATGATCGGTTACGGTGTGATCGGCGGCGGCAAGCCGTTGGATGCACTAAAACCAACAACATGGCAACATATTATCGATTTAATCGAAAAACAGTAGTGGACAGACCACTGAAAAACATGATACATTGAAAGCAAACGACGGAAGGGAGATCCTTCCGTTTTTTTATAAAGGAGGAATCACATATGCTTGATATGCAACAAATTCAACAAATTATCCCACATCGCTATCCATTTTTACTCGTTGATCGCATCGTTGAAGTGGAAGAAGGAAAGCGAGCCGTCGGCATTAAAAACGTCAGTGCAAACGAGCATTTTTTTGTCGGTCATTTTCCTGAATATGCTGTGATGCCGGGCGTATTAATTGTTGAAGCGCTCGCACAAGTTGGGGCTGTCGCGATGTTAATGAAGGAAGAAAATCGCGGCCGTCTCGCCTTTTTCACAGGCATCGACAACTGCCGATTTAAAAAGCAAGTGAAACCGGGCGATCAACTTCGTTTAGAAGTCGAAATGATTCGCTTTAAAGGCGCCATCGGCAAAGGAAAGGGCATCGCCACAGTCGATGGCGAACTCGTTTGCGAAACAGAAATCATGTTTGCGCTTGGAGAAAAATAATGTATAACCGGTCCCCTTTCTGGACATGTTATAAGTGATTACATACATGACAGAAAGGAGAACAACGATGAAAACAAAATGGCTATTTAAACTACTTAGCGCGCTCATTGCCATCATGGTTGTGACCGGTTGTAACAATGACGATACAGATAACGACATGAACAACCAAGAAGAAATGCAGCCAGGCGAAGACACAAATGAAGGTGTCGGCGACGATGAAAACGATGCGGTCCCAGATGAAGAAGACGCTGTTGAAGACGCTGAAGATATGAACGATGCAGACAATACGGACGAATAAGCGCAAGAGATTTCCTCTTGCGTTTTTTTATTCCCTCCCTTCCTATAACATCTAGCAAAGTTATAAAAAAACTTTGTCAACACACGTTTCTTTATGATACATTAACGGTTGACGATAATGATATGGAGGGTTTTTATATATGTTAAAACAGCTTCCTCATCGCATGAAAATGAACATGACGCTGTCGATTAAAAAAGTATTTGAACGATATATGGAAACAATCGGTTGGGATGAAACGAAATACGATGCGGCAACATTGATGGAACAGTGGCGCCATTATTTGTACAATAAAGCAACATGGTTTGCAGAATTAGACGATGCGATCAAAACAAACCCACAATTTCATGAACAGCTCGCTGCGCGCATTAACGAAATTATCGACCAACTCGTCAACGAACCTCCAACAGACGAACAAATCGCAGAAATTAACCGTCTCGTTGAACGGCTCGGCATCGACGATTTCCCTTACGGCTGCAAGTTAGAAGCAAAATATCATATCGAACGTCTCCAACAAGAATTAAAAAAAAAGAAAAGCTAACGAAACGAGCGAGCGAAAAGCAACGAAAACTAGCAGAAATTTTATATTATCAAGCATATGACCGTCCGCTCCCAGATCGAGAATATACCGTTGCTGAAGTGAATGATATCATCGCACAAGCAAAACGAATCATTGGAGAAGAAGGACATAACGAAGAAACGATTCATTAACCGGCAGAACATGGCACTGTCGGTTTTCTTTTTTGTGGGAATAAATTAACAAAAAGGGTAGAGAAGAGGGTGTATTTGTCGTTATAATGAATCTAGTGAATGTTTTAAATATGTGTATGATATCTTATCGTTATCAATGAAGGCCATTGATCGTACTGTGAGTGGAACGATGACGATCTGCTCACCTTAGGTGCTTGTCGTCGATGGTGCGGTGTGAGGATGGGTAATGCCAACCTCTCTTTTTAAGCGTGTTATAATGGAAAAAACGGCAAAGGGGGAATACAAATGAACCAAGAGTTAAAAGATGTGCTTCGCTCTGTGTTAAAGGAAGAACTGCAGCCGATTCATGAGTAATTAGAACGTGTTGAACAAACGCTTCAACATTTGATGCAACTAAACAGCAAGGAAGAGTGGCTATTAAACGATTTACAACTTATGAAAGAATCAATCCACTTAACGATGTCTCATTTAAAGGTAAAATACGATGTGCTGCTCGATCGAATTATAGAACATAAAAAAATGTTAAACTTAACGTCTACCTGGCTAACTCTCAACGGGAGCTATTTTTTGTACATCGACGTATATGTTGTGCATATATAACATGTACGTGGGTGTACAGTTTAGAAAGCGAGGGATCTATGTGAAAAAGGTGCGAAAGGCAATTATCCCAGCTGCCGGGCTTGGAACAAGATTTTTACCTGCGACAAAAGCGATGCCGAAGGAAATGCTTCCGATCGTTGACAAACCGACGATTCAATACATCGTCGAAGAAGCGATCGAATCCGGTATTGAAGATATTATTATTGTCACAGGAAAAGGAAAACGCGCGATTGAGGATCATTTCGATCATGCTTTTGAACTAGAACAAGCTTTATTAAAAAGCAAGAAGCATGACTTGCTAGAAAAAGTAAAAGAACCGTCCAAAGTTGACATTCACTACATTCGCCAAAAAGAGCCGAAAGGACTCGGCCATGCCGTTTGGTGCGCACGCAAATTCATCGGCGACGAACCATTCGCTGTCCTATTAGGCGACGACATCGTCCAAGCAGAAAAACCTTGTTTAAAACAGCTGATGGACGAATTTGAACGAACACATAGCTCCATCATCGGAGTGAAACAAGTCAGAGATGACGAAACACATCGCTATGGCATCATCGACCCACTCGACAAAAAAGGCCGCCGCTATCAAGTGAAACAATTCGTCGAAAAACCAGCCCCGGGAACTGCTCCATCGAACTTGGCAATTATGGGACGGTATATTTTAACACCAGAAATTTTTATGTTTCTCGACAAGCAAGAAGCAGGGGCAGGTGGAGAAATTCAGCTGACTGATGCGATTCAACAACTAAACGAAATTCAAAGAGTGTTTGCGTACGAGTTCGAAGGCAAGCGATATGATGTCGGGGAGAAGCTAGGATTTATCCAGACGACGGTGGAGTTTGCGATGCAAGATGAGGAGTTGAAAAAACAGCTTATTCCATTTATCGAGAACATATTAAAAGAAGCAAAAGTGACTGAATGAAGGGGGATGAAGGAAGTTGGCTCAATCAGGCAATACTGCCAGTATACAAGTCCAACAAAGATATACACAACAAGTACTCATTAACGAGAGAAAAAGCTACTTAATCACCAAGCGAATGATGGACATTATAGGAGCTTTGATCGGCTTAATTGCCTTATCATGGCTCTTTTTTCTTGTAGCCGTTTTAATCAAATTAGAAGATCGAAAAGGCCCTGTCTTTTTTAAACAAGTTCGTGTAGGGAAAGACGGAAAAGAATTTTACATGTACAAATTTCGCTCAATGGTGACAGATGCGGAGGAAAAGTTACAGGAATTGTTGAAGTACAACGAAGTGTCCGGCGCGATGTTCAAAATGAAAAACGATCCGCGCGTTACGAAAATCGGAAAATTTATTCGCAAAACAAGCATTGACGAACTGCCACAATTATGGAATGTATTAAAAGGGGAAATGAGTCTTGTCGGTCCACGCCCACCGTTGCGAAGTAGCGCAGTATACGGAATACGACAAACAGCGATTTCTTGTGACCCCAGGGTGTACAGGGTTGTGGCAGGTGAGTGGGAGAAATGACTTAGGGTTTCGTGATATGGTTGAGTTAGATTTACAATATATCCGTGAACGCTCATTCTTATATGATTTAAAGATTATTGTTAAGACAATCGTAATAATGATTAAGCCGAATGGTGCTTATTAAAAAGAAGAGAGAGGGTAATAGAATGCAAAAAGTATGTGTCGTTGGTTTAGGGTATATTGGTTTACCAACAGCGGCCTTGTTGGCGAATAGTCAATTTCAAGTGCATGGTGTTGATATAAATCAAAAAGCTATTGATATGATAAATAATGGTCAGGTGCATATTTATGAGCCAGACTTGGATAAAATGGTGCAAAATGCTGTGAATAATGGAAACTTACAGGCATCTACTTTACCTGAAAAAGCGGATGTTTTTGTTGTTGCTGTTCCAACTCCTTTTACGGAAAATTACAAGCCAGATTTGGCTTACGTAGAACAGGCTACAAGATCTATTTCCCCTTACTTAGAACCAGGAAATATTGTTATTTTAGAATCAACAAGTCCTGTCGGAACAACAGAGAAGGTAGCAAAATGGATTTTAGAAGAACGTCCAGACTTAAATATTACAGGAAATAGTGAGAACAGAATTTTTGTTGCTCATTGTCCTGAACGAGTTTTACCAGGGGAAATTTTGAAAGAACTAGTAGAGAACGACCGGATTATCGGTGGAATTGATGAAGAATCGACTAAAAAAACAGTTCAGTTCTATAAGAAGTTTGTTAAAGGGGAAATTTTGGAAACAAATGCCAGAACAGCAGAGTTAGCAAAATTAACTGAGAACGCATTTCGTGATGTAAATATTGCATTTGCAAATGAACTCTCTATGATTTGTGATGAGCTCAACATTAATGTGTGGGAGTTAATCAATTTAGCAAATCATCATCCACGTGTAAATATTTTGCAGCCAGGTCCCGGAGTAGGTGGGCACTGCATAGCAGTTGATCCTTGGTTTATCGTGGATGCAGCTCCTGAAACAGCAAAACTCATTCGAACAGCTCGTATGGTAAATGACTCTAAGCCTTATTTTGTTATTGAAAAAATTAAAGAAGTAACAAAAAATCTTCAAAATCCAACGATTGTATGCCTAGGTTTAGCATTTAAAGCAAACGTTGATGATTTACGAGAGAGCCCAGCTGTGAAAATTGTAAAAGAATTATCAGCTATTTATGATCAAACTATATATGTAGCTGAGCCACATATTGAGGAGCTTCCAAAAGATTTACTAGAATTAAATGTCCAACTTGTAAAAACAGAGGAAGCGATCGAAAAAGCTGATGTTGTTGTGTTGCTGGTGGATCATGATTATTTTAAGGAGATAAATCCGAGGGTATTTGAAGGTAAAAAATTAATAGATACTAGAGGAATTTATAAAAATGAAGAAGAAAGAATGACTCGGTTAAGTATTAGAATTTAAATGCAATTGATTAAGAGGGGAAAAACAATGAATTATCTTCTTATTACTAATATGTACCCTAAAGAAGGGGATTATTATAGAAATGCATTTGTCCATCGAAGAGTTATTAATTATAAAGAATACATGCCGAATATTGATATTACCGTATTTGTTTTAGATAATAAGTTAAAAGAACAAAATAATTATTCGTTTGAATCTATAAATGTAATTGAAGGAAACAAGGAAAGATTATTAAATCTTATTGAACGTAACTATTCAGCCACATCATAAAGTGAGCTGAATATTTTTTGCTTTTCCTGTCTATGATGTGAATATTGATAGACAAGGAGGTGAATCACATGTTGACGGTACAACAAGCTGTATTTACAGTTGAG